>JAFVYC010000003.1 GCA_017500855.1 Clostridia bacterium | reverse complement strand
AGTGATGCTCACTGCGTGAATGATGTTGTGCCTTCGGCACAGTGGGCAAACATCACATCACTGCGAGCATTTGCGAGCAACATCACTATGCGTAGCATAACATCACTTTTGCGTTAGCAAAAACATCACTAACAGAAAAAAGAGCAGACATACAAGATTTTCGTCTTGTGTGTTTGCTCTTTCTGTTTGTATAAGGGTTTGGGTATAGCCCATAATTCGCTTGACCAGTCAAATGCGATGCTCGCACTTTGCAGGCGTTTTTTTTTGTTGAAATTTGCGTGTTTTTGCACCACGGGGCGGCGTTTTTGCTTCCAACAAAAAAACCCCTGCCAAACGGCAGGGGATTTGTAGCAGAAATTCTAGCCAAAGATTTTGTCCATTTGTTGCTTGATGCCTTGGAAACGGCTGTCAATAACAGACTTGTCGCCACAAACTGTGATGTAGCACTTGATGAGAGGTTCCGTTCCACTTGGACGAACGATAAGTTGGCTTCCGTCCTCGCTGTTGTAGCGAAGCACGTCGGCTTTGGGAAGGGCAAATTCCGTTTGAGTGAGGAAGTCGCAACTGCGAACTACCTTGCTTCCGCCAAGGTTTTGGATGGGGTTTGCACGCAAATTTGCAAGCAATTGCGCCTTGCGTTCTGCTCCGTCGGCGCCACCGAATGCGTAGCTAACGGTTTGTTGGAAGTACAAACCAAGTTTGTCGTACAGTTGTTCCAAACGGTCAACAAGTGTTTGGCCCTTTTGTTTGTGGTAGTTTGCGCATTGAGCAACAAGCATGCTTGCAACAACGCCGTCCTTGTCTCTTACGTACGTTCCCTTGAGGTAGCCACAACTTTCTTCAAAACCGAACAAGTAGCGTTGTTCTTGGCCCTTTTCTTCCAATTCGGCAATGACGTTGCCAATGTACTTGAAGCCTGTCAAAACGTCACGCACTTCGGCGCCGTACTGCTTGGCAATTGCATCCACCATGATTGTGGTAACAATGGTTTTTACAAGCACGGGGTCTTTTGGAAGTTTGCCCGTTTCGGAAAGTTTAGACAAAACGTAGTCGCACAGCAAAATGCCAACTTCGTTACCTGTCAAAATGCGATAGTCGCCGTTGGTGCGAACAGCCACGCCAAGACGGTCGCAGTCGGGGTCGTTGCCAATGACAATGTCGGCACCGCTTTGTTTTGCCATTGCAACGGCAAGCGCCATTGTTTCCTTCTTTTCGGGGTTGGGGTAGGTGCAAGTGGGGAAACGTCCGTCAGGCATTGCTTGTTCGGGAACAATTTGCATGTCTTCCAAGCCAATGCGACGAAGCACTTCCGGAACAACACGGTAGCCTGCGCCATTCAAAGGAGTGTACACAGCCGACAAGCCCTTGGCATCGTTTAGCGATTCTTGCAAAACACGGTTGATGTAGCTTTCTTCCATTTCCTTGTCGGAGTAGACAATCAAACCGCCAACGTAGTCGGAAAACTTGGGAAGTTCTGCGCCAAATGGGTCAACTCCGTTGATGTAGCCTGTAACTTCCATTGCAGCGTCGTCGGTAAGTTGGCAACCGTAGCTGTCGTACACCTTGTAGCCGTTGTACTCTTGTGGGTTGTGGCTTGCGGTAACGTTGATGCCTGTGTCGGTGTGGTAGTTGCGCACCATGTAGGAAAGGTACGGTGTGGGCATGCACTCTTCGGTGATGTACACCTTGATGCCGTGGCGTGCAAGTGTTGCCGCGGAAACTTCGGCAAACAATTGGGAGTTCAAGCGAGAGTCGTAGGTGATGGAGCAAGTTGTCATTTTGTGCGCTTCCATGTACCTTGCCAAACCTTCGGTTGCACGATACACCGTGTACACGTTCATTCTGTCTGTGCCGGCAGTCATGATGCCACGCAAACCTGCTGTGCCAAATTCCAAATCCTTGTAGAAGGCGTTTTTGATTTCGCCGTCGTTTCCAGCCATTGCTTGCAAACTTTCCACAACGGAACTGTCGGTTGCGTGTTTGAGCCAAAATTCGTACTTAGAAAGGTAGTTCATTGCATTCTCCTGTGATTAGATGTAGCAAAGGTGTGCTTTGCCCAAATTTTTACTAGTAATATTTTAATATTCTTTTGCGCAAATGTCAATAGGCATTTTGAAATTTTTGCGCAAGAAATGTAGACTTTTTTGCCTGTTTGACGGCAAATTGCCCTAGTTGTGCAAAGTTGCAATGGCAATGCAACAAAAACGACAAAATTGACACCTGCGACAACACAAAGTTGTTGAAAACACACGCCACAAAACTTGGTAGCAAAGTGACTTTTGCTGCGGCATTTGTTTTTAACAAACGAAATTGGGCCGTAGACACAAAGCGCATTTGCAAAAATTTGTTTGCGCAACACAAAACAACTCGACACACAAGTGTTCTTTGCCAACAAAAAAAACAGCAAAACGCCACCACGTGGTTGAAAAAACCACCACGTCAAATGGAAAACGGGTATGCAATGCAAAGAAACACAACAAAAGGTGTGGAAACTCCACACCTTGTTTTTTTGGTCAAATTTCCTTTGACTGCCTTTGAATACGTGCGTTTTCGACAACACGGGGTGCAAGTTTAGCCTTGCTAGATGACAACGCCCAGCACCTGCTCAACAGGAAATGCGCCCCAATGACGGCTGTCCATGCTGACTTCTCGGTTGTCGCCCAAGGCAAAGAAACAGCCCTGTGGCACAACAAAGGGGTGCGCCTTGCTTGTTTGCGCCAAACAGCCCAAGTTGTGGGCCATTTGCAAATCGGCTTGCAAGGGCTTGCCGTTGTGCGTGTAGTAGTTTTCTTGCAAAATTTCGCCCGTGGAAGTGGCAACAAACAATGCGTACTTGCCGTTTGATTGTTGCTCCACCCAAACGCAATCCCCTTCCGTTGCAACAACTCGCTTGATGAGTTTTTGCACCCCCGGGTTGAAACCGTCCAGCACCTTGTTGTTGGATGGCTCCTTGAAAAACACCACGACGTCACCACGGGTTGGCAGTTTTGTTTTGTTGATGAACACCGTTTGTTCGTTGAACAACGTTGGTTCCATGGAGTTTTGCTCCACTTTTACCCTTGTGAAGAAAAACAAGCGCAACACAACTTGGCACACAAGCGCCACAATGACCAACGTCAGCAACACGTCGATGACTTTGCTGATGCGTTTATTTGTGGAATTTTGCACCACGGGTTGCGTGTTTTGTGTGGAAACGTCAGTTTGCATCTTTCACCGCCTTGCGAAACTTTTCGCTGGAAAGCATGACCACGTGCCCACATTTTTCGCATTGAATTTTGTAGTCTGCGCCAACACGAAGCACAGTCCACTTGTTGTTGCCACATGCGTGTGGCTTGCGTGTGCAAACGCTGTCGCCTACGTTGAATTTTGTCATACCAAGAAAATGTTGTTGATGATAAATTTGCTTTGCGCATGGAAACCAAGCAAGTCAACTTGGCTGTCCGGGGGGATGAGCCTTCCGTCGGAAACCCTGCGGAAGTTTGTGAAGTCAACTGTGATGCGTTGCCACTTGCCAAGGCCGTCCAAGTCCACAGCCTGTTGGTAGGAAACGTTGTCGGTGCCAAAACCGCACACAACGGTCAACAGCAGTTGTTGCTTTGTGTCGCAACACACGTCGAAAGTGGCTGTGATGGGTTTGGTGTACTTCAAGCAACTGTCGTGAAGGGCAAAAGTGATGAATTGCGTGCCTTGTGCGCCAACAATGTCCAAGTAGCCCTTTTTTGCCACCACGGGTGCGAAATCTCCGTGCCAGCTTGCGTCACGAAAAGCGCTGACAAAGCGTTCTTCCATGCCGTTGGAGTACAAAATGCTGTTGGCAATGCCAACTTTTTGTGCGTTTTCCACGGCAATTTCCACAATGGGTGTGCACATTGCAACGGGCGTTTCCGCCATGACGAACACCGACAAACTGCCGTTCTTTTGGAAGTGCTTGGGCGTTGCAACGTAGCAACCGTCCCCTGCCGAAAGTTTTGCGCTCACCCAATGGTTGGTGTTTGCGCCAATGTTACGGCAATACCACAGCGAGAGTTTTTCCTGTGGAATTTCCGTTTTTACCTTGATTGTGTTGCCACCGTCGTCGGAAGAAATGGCAATGTCGTTCTCGACTTGTTCGCCCTTGCACCAACGCACAATGCACTTGCAGTACTCTTCGGGAAGATAATCCAGCACTCGTGGCAAAATGAGAATGCGACTTTGCTTGTTTTCGATGCGTGTGAAGGTGTGGCACGTGTCTTGCACCCTGACGTAGTGGCTGTTGCCGGAGCAAATTGCGTAGATGGGCACGGAAATGTTGACAACGTTGCTTTGTGGGCTCAAACCTGCCACCCACATTTGTTTCTTTTCGTCGGAAAGAAGGTGCGATTTGAGTTCTTCGCTGTTGACTTTGTCTACGGAAAAACTTCTTTCGTAGGCGTAGTCGAGGTACAAGTCGCCAAACACAACAATGCCGTTGGTAACACGCTTGTCCTGCCCCAAAACGATGTTGCCCACAAGCGAGCCCTTGCCCACGGTAAGCACGGAAATTGTTGTTGTGGCAACAAATTCCTTCAACACGGAAATGGCACGCATTGTGTTCAAAGCGTACTGGTACAGTTTGGTGTTTTTTGCCGAATCTTCAATGTGGAAAACGTCCTTGGCATCCAACGCATTGCAGTAGGTCAATTCCTTGGGGTAGATTGTGCAAAAACCCGTTTGGCAACGGCCTGCGTAGTCGATGCCGATGGTGGAAAATCCCTTCTTCGTCCAGTACACAAGTTCATCCAAATTGAGTGGCTTTTTGTAGTCGTCCACAACAATCATGCCACGCTTGGAAACGCCCGTTTTTTTGGTGCAAAGCGTTGCAAAAACACGTGTTTTGTTGCCACTTGGGAAGTTGCGACCTGTGAAGTACAGCCTGCGCACGATAACGTCGGCTGTTTCGAAGGTGTCCACAACGTTTATTTCAAGTTGTTCGGCGTCGGGGTTGAAATCACTCCACAACGCTTGCGGTGTTAGTATTTTTTCCATAGTTGTTCCAAAATATAATGTAGTGGGCAATGCGCCCAATTTGCTTGTGCGCACCAAAAATGCGCAAACTTTCACTATTATACCTATTGTAGCACATTATTTGGATTTGTCAAGCCCCACGGAGCAAAAAGACGGTTTGCAACTTGAGTTGAATGTTGCAACGTGCAAAAAAACAATGCTGGCGTGCCCCACGGGTGCTTGTTGCAATTTTGATGGGAAATTTGCAAGGCAGTAGCACGAATATCTTTTTGCCAATGCGTGGTTTGTTGTTAAATCCCACGCCCGTGTTGTGAATTTTGCCGTGCGTAATGACAAAAGTTACGCCATGCGTTGCCACACAATTGACGTTTTGCAAACAAAAAGAGCAAACTTTTTTGGGGGACGTCCCCTAGAGTTTGCTCAAATCAGTCAATTTTTTCTACTTGTGGTAGGGCAAGTTGTTGGCAATGCAACAAGCACGGTACACTTGCTCGGCAAGCACAACTCGGCACAATTGGTGTGGCAAAGTTATTTTGCCAAAGGACAAGCGCAAGTTGGCACGGTTTTTTACTTCCTGCCACAAGCCGTGGCTTCCACCAATAACAAAGGTGATTGTGGAAAAACTTTGCTTGATGTTTTCAATTTTTTGCGAAAGTTCCGTGCTGGACAGCATTTTGCCGTCGATATCCAATGCAACAAGGCAACCTTCCGTCTTGGCAAGAATATCCTTGCCTTCCGTTGCAATTATTTTTTCAATTTCCTTGGCGTTGGGCGTGCCGGAAAAAGTACATTCGGCAACTTCCACAATTTCCGTTGTGGCAAATGCCGACAGTCGCTTTGTGTACTCGGCAAGCGCATCCCGAAAGAAATTTTCCTTGATTTTTCCAACTGCTACAATGCGAATTTTCATTTTCTACCCCACGAAAAGAGATAATGCGCCAATGAAGGCGCAAAACACCATTGCCAACACAAAAAACACGTTTGCTTGCCCTTCTGTTTTGGTGCTTTGGCACTTCCAATTGGTGTGCTTTGCGTACAAAAACAGCACCACGCCTGCCCCAATTGCGCCAACAACAATGCACAACAGCACGTTTTGTGCAATCCAAGTTTCCACGTTGAGCGCCATCAACAACAGCGCAAGCAAATTGTTGAACATGTGACCAATCACAGGCACCCACACGCTTCCACTGCGAAGCATTGCAAATGCAAGCACGCATCCAAACACAAACTGGTGCAAAAGTTGCGCAGGGTTCATGTGGAACAACGCAAAAGTCAACCCGGAAAGTAACACGGCGTGCCACGGATTGCTGTCGGCAAGCCCACTTGTCATTGCGCCACGAAACAGCAATTCTTCGGTGACGGGTGCCACAATTCCAACAACCACAATCAACATTGGCCATTGCAAAGGCAAGTCCACCGACGGGCGGTTAAGCCCCAAGTTTTCCAACAGTTGCACGAACAAAGCGTTGACGGGAGTGGAAAAGAACACAAGAAAAGTCGTTGCCAAACACACGCACAAAACGTGCAAAACGTTGGGGGCGTGGTTGATTTTTGCGCAAACAACAAGATTTTTTTGCGTCACTTGGGCGTACACAATTGCCACAAAGCCAATGCTCAGCGAGTAGGCAATTTGCGCCGTCCAGTAGGCAACCGTTCCCGGTTCGGCATTGACAAACACGTCCATCGAGCCGACAACCAGCGACATCAGCACGCTTGCAACCACAGCAAAAACAAACAGCAGTTGCCCGTCTTTTTTTGTAAAGTAGTTATTCAATAGTTACGCTCCTTTTGTTTTGTTGCGCCACAAAAACGTTGATGTGGTGCCCTTCCACCAAATTGTAGCGAGAGTACATTTTGATGGCTGTGTTGAAAGCCAATTCCGCCGTGTTGTTTTGCTCGGAAAGGTGGGCAAGCACCACGTTCTTGACGTTGCTTCCAATAAGCTTTTGCAACACTTGCGTTGCTTGCTCGTTAGACAAATGCCCCGTTGCCGACAGTATGCGTTTTTTCAAAACTGCGGGGTACGGGCCTTGCAAAACCATGTTTTCGTCGTGGTTGCTTTCCAACTGAATTGTTCGGCAGGGGTACAAAAAATCCACCAATTCCTGCCCAAAACAGCCTGTGTCGGTAACGGATGCAACAGCCTCGCCACCGCACGAAAACCTGTAGCCAAAGCAACATGCCGAGTCGTGACTGCAAGCGTAGGTTTCCACCAAAAGTTCGCCCACGCAAAAACTGCCGTCGATGGGCAAAACGTTGCAAAGGCAACGCTCGGCAACAACCTTGGCAATTGACTTTGGCGCAAACACAGGCGTTTGCCACTTTTTTTGCCAGGCGCAAAGCGCCCCGATGTGGTCGGAGTGTTCGTGCGTTACCACAATTGCCGAAACGTCCGTTGGCGACAACTCCATTTCCTGCAAATTGTGCAAAACACTGCGACACGTGCCACCAAGATCCAGCAAAACGTTGGTTTGTTGGCATTGAATAAGCGTGCAATTCCCCTTGCTCCCGGAGAACAGCGAAGTAAGTTTGATCATAGTACTGCCATTATAGCACAAAAGCAAAAAGTTTTCAACAATTGCATTGCCTGTGACGGCACTTTTTGCATTCGGCGCAAAATTTCCTTTTTTTTGTCAATTCCACCACCAAACAACACCCACGCCACCGTTGCCACCAATTCCGCCCTGCACAACCAACGTTGGCAAAGTTTTGGCTACTTGGTTGCATTTGCGCCAACAGCCTTGAAAAACATCAACGTCAACTTTCCGCAGTTGGCAAATTCCCCTTTGTGCGCCACGTTTTTGCATCACAATTTCCGCACGAACAACCACGTCAACTTGCCACAGGAAGAAAATTGGCAAAAAAATGCCTTTTGTCGCACTTTTCTTTGCAAAATCGGCAGGAAAATTGCCCCGAAAAATTGCTCTTTGCTACGCAAACACTTGACTTTGTGTGTTGTATTTGCTAAAATAGGGTGAATGCTATCGTGGAAGTGTGTGCCAATTTGCACTTTCCAAGCAAAATCACAGTATCACAGCGCAAAAATGCGCTACGAATAAGGAGAAACGAAAATGAAAAGAACCTACCAACCCAAGAAAAGACAAAGAAGCAAAGTTCACGGTTTCAGAGCAAGAATGAAGACAACCGGCGGAAGACGTGTTTTGGCAAGAAGAAGAAACAAGGGTCGCCACTCTCTCTCCGCATAGTAGAGGACAACAAGCTTGAAGTCTGTCTATAGGCTCAAAAAAAACTTTCAGTACAACTACGTCTACAAACATTCCAAAAGTGTGGCAGACAAAAATTTTGTGTTGCTGTTTTGCAAAAGTAACGTGGCTCAAACCAAAGTTGGCTTTTCCGTTAGCAAAAAGTTTGGCCACGCCGTGCAACGCAACCGAATTCGCAGGCAAATGAAAGCCGTTGTTGGCCCAATGATGCCCAACGTGGCAAAAGGCTACAACGTTGTGCTTATTCCACGCAGGCAAGGCCATGCCTACACTTTTGAAGAAGTTTCCACAAGCACGCAAAAATTGTTTGCACGTGCAGGTCTTGTGAAGTGATGAAACACATTTGCATTGCATTGCTCAGATTGTACAAAGCCACGCTTTCCAAGTGGAAAGGGGGCAAACGGTGCATCTACACGCCAAGTTGCTCGGTGTACTCCATGGAGGCCTACCAACAACACGGCTTTTTTGTTGGCAGTTGGCTCACACTCAAAAGGCTGTGCCGTTGTGCGCCTTGGGGCAAGGGCGGATTTGACCCTGTTCCAACAAACCTCAAAGGCCAAGCCAAGTGGTTTGTGTAGTTGTGCAAAAGTATAGGAGACGAAATGAAATCTAAACAAAAACTAACACTTGCGCTGGTTGCAATGCTGGCGCTATCCCTTGTGTTGTTTACCGGTTGTGCAAGGCAACAAATCACCAACATTTTCGACTACTCGGACGAAAACCTTGGGCTTGTTGGCAACCTTATCCGTTGGATGCACAGCTGGATTGGCAACTACGGATGGACTGTTGTTGTGTTCACGGTGTTTTTGAAGCTGTTCATGCTTCCGTTGGATTTTTGGCAACGCTACACCAGCAGGCAAACTTCCTTGAAAACACAAAAAATTCAGCCCTTGATTGAAGACATCGACAAGCGTTTTGGCAAAGACACCCAACGTGCCCAACAGGAAAAAAACAAATTGTACCAAAAGTACCAAATGGGTGGCTTGACAATGTGCTTGCCAATGATCATCACCATGGTTGTTTTCTTCTACATGTTCGGTGGTTTGACAAACTACTCCACCTACAGTAGCGTGAACGACTTCAAGGCGCTTTCCCAACAGTACTACGACAGTTTCCACCAACAATTTTTGGCAGACGATGCCCTTGGCGCACAATACCAAGAAATCTACGACCAAAAGTACCAAAGTTTGTTGGATGCTGAACAAGCAACAACTGCCGAAGGTCAACAAGTGGACACTTTCAAGGTGGAAATCAACGCAAAAATTTCCGCAGTTGAAGAAATGTACAAACTGGATGCCAACAAAGCCGAAGCCTACAAACAAGTGGCTTTGGACGCCGTTGCAAACTACTACCAAAACCATCACGAAAGTTGGTTGTGGCTACAAAACATTTGGCAACCGGACACTTGGGCGCCCATCATGCCCACCTACGAAGAATTCACCGCCAAGGTAACTTTGGACAACTTTGGCTCAAACGGTCGCAACACCTACAATGCAATTCGTGAAACCGTGCTTTCCACTTCCACCCGTAGCCAAAACGGCAGTTGGAATGGTTTGATGATTTTGCCATTGCTTTCGGTAGGTTTGTCCTTCCTGTCCATGTTCATTTCCCAAAAGTTGGAAAACAAAAAGAGACAAGGCGACACCAGCAACACTCAACAACAAACGCAAAACAAAATGATGCTTGTCACCATGCCTTTGATGATGGCAGTTTTCGGATTTATGTACACCGGCGCATTTGCCATCTACATGGTTGCCAACTACGCAATCAGCATTTTGTCCACGTTGGCGCTTCGTGCACCTGTGGAAAAGTTGGCAGAAAACTCCCTTCGCAAAATGGAACTGAAAGACGGCTCCGGCAAGGCAAGCTATATGAGGTAACAAACAATGAAACAAATTCAATCTACAGGCAAAACTTTGGACGTTGCTGTGGAAAAGGGCTTGGAACAACTTGGGCTAGACCGCAGTAAAGTGCAAATTGAAGTTTTGCAAGAAGGTGGTTTTTTGCGTCCGTTCAAAGTGCAACTAACACAAATTCTTACCGAAGCCGAACGCATTGAAGAATTTTTGGAAAACGTGCTGGAAAAAATGGGCATTGCAGGTTGCATTGTCACTTCCCACGACGACAAAGAAACTTTGTTTTTGGACATTGCCGGCGAAAACAGTTCCGGCGCAATTGGCTACCGTGGCGAAGTGTTGGATGCTTTGCAATACCTTTGCAGTTTGCTGTTGAACGGCAAAAACGACGGTTTCAAACGTGTGGTTATCGACACGGAAAACTACCGTGCAAAGCGAGAAAAAACCCTTCAACGCCTTGCTTTGAACCTTGAACAAAAGGTAAAGCGCACTGGCCAACCGGTAAAACTCGAACCAATGAACCCCTACGAACGCCGTATCATCCACACGGCATTGCAAAACAGCAAGCACGTTTCTACCGAAAGCCAAGGCAACGGCAGTGGCAGACACGTTGTTATCAGCCCAAAACTGCAAAGCAACGTTCTCAACTCGCCCAACGCACCACGCAAAACCTTGAACTTCGTGTACCGTAGCGACAAAAAACGCAGAAAGTAGCAAAACCAAAAGCAAGCGCACCACGCTTGCTTTTTTTGTTGCCCAGCCCCTTGACAAACAACTCACAATGCTGTACAATACGGCTAGCAGGGGTGGACTTTGTTGGAGTTTCACGCAACAGCACACTGATTGCCACATATTTCACAAAGACTTTAACTAAAACCGCCATGGCTCTACCAGGGTTAATTTGCGTTCAACAGAAAATCGCTCCACAAAACAATGATGAAACTCGACACAAACTTGCACGGCCATAGATTTCGTAGGAGATTCTAGCTGGTTAGTATTACTATTATTTGGAGGTAACGAAGATGGGATGGCAAGGGTATAAAAGTAGCATAGATGTTGGTATGATATTCAAAAAAAATGTATTGCGGAAAATGCGGTACAAGATTAAGAGTAGAAAAAAATACTGAAATTATTGAAAAAGGTGATGATCGGTTTTCTAACAGAATGCCTGGAAAGGTTTGGGCCATAGGTATGAGTTCTTATCGCTATGTTACATATATCTATTGTTGTCCTAATTGCGGGGCAGAAACAACCTACGACGAACAATGCATTGTGTCAAAAAAACAAAAACGATTAAAGAAGATAATTCTTGATGAAAACGACTAGATTGTTCATCAAAACCAAGGGCAAGCCAAATGGCTTGCCCTTTTTATCTGCATTCCCCCACCCCGTGTGTGGAAAACCGGGCAATTTGTGTACGACAAACTTGGCAAACTAATTCGAGAAAACAACCCCACTACAGGTATTGACAAAACTACAACATGGTGCTATGATATTAGTGATAACATTGTTAGTAGAAGTGAGTATGACTATACCACAGGGGATTTGACCAACGTTGCTCCAACAGCTACTTTTGCCTACACGTATGGCTCAAATTGGAAAGGACAACTTGTGTCTTTCAATGGTCAATCCATTGCCTACGACCAAGCAGGCAATCCAACTACCTAAGCGGAAGCACTGCTAATTTCTTTTCTAAATGAAATAGGAGATCATTACTATGGGGAAATTAAAAAACTCCTCTTCGAATAGAATCACATTATATCAGTTGCCCGTTGCTGAAAAAACAATTGTGCTGTATTTTGCAATAGGATTGACTTTGCTGTCGTTGTTTGGACTTACGATGGTAAAAGAATATACATTTCGTGTATTGTCGATGCTGCTAGTAGCGTTGCTAATTGATGTATATATTTTCTTTTTGGTCTTCAAAACGTACCTAAGATTAGATATGGATTCTAATTCATTTATTGTTAGAGAAAGCCCCGGTTTTACGAAAAGAAAAATAAATATTGACGAACTAGCAAAAATCGAGGTGACGGTGACAAGTACAAAAGAGGAACTCCGCTCCAACCGTTTTACCATTGATATAGTTTGCAATAATGGCAAGGTGTACAAATTGAGGTCTTGGTCTACAGGCTCGCTGGGTTTCAGACTGTTTTTTGATAATAACAGTAGGCAACGAGAACGATTGGAAGAGTTTTGTAAAAAAGCCAACCAACTCATCGCCGAAATAAATGCTAAAGAGTAGTAGCAAAACAAGAACATAACCAAAGCATCGTTGTGTTTGATGAGTTATTTCTAAACCGGGCGAAAGGGGACAACTAACAGAATGCAATTGAAAGTGGAAAAATCTGAAATGAAAAAATATAGACCTGTAAAATTGTGGATTCTAATGCCAGTACTAATACTGGCAAGCATCTTTGTTTGTTTTTTATGCATTGAAATGGAAAAACAAATAGGAGCAATATTATTACTGGTGTGCATAGCAGTTGAAAGTGTCGTGTATATTTGGTCTTTCAGTTGTTATTTGCAATTTGAAAACGACAAAATTGTCACAAAACTGGGGCTAACCTCCAAGAATTTGGCTTACTGCACAACCTTTGTAGCAAAAAGAATCAAATTTTCCGATATTGCTTTTTTGGATATTGATGATTGGAATCAATACGTCGTTATTTCCTTGAAAGACGGAACAAAAATCTTGTTTGTATACAAATTATTTTCTAACACAAAGGAAATCACCGATGAGTTATATACCATCAAAGAAAAAATTTCTCAGGAAAATTGAGTTTTGGGATTTGATGCTGAAGTTTAACAATGTAGCAAGCTATAATTTAGGGCAAGTCGAAAGGCTTGCCCCTTTTTTTTGCCTATTTCCCCACCACGTGTGTGGAAAAACGGGCAATTTGGCACGGGAAAGGGCAAAAAACAGGCGGGTTTGCAAAAGAAAACTCGCCTTTTTGTTGCAATGTGAAAATTTGCGCCACGTGTGCAAAACTTTGCTTGTTTGCGCACAAAGCCGTGCAGTTTTTGCCACCACGGGGTGGAGGTTTTGGCGCAATGCGCTACTGCTTGGTGGAAATTTTGCAAGTGGATGGATAGATGGGGTTGTCCACAATCACTTCGCCAATGCTGTGGGCAACGATGCTTCCGCCAATGGGGTTTTTTACCGAAAGGATGTGGCTGTTTACCGTTGCTTGGACGGTGCTGTTTTCGAAGGCAAGGTGGGCATCCACCATGATGCAATCCACCAATTTGAGGTTTTGGCAGTAGCAAAGGGGTTGTGTGCCAACAATTGTGCAATTGTGGAAAGTGACGTTCTTGCTGTACCAAGCAAGGTACTCGCCCTTGACAACGCAATGCTCCACCAACACGTTTTCCGCATGCCACAGGGCATCCTTGGTGTCCAAGGTGCAATGGCTGATGGTTGCGTTTTTTACATACTGGAAGGAATACTTGCCACTCATTTCCACGTTGCAAAGTTCAACGCCTTCGGCGCCAAACAAAAAGTACTTGCCACTTGCCGTGCAGTTGGCAAGGCGCAAATTGCAAGTTTTCCAACCAAATTCATCACTTTGGATGCTACTGTTGGAAATGGCAACGTTGTTGCACTCTCGCACGGCTTTGATGCCGTGAAGTTGGCTGTGTTGAACGTCCACTTGCGAGCAGTACCAAAGTGGCGCACGGCAAGTTTCCGTTTGCGTGCAATGGGAAATTTGCACACCGTGGCAATGCCACAATGGGTAGCGCAGATGAAAGTTGCTGTGTTGCACAACAATGTTTCGGCATTCCTTCAAAGCCGATTCGCCATCTTCCTGCCCACAAAAACTGCAGTTTTGCACCGTTGCATTTTGCAAGTTGTACAAGGCACGTTCTTGCCCAAAAGTTTGGTTGGAAATTGTGTGTTGCATGTTGCCTCCTGTTGCACCACTGCGCCCAAAAAGCGCACCACGGGTGCAAGTTTTTGCACAAACGTTGCCATTTTGCCCCACCTTGCAATGCACGGTGAACAAAGCAAACGGCAACTTTTTTTTGAAAAAATGGGCAAGGAATTTCCTTGCCCACAAAGTTGTTGAAACTATCTGTTGAAAAGTTTGTCCCTGATGTCCTTTACCTGCGATGCCGTTGTGCTGTTGGTTTTGATGGCTTCGCTGATTTTGTCCCTTGCGTGGATCATTGTTGTGTGGTCCCTGCCACCAAAGTACTCGCCAATGGCTTCCAGCGGGGTGCCTTCCAAAATGTCGCAAATGAGGTACACGCAAATGTGCCTTGGCACAACAATTTCCTTGTTCTTCTTTTTGCCAATGAGGTCTTCCTTTTTGATGCGGAAGTACTCGCAAGTGGCGGAAACAACTTGGTCGATTGTGATGACTTCCTTTTCGGCAGAGGCGTAGTCTCGAAGCGCATCGTTTACAACGCCCATGTCGTTGGGGTCGCCACCAACAAGTGTGGAGTAGCTGATGATGCGGTTGAGCATGCCTTCCATTTCCCTGATGTTGGTTGTGATGCGTTCGGCAATGAGGCTTAGCACGTTGAAGTTGATGTTGTAGCCCTTGGCGTTGCATTTCTTTTGCAAAATGGCAATACGTGTTTCCAAATTTGGGGGTTGAATGTCGGCAATGATGCCCGTTGCAAAGCGAGTTTTGAGCCTTTCTTCAATTTTGATTTCCTTGGGCGGACGGTCGCTACTCAAGATGATTTGCTTGTCCGCAAGGTACAGTTCGTTGAAGGTGTGGAACATTTCTTCCTGCGTGCCTTCCTTGTTTGCCAAAAACTGCACGTCGTCCATCATCAACACGTCCAACTTGCGATACTTTGCACGGAAATGTTTCATTGCGTTGGGGTCGGTGTTGTTGTGAAGCGACTCGATAAACTCGTTGACAAACTGGTCGCAAGTTACGTACATGATGCGCTTTTCGGGGAAGTTGCGTTGAAGCATGTTGCCAATGGCGTGCATCAAGTGCGTTTTGCCCAAACCAACGCCACCCCACAAAAACACGGGGTTGTACTTTGTGCCGGGATTTTCGGCAACGGCACGAGCCACGGCGTGGGCGTACTCGTTACTTTTGCCAACAACAAAGTTGTCGAAGGTGTACTGCGCAACAAAGCAAGCCTTTTCTTCCACGTCGGCAACGTAGGCGCTACTAACGGGGATGTCAACTTCCTTTTGCACAGCACCAAGGTGCGGAACGTCCTCTTCCGTGATGATTTCAATGTCTATAATGGATGGGAAAACCTTGGCAGTTGCCTTTTTTAGCACGTCTTTGTAGTTGTTGACAACAATGTTTTTGAGTGCTTTGGATCCGGCAAGAAGCACCAAACGGTCCTTGTACATTCCAACAGGTTCAAGCGAGTTGATGTACAAGTCGTAGGCAAGCGTTGCCACCTTAGATTCCACTTCCAGCAAAATGTTGTTCCAAATTTGATTGAGTTTTAGCATAGTATCTCCATTATACACTTTTTGTGCGCTTTTTGCAACAGCAATTGCAACTTTTGTGGGATGTAATTTTGAAATTTTGTGTGTTGATTTGCGCCCATTTGGCACAAACTGCCAACTTTGCAGTTTGAAGCCCTTGTGACCAATGCTCGTGCTTTTGCACTAGGCAAGCACTTGGCAAACGTCGATGCCGTAGTACAGCATTGCGTCGATGGCGTTTTGGTCGATGACTTCGCCACACATCACAATGGGCACGGCAGGTGGGCAACCAACGTTGGCGTCGGCGCAAATTTTGCCCAAACATTGCCTTGTTGGCAAAGCCACCTTGTTGCCAAGCATTGCTTGGCGAATGCTTGTTTTGCCAATTGGTTGGCAAAACCGTGGGGGCGTTGTGCAAATTGGCTGTTTTTGTGGGATGTTTTGAAGCACTTGAACCAGCAATTGAAGTTGGCTGGCGGTGTTTTGTGGGGAAAGCATCAGCACAACGAAGTCTTGGTCGCAAAACTCGCATTCAACGTTGTTTTGGCGAAGAACGTTGGCAATTTCCACACCCGTGTAGCCACTTTGCTTGGTTTGAAGCGTGATTTTTAGTTGTTCTTCCCCAACCACTTTCCAACCAAAACTGCAAATTTTGCTTTTTGCCTGTTGCACTTGCAATGCAAACTGTTGAAGTTCACTTGCGTAGCCTTCGGCAAGGCGTTTGTTGGCAAGGTCGAGGGATTGCAGTATCAAGTAGGATGGGCTTGTTGAACCAAACAGCGACAGTGCGTTGCGTGCTTGTTCAACAAAAATTTTTGGCGCATTGTGGGAAACGTGCAAGTAGGCGCCACCCGTCAACACGGGAAGCGTTTTGTGCGCCGAATCGCAACACACGTCTGCGCCCAAAGCCATTGGGTGTTGGTTGTTTTGCAAAAAGGCAAGGTAGGCGCCGTGGGCGTTGTCTACTGCCAACAAAACACCGTGTTTGTGGCACACGTGTGCCAGTTTTTGCACGTTTTGCATTTCCCCAAGGTAGTTGGGGCAAGTGACGTACAGCGCCGTGGGCTTGTTTTCCATTGCTTGCAAAAAGCCGTCCAAAAAATTTGCATCCACGTTGCAACTGAGATAGTTTGCGCCGTTGTGCGGAAGCCAAACAACGTCCAAATCCAACAATGCCACGCCGGACAAAAAACTTTTGTGCACGTTTCTGCAGGCAAGCACCGTTGGCGACTTGCCACAACTTTTGGCAAACAGCAAAACAAGGTACAGCATGCTTCGAATTGCAAGCGACGAGCCTTCCGCCGAGTAGAACGTGTTGCAACCAAACAGTTTGGATGCGTTTTGCTCTGACTGTGCAATGACTCCGTTTGCTTGGTACAAACTGTCGGCGCCAAAAACTTCCGTCACGTCAAGGTGTTCGCAACCCAAAAAGTTGCAACCCTTGTGCCCCGGCATGTGCATGCGCACGGTGTTGTTTTTGCAATACGTGTGTACAAATTTGCAAATTGGGGTGTCCATCAGTTTTGACCTCGTGTCAGTTTGTCCACAGCCACCATGATGGCGCATTCCATGCGCTTTTTGAACAGTTTGCAACCGTCTTGGTAGATGCCTGTGATTTTGCCTGTTGCGTGGTAGGCGTTGGCTGCGCAACCACCCGAGCAGTATAATCTTGCCCAACAATCGTGGCATTCGGGGTGTGCGTAGACGTTGCAACCGGCAAATTGCTCAACAATTTCCGTGTTGGTCACGCCCTTCCAAATGTCCCCCAAACGGAACTTTTCGTCGCCAACAAATTGGTGGCAGGGGTACAAATCTCCCCAAGGCGTCACGGCCATGTACTCCGTTCCCGAGCCACAGCCACTCACACGTTTGTAGATGCAAGGGCCACCCGTCAGGTCAATCATGTAGTGGTAGAAGGTGAAGGGTTTGCCTGCCTTGTCACGCTCTATCATCAATTCGGCAAGTTGCTCGTACTGTTGCATCACCACTTGCAAGTCTTCGTCCGTCAAGCGAGATGGGTCGTCCTTGCCACACACCACGGGTTCCATGGAAAGTTCGGTAAATCCCAAATCCAACATGGTGCGAATGTCTTGCAAAAAGTCGGGGTTGGCGTGTGTGAAAGTGCCACGCATGTAGTAGCTTTTGTCGCCACGCTTTTGTACAAACTTTTGGAATTTTGGCACGATTTTTTCCCAACTGCCATTGCCTAGGTAGTCCACACGGTAGCGATCGTGAATTTCCTTTCGTCCGTCCAAACTCAGCACCACGTTGTCCATTTCCCTGTTGGAAAACTCAATGACGTCGTCGTCCACAAGCACGCCGTTGGTTGTAAGCGTGAAGCGAAAATGCTTGCCGTGTTGCTTTTCGATACTGCGAGCGTAGGCAACAAGGTCCTTTACCATTTGCCAGTTCATCAACGGTTCGCCACCGAAAAAGTCCACTTCCAAATTTTTGCGTGTTCCGCTGTGCTCAACAAGAAAATCCAATGCACGCTTGCCTACTTCCAAACTCATGATGGCACGCTCGCCACTGTACTTGCCTTGGCTTGCAAAGCAGTAGGCGCAGTTGAGGTTGCAAGTGTGCGCAACGTGCAAACAAAGCGCCTTTACAACGCCTGCGCTCTTGGCTTTTAGTTTGCCGGCAATGGAACGGAAAGTGTCTGGGGCAAAAAGTTTGCCTTGCTGTTCCAGTTGTTGCACTTGGCAGTAGCACTCGGCAATTTCCTCGGCGGAAACGCCCGTGTGTTGGTATTTTTGGTGAAGGTTGGCAACAATTTGCTCTTTGGTTGCGCTTTGGTACAGTTCAATTACGTCGTAGGCAATTTCGTCCACCACGTGCACCGAACCACTGCACACGTCCAAAACAATGTTGTGGCCACCAAGTTTGTACTGATGAATCATGTTGTGTTCCTTTGTGAATGTTCTGCAAAAAAAGAAGTTGTCGCATTTGCGACAACTCCGTCAGGTTTGTTATTTGCTTTCTTTATCGGCGTTTTCGCATTTTTGGTTTGCAATACCACAGCTTGTTTTGCAAGCAGATTGGCAAGAAGTTTGGCATTCGCCACAACCACCGTTTTTAGCGCTGTCGCAAAGATTACGAGTTTCCAATGTTACGATGTGTTTCATTTTTTCAACCCTCCATGAGTGTAGATTTTTTTGTTGTGTCTATCGTACTACAAAAGTGGCAAAATGTCAACAATTTTGTTTTGGTGCATTGGCATTGTTGACAACTTTTTTGCATTTTTTTTGCAAATGCTTGCCACTTGGGCAAATTTTGCATTGAAACGACTTGCAAACTGCCATTTTTGCAAGCAAGAAAATTTGCAAGTCAAGGTATATTTTGCCCAAACTTTTGGCAACACAAGCAACATGACACAAAGTATTTTGCAACAACTTTTGCAACACTACAACAACTGCGACGACGTGAAAATTCGCACCGTTTGTTGCGGACAGCAGTTTTCCGTTGTGCTACTGGAAACAATGTGCAACGACCAAAAGGTGTGCGACTTTGTTTTGCACCCGTTGCTGATGCAACAAAACGCCAAAACCCTCCAAGACGTTGAGCAACAACTTGCCCTTTCCGTTGGCACGAAAACGCCGTGCAACTTTTTTGAAGTGTTGTCGGATTTTTCCAACGGCTACACGCTTGTTTTCGACCAAGAGGGCAACGGTTGTGTGGCTGTGGACACTCGCATTGCGCTTGGCAGGGCTGTGATAGAACCACCAACGTCCATGGTGATGCGTGGCCCAAGGGAAGGCTTTGTGGAGGACGCCAAAAACAACGTAACTTTGCTACGAAAACGGCTGAAAACGCCAAATTTCAAGGTTGTCAACTTGTGCGTGGGCAAGTTTACCAACACGCTTGTGAGCGTGTGCTACTTGGAAAACGTTGCCGACAAATCCGTTGTAGACAAAGTCATTTTGCAAGTTCAAAGCGTTTGCATCGACGGACTGTTGGACAGCAGTTACTTGGCAAGATATTTGGACGGCAACAAAACGCTACTGTTTCGCCGTGTGGGAAGCACGGAAAAACCCGACGTTGCCGTGGGCAAAATGTTGGAGGGGCGTGTTGCCATTGTGGTGGACGGCTCGCCAATGGTGCTGACGGTGCCCTACTTGTACATTGAGGACTTGCAAAGCCCGGGCGACTACTACGAAAACTCAAGCATGACGACAATCAACAGAATTTTTCGCTTTGTCAGCGTGCTGATGTCGGTGTTGTTGCCAAGTTTGTACGTGTGCTTGCAAATGTACAACTACCAAATCATTCCGTTCAAATTTCTTGTGACCATCTTGAACGCAACCAACACAATACCTTTTTCCCCCTTCACGGAGATGCTACTTGTTTTGGTAATTTTTGACATCCTGCGGGAAGCCAACTTACGAATGCCCTCGGCTGTGGGAATTTCCCTTTCCCTTGTGGGGGCAATTGTGCTTGGCGACGCAGCCGTCAAAGCCGGGCTGATTGGTGCGCCTGCCGTGATGATTGGCGCCCTTTCGGGCATCGGGCTGTTCACCATGCCGGACAACACGCTTGTGCTTTCGCTGTTGCGACTTGCAATCACCTTTGTTGGGGGCATTGCGGGCATTGTGGGAGTGCTTGTTTGCACCACCGTCATCACGTTGTACCTTGCTTCCTTGCAAAACTATAAAACGCCGTTTCTTGCGCCGTTCACGCCGGATATTCCCCAAGACAGGCAGGACGGGGTGGCAAAAACTGCAACGGAAAAGATGAAAACTCGCCCAAGAAGCATTCCCAACACAAACAAAACAAGGAGGGGCTGATGAACAAAAACCAAATTGACAGCACGCAACTTGCCACGCTTGTGTTCACGGTGCTTTCCGGCGAAAAGTTGTTGCAAGTGCCGTCGCTGTTAGCAAAGGACGTTGGGCACGACAGTTGGATTGTTGTGCTGTGCCTGTTTGTTGCCGATGCAATTTGCATGTGCTTGTGCCTGTGGGCTGTGAAAATCAACTTGAAACACAGGCTAACTTTTGGCACAATTTTGCAAAAAACCGTGACACGGGTTGGCAAATTTGTGGTGTTGGCGTTGTTTTTTGCGCTGTTTGTTTGTCGTATTTTGACGCTGTGCGTTTCCTCCTACAAAATGTTTGCAACAACCTTCGACATCAGCACCGACTGGACGCTTTTTGTTGCGCTTGTTGCCATTGTGTGCTACGTTGCCATTTGCCTTGGCTTCAACGCCATTGCACGCACAAGCCAATTGCTGTTTCCGCTGATGTTTCTTTCCGTGTTGACGCTACTTGTGTTCCCGGCAACGCAAGTGCCAATTTCCCAATTGCTACCCATTGGCGAAGCAGGGGTGGAAAACATTGCGAAGTCGGCGTTCTCTCGCAGTTTTTGGTTTGGCGACTACGTTGTTGTGTACTTTTTGATGGAACACGTCCAGCCCAAAAACAACAAACTTTTTGCACCCGTGTTGACGACTTTTGCCGTGGGCGCATTGCTTGTGGTGGCTGTCAACGTCATTTTTGTGTGCCTGTTCGGCAGTCTTGCGCAAAACTCGGCAATTGCCATCAGCAAAATCAGCCTGTTTTCCGTTGCAGATTCCTCCAACGGGCGGTGGGATTGGCTGACGCTTTCCGTTTGGCTGATGAGTGTGCTTGTGAAAGTTGTTGTGTTTTTCTTTTGCGCCTACAGGTGCGTGCAAGAGGTGTTGGGATTGCATTTTTCCAAAACAAGCCTACCCGTGGTGCTTGCAATTGCATTGCCGTTGCTTGTTCCGCTGTTTGTTTCGTCGGAGGACGTGGTGGCAAAATTCGTGACGTGGTGCACAATTCCCTTTGCAATTGTTTTGTACGTGTTGCCGTTTGCAATGCCGTTGCTTGCAACAATTGCCAACAAAAAGGAGGCTAATCCGTGAACAGTTTGAAAAGGCTTGGTGTGTTTTTGCTTGTTGCAACCTTGCTTGTGCTTGTTTCCGTGGGGTTCAAGGGCAAAGACATCCACGACAGGGCAATAATTGTGGGCTTGGGCATTGACCTTGTGGACGACCAAATAGAAGTCACAGCCGAAGTCATCAGCCCGGGCAATGGCTCGGAACAGGTGGGGACGTATAGCAAAACTGTGTCGGCAACGGGCAAAACTCTTGCCCAAGCCGTGCAAAATACGTCGCAACTTACAGGCAAGGAAGCATCCCTTGGGCAATGCGTGTTGTTGGTGTTTGGCGAACAACTTGTTGCACAACAAAACTTGGGGCAACTGCTGGAATTCTTTGTCAAGTCGGACAGTTTCAAGGAGACTGCCACCGTGTGCTGTTGCAAAGGCACGGCAAAGCAACTTTTTGAAAGCGTGGAGGCGCTGTCCGGAAGCGTTTCGCTGTCCCTTTCGGCAATGATGCAAAGCCAAGCCAAGGAAATTGCCATCCCCACCACCAATTTGCTTAGCTTTGCACGCAGTCAACGTGAACTACTGCAAACGGGTTTTTTGAACTACGTGGAAACAGTTTCCACCAACAACCAAAGTAGCAACAACCAAAGCAAACCGCAAGTCTACTTTGTGTACAACAAGGTTGCCGTGTTTGCCAAGCACCAATTTGTGTGCTTGCTTAGCCAAAGCCAAACGGTGGGGTTTTCCCTGCTCAAAAACAACGTTAGTGGCAACATGTTCGTTGTGCAACACAACGGCAACGACGTGGCGTTGCGAAGCGACCAAAAGGACTTGTCCGTTACGTTCAAAAACGGTGTGGCGCACTTTTCCGTCACGCTGAAACTGCAACTTGCGCAAACGGACAACTTTGGGCAAAACAACTCCTTCGTTGTGAAAAACAACAAGCAAATTCCGCAAGAGTTGCTAGACCAAGTGCAACTTGAGGCGCAAGCGCTTGCCAACGACTTTTGGCAAATGCAAACGCAGTACAACTTCGACATTGTTGGCTTGCACGAACTGTTGCGAAGCAAATTTGGCACCAACAGCAACTTGTGTTGCCTGCCAATGCAACAAATTGCCGTGGAATTTTCCATCTCGGCACAAGAAAAATAGGTTTTTGCGCCCTGCAACGTGTTTTGCAAGGCGTTTTTGCCTTTCTTGCCCAACAACTTTTGCGCAATTGTTGACGGAAAGTGCCGTTTGTGCTAAACTTTGTTTATTATCTTCCGTTTTGCAAAAAAAACGGTTTGCAAGGAGAGCACCATGAACGGACTTCGCACGTTTCTCAACCAAAGCTACACTGCCTACCACACCACGCACAACGTTTGCAAGTTGTTGCAACAACACGGCTTTTCGCCACTTACCCTTGGGGAAAAATGGAATCTTTCCGTTGGAAGCAAGCACTACGTTTGCAAAAACGGTAGTTCCGTGGTGGCGTTTGTTGTTGGCAAACAAGGCATCTTCAACATTTGCGAAAGCCACAGCGACAGCCCATCTTTCAAAGTGAAGGGCAACTGCGTTGTGCAAAGCGCCGGCGCAAAACGCATCAACACCGAAAAATACGGTGGCGGGCTGATGTACACCTACTTCGACCGCCCCTTGAAAGTTGCAGGGCGTGTTGTTGTGGAAACGGAAAACGGCATTGAAGAGCAACTTGTTGAAAGTTCCTACAACGTGGTTATTCCCAGTTTGGCAATCCACCACAATCCCACAGCAAACGACAGTTTTGCCGTAAACCCACAAGTTGACACTTGGCCATTGGTTGGTGAAGTGGGCGACTTACACAAAACCCTTGCAAGCGGAAAAGTGCTGGATGCCGACTTGTACGTTGTGCCTGCAACGCAAGCATTTTTTGCCGGAGCAAACAACGAATACCTTTGCTCGCCAAGGCTAGACAACCTTACCAGCGCCTACACAAGCATGGTTGCCCTTGCCAACAGCGCACCAACAAACATTGCCGTTGTTGCCTGCTTGGACAACGAAGAAATTGGCAGTGGCACACGCCAAGGCACGCCTTTGTTCATTCAACAAGTGTGCGACGCCATTTGCAATGCGCTTGGTTTAAGCCCAGAAAACCGCACCCGTGCCTACGAAAACGGCTTTTGCCTGTCGGTAGACAACGGCCACGCAGTGCACCCTGCCCATCCGGAAAAATCCGAACCAAACTTCCAAGCAAAAATCAACTGTGGCATTGTTGTCAAGCACCACGTCAACTACTCCACCGACGGCCTTTCCGGTGCGTTGGCAAAGAAAATTTTTGCCGACAACGGCGTTGCCTTCCAAGATTTGTACAACCGAAGCGACCTTCGTTGCGGAAGCACCCTTGGCCTTTCCACAGCACGCACCCTTGGCATCCGCACTTGCGACATTGGCCTTGCCCAACTTGCAATGCACTCGGCTTGCGAAACAGTTGGCACAACGGACGTGGAAACAATGCAACGTGCCCTTGAAGCATTTTTGAACAGCCCCATCAACGGCACACAAACAAAGTAACTTTTCCAAAAACACAAAAGGCAACACCATTTTGGCGTTGCCTTTTTTTGTTTTCTTTTGTTTTGAAATATATTATCTAAAACATTTTTATTGCTGTAGCCGAGAGCAAGGCTCCTAGCTTGGTCAAAACAGGTAGTTGATGTAGCGTAATTTTACTCGAAGATTTTTTCTTTACCCTTTCCATATAGGTAATCTACTCCATCGCACCAATTGGCAAAGTTGACAAAGCAAAAACACACGCCAAAACTATTGCTACCATAAACTTTGTTTTGTTGTTCATAAACTTATTCCTCCCCATATAATTCTTTCATTTCATCTAAAAATCGTTGTTCTGTAACATCGAAGAATACTATAGTAGAAACAGATTGATGAAACGCCCAATCCTTCGGCAATTCCGGCACTTCGCAATATACTGTACGGCTAATAAAATTGATTGTTTCATCAATTTCTACAACCGTTGCAGGAATGTACACATAGGAGAATTCTCCAAATTTTGGGATGGCATAACGGGTAATTTTGCGTACTGTACTTGGAACAATGTAGTACAAATCTTGTTTCTTTGTTGGGTACTTGACCAACTCTGAGCCATCCTTGGAAAACAAAACTCCATCTACACTTGAAAAATACTGACTTTCGGGATGAGCGATGATTTCCGTAACGTAGCACAAATCTCCACCATTCACCGGTAGTGTTTCTACTGGGTTGTGGCGTGTTTCCTTGGGAATGTTCAAAACTGTGCTACTGCGAAACCTGCCGTAGCACAGCATCTTGCTCAAGTCCTTGTTGTACAAAACTCCATCGTAGTGAGAAAAGAATAAATTGCGCTCACTCACTTCAAAATTTTCCACACAGTTGCGCACGGAATCCCTTTCGATAAATGCTACTGTGGAAGGAATTTTGAGCAATGGAATGTTCTCCATGCACAGTTGCGCATACTCCCTTGAATCCCAAATGCCAACCTCGTCGGTGCGGATTGTTGTCACCGTGAAGTCAATTCCCCAGTGAAACACGTGCCCGGGAATTTCAACAACAGGTTTGCTTTCTTCAACACCTTTCAGAATGGCTGTTTGGGTTACAATGTTCAAGTCGAAATAAAAATTATCCTTTTTCACACGTATGTCAAGAACATTCCCCACGGTAAGAATAGACAGCACTATTGTTGCCACCAAAACTATTGAAAGAAACTTTTTCATAGCCTATTCCTCCCCGTACAGTTCTGCCATTTCTTGAAGAAATTGTTCCAAAGTGTAGCCCAAGTGTATTTCCGCAAAATCAAGATATCTTTGCTCGTCTTGGCTCAACTCTGTTTTTTCAAAATAAACCACTCTACCCCGTTCTATAAAACCAGTTGCCTTTTTCACACTGCTTGGAACAAAAATGTGCTTTGCGCCCCAAACACTGCCAATTACAGTTATTTCATCTACTCCGCTTGGCAACACGTAGTATTTTTTATATTCACCCCTGTTTAATGGGCCAAAAAGTAGAGTTTTCATGTCTTTTGTGTACACAATGCCGTCGTGGCTTGCGTAGTTGGGGTTGTTTGGGTGGACGTCTACTTTTTGAAGCGTATCGCAAAGTTCAAGGCACTCGAAATGTATCACCTCTACCGTTTCGGGAATGAACACTTCTTGCATACGGGTGGATAGCAAAAAGTACGGACTGCCTACTGCTTGAAATTTGTACTCTCCCACCTCTGTGACAGTGTACTGCACACCTTCGTGCTCTACGTAGGGTTGAATGACAAACTTTGTTTGCTCGCCGTTTTTGTCGTCCAAAGAATAGACGCAAGCTTTGCTTACGTTCAAATACAACTTGTAGTATACACCATCCAAACAAACGTTCACCTTGTTCTTGTTGATGTCTTCCCTGATTTTGTCAAAGATATATTCGCACCCTGCAAAACACAGTGCTGTGAGAAGCATTGCAAAGACCAAAAATATTGAAAGAAACTTTTTCATAGCCTATTCCTCCCCAAAAGTTGCAAATTGCAAGCGCACGATTTTGCCACAATTTGCAAACAATTGCTTGCTACAACTACATTATACTACACGGTGTGCATTTGTCAATACCTTTGTGCCGAATTTGCGCAAAGATTGCACAAAAGTAAAACAAAAACGGTAGCGAAATTTACTACCGTTTTTTTGCAAAATTTGTTTGTTTACAGCTTGCCAAGCAAGTCTTGTTGTTGCTGTTTGTACAGGTCGCTGTTGTGGTCCAAAGCGTTGGTTTGCACAATTTGTTGTTGCAAAGTTGCAGTCAGTTTGTACTTGCTGGCAACCACAATGCCAACAACCATGATGGCAATGGGAAGCAACGTGAATGCAATGCGAATTGCCAACTGTGCGCCGTCGTGTTGAAGCATGGGCACAAGTTGCACGCTGTTTTCGTACACGGTGGCTTTGAAATCGCCAAGCGCCAAGCCAAGGTCGGCAACAATGTCGCTTGTGCCATCCAGGTAGGCTTGGTACTGCTCCAAGGAAACGTACTTGGTTTCCACGTAGCCAGCCGTGCCAATGATTGCCGACGGAATAGACAAGCCAATTGCTTGCGCAGTTGTGTTGAGAAAGTTTGTGAGGCCGGAGAACGCACCTTCCGTGCGCTTGCCAAATTGCAACTCGCCAACGTCGCACACGTCGCCAAAACTGCTGTGTGGAACAAACACCGTTCCACCAATGCCAATGCCAAGCGACAAACCAAACACAACAATTGCCCAATCGGGAACGCCCTGTGTGGTGGCAACAAGTCCGTTGCTTCCCACAACTGCCGAGCCAATTGGTTCTGCCGGCATAAGGAACAACACCAACGCAACAACAATCCACAGCGTTGCGCCAAAAATGTAGGCAAAGCGCTTGCCACGTTTTTTGATGATGTGCAAGTAGATGGGCAATGCGATGATTTGCGCAACAAACATCATTGCTGCGGCAATGGTTGCAACGGCAAATGCCCTGCCGGAACCGGTGCTTAGCGCAAGGAAGTTTGTGTCCCTGCGAATGAAGAAATCGCAGTAGGTGTAGAAGTAGCTACTCATCACAGCCATGCCCATGCTTGCGCACATTTGCATGCCAAGGTACTGGCGATAGGTTTTTACTTTTAGTGGGCGAACAAATTCGGCAAAACTGAACTTGTTTTGCACGGCAGGGGTAACGATTTGTTCCTTGCTGAACAGCGCCGTCACCAAAATTGACAGGGTGAAAACACCACCGAAAATGCCTGCCATCACAAGGTAGCACATGCCGTTGTCGTTGTTGGATGCGGAAATAGAGGGGCTTGCAATCATGCCCGGAACAACCACGCAAACAAGCGACGACATAATGCTGAAAGCAAGGCGCACGGCGTTGACCTTGTTGCGTTCGGAAAAATCCCCCGTCATTTCGCTTGCGTGCGAGTAGTAGGGAATAAGCACAAAACTTTGCGCCGTTGCGTACAAAACGTACATCAGCACCACGAAAACGCACTTCCAAAACACGCTGTTTGTCACCATGTTCCAAGGGAAAAACAGCATCACAAGCCCAATCCACACAAGTGGCGCTGCCACAAGCATGAAGTACCTGCGCTTACCAAACTTGCCGGGGCGCTTGCCGTCGGTAACCATTCCAATGAATGGGTCAATCAAGCCATCCCAAATTTTGGTAAACAGCAAAATGGGTGTTACGTAGATCATGGGTATGCCCACAACCAACGTCAAAAATGGCACGAACAAAAAGTTGATGATGTTGAAACTGCCACCGCCAAAAATGTCGCCACAGGCAAAGGCAAGTTTGTTCCCCAAGGAAACCTTTTTGAATTTTTGCGTCATGTTTTTCTCCTTTGCCACAGTGTAGAAAACCGTGGCTTTTTTTGCATTGCGCAACTACTTTTGCAAGGGCAAAACCTTGCTTGAAACTCTTCAAATTGGCAAAAAGCCTTTGCACGCACTACACGTTGAAGCGGAACAGCACCACGTCGCCATCCTTGATGACGTAGTCCTTGCCTTCGCTACGCACCTTGCCGTGTTCCTTGGCTTGGTTGTAGCCACCCATTTCCAACATTGTTTCGTAGGGCACAATTTCCGCACGGATGAAGCCCTTTTCGAAGTCGGAGTGGATTTTGCCTGCCGCTTGCGGTGCCTTGGTGCCTTCGTTGATGGTCCAAGCACGAGTTTCCTTTTCGCCGGCGGTGAGGTAGCTTACCAAATGCAACAATTTGTAGCACTTGGCAACAAGACGGTTCAAGCCACTTTCGGCAATGCCGTAGCTTTCCAAAAACATTTCCTTTTCTTCTGCGTCCAGTTTGGAAAGTTCTTCTTCCACTTTGGCGCAAATAACAAGCGTTTCGGCGTTTTCCAACTTGGCTTTTGCTTCAACTTGTTTCACAAGGTCGTTGGTGGGTGCGCCAAGGTCGTCCTCGGCAATGTTTGCTGCGTAGATAACAGGCTTGGAAGTGAGCAAAAGCATTTCGTCCATCATGGCTTGCTCGTCCTCGTCCAACAAAAGCGTGCGGGCAGGTTTTTCGCTTTCCAACCAAGCAAGCACTTTGGCAAGCAGTTCGGCTTCCGCCTTGTACTTTTTGTCCCCTGTTTTTTGCATGTTGATGGCTTTGGCAAGGCGATTGTTTACCGTTTCGATGTCGGCAAGGATAAGTTCCAAATTGATGGTTTCCATGTCGGCAACGGGGTTGATTGTGTCGTCCACGTGGGTGATGTTGCTGTCTACAAAGCAACGAACAACGTGCACGATGGCATCCACTTCACGGATGTGCGACAAAAATTTGTTGCCCAAACCTTCGCCACGGCTTGCGCCCTTAACAAGGCCGGCAATGTCTACAAACTTCAAGTAGGTTGGCGTAATTTTTTTGCTATTGTACAAAGCAGCAAGTTTGTCCAACCTTTCGTCCGGAACAGCCACCACGCCCACGTTTGGCTCTATCGTGCAAAATGGGTAGTTGGCAATTTCCGCACCTGCCTGTGTGATTGCGTTGAAAAGTGTGCTTTTGCCTACGTTTGGCAAACCTACAACTCCAAGTTTCATATTGTAACTCCTTTGCGGTCTAAAATTTACAAAATTTGCGTACACTTGTACCAAAAGCATTTGCCATTGTTGTTGGTACAGTACCAATAATATATATTTTACACTATTGTGAAAAAAAAGTAAATGCAAAAAGGGGCTCTATGACACTTCTGCACAGCATATTTTTGGCTTTGTTGCAAGGTTTGACGGAATTTTTGCCTGTTTCCAGTAGCGGACACCTTGTTTTGGCGCAAAAATTGTGGAACGTTCCGTCCAACCTGTTTTTTGACGTGGTGTTGCACTTCGGCACGCTGTTGGCTGTGCTGGTTGTGTACCGAAGCACAATTGCAAGGCTGTTGAAAAGGCCGTTTTCCAACAAACTGCTTGGGCGGTTGCTTGTTGCAAGCGTGCCCACCTTTGCCATTGCGCTTGTTGTGAAGTTGTTTGTGCCGGAACACGTGCTTGTTGGGCTACTTCCCATTGGTTTTGCCACAACAATTGTGCTGATTGTGCTTGCCGAAAACTTCAACAAAGGCACCACGGGTGTGGAAAATTGCAGTTGGCTTGCCATTGTTGCAACGGGAATTGTGCAGGGCATTGCCGTGTTCCCCGGGCTTTCCCGCAGTGGAAGCACCATTTGCACCATGCGCCTGTTTGGGCTGGACAAGGGGCAAAGCGCCGACTTTTCCTTTTTGCTTTCCATCCCCGTCATTTTGGCAAGCGTTGTGGTGGAAAGTTGGGAAATGGCAACCACGGGTAGCGGAATTGTGCCTTGGTACTGCATTGTGGTGGGCGTTGTTGTGTCCTTTGCAAGTGGGTTTGTTGCGCTAAACTTGGTCAAAAATTCCCTTGCCAAAAAGGGCTGGATGGCGTTTGCCGTGTACCTTGTTGTGCCCTTTGCCCTGTCGGCAATAACGCTGTTTGCCTAGCCTACAAATCTTTGCTTTTCATCACCAACTTCATTTTGTTTATTTTGCGCAAATGCTCCCTGTCGGTGTTGCGAATGTAGATGCGTGTTGTGTTGATGTTGCTGTGGCCAAGAATGTCGGCAAGGGTGGCAATGTCCCTGTCGATGGCGTAGTAGCTTCGGGCAAACAACTTGCGCAAATTGTGTGGGTACACCTTGACGGGGTTGACCTTGGCACGCTTTGCAAGCCCCTTCATGCCACGCCAAATGTTGCACCTGTCCAAAGGCTTACCGTACCGAGAAACAAACACGTTGCCGTAAATTTTGTTTTGCTTGCAGTAGTTGTACAGCCTTTTTCTGAGAGCATCGGGAAGCAAAATTGTGCGTGTTTTGTTTTTGTTTGTCACCACCACTTTGCCCGAGAACGCACTTTGCAACGTGAAGTACTGCAACTCCGACACACGAATGCCCGTGGAACAAATTGTTTGTAGCATAAGTAGCATACGGGGCCTGCCTTTTGCTGCACGAAGCAACCGAATGTACTCGTCCCTTGTGAGCAATTCTTCCTGGTTGTTGTAGTTTTTGCTTTGCACGGTAAGCCGTTTAATTCGGCACTCGCCCCACCCCAAAAAATCCACAAGGGTGTTGATGGACGAAACGGAAGCGTTGATGCTGGCAACCTTGTAGTTTTGCGTTTTGAGATGGTCTCGGTACTCCAACAGCGCAATTTTGTCTAGCGCTTTTTCCCCCAAGTATTGCAAAAGCATTGTGCAATCTCGCACGTACTTGCTGATGGTTTGTGGTTGTTTTTCGCAATTTTTCAAATAGTCGGCAAATTCTTGCAAATGTTGTTGTGTAAGTTGATGTTTCATTGTAGTCCTCCTGTACATCAAAAATTCTTACGCAAAATATATATCTTTTGCAAGAACAACACAATACTTTTGCAAGACATTTCGTAAAAAAACAGCGGAAGAAAATTCTTCCGCCGTAAAAAGTGGTTTACAAATTATGAGTGATAAAAATCTTGACCACTTCAACTAGTAACTTGAAATATTCTTTTTCATAATCATCAAAGTCTAGTATTGTACTTTGCTCCAAAAATACCGAGAATTCTTTGATTTCTTCTTGCACGTACTCTTTTGAAACTTTTTTGCCTCGCAACAGCATCTCGCACAAATCAAAATCGACATGTTCTGCATACAATAGATTGTCGGTATCATCTAGCTTGTAAATCGCAGGTATTCTTAGTTGTTGAAATCTTTCAACTGCAAATTTTTCAGCAAGCGTAAGCATTTATATTCTCCTTCGTTCTATAACTCTCAATGTCCATCCGATCTTTCCAATTTGAGCCATACGTGTAGGCAAATGTTGCTGTTGGAGCAACGTCTGTCAGGTCGCCTGTGGTATAGTCATACTCGGTACGACTCAAGATATTACCACTAATATCATAGCACCAAACAACGGTTTTGTCAATACCTGTAGTGGGGTTGTTTTCTCGAATTAGTCTACCAAGTTTGTCGTACCAAATTGCCCGTTTTTCCACACACGGGGCGGCGAAATGTAGGGAAAAAGGGCAAGCCAAACGGCTTGCCCCACACACTCTTGGTTGAAAAGTTCCTGTAATTTATAGTTAGGGGATTAGGAATATTTTTTCATAATTGCTATTATCAACTTGACAAAGCAAAAATAAATGAAATTTTCATTGTCCGAAAGGTCGATGTCCCTGTAAAGTTCATTCTTGAGAGAAACAATTTCTTTTACAGTATCACCGTCGATACGAGAATTTTTAACAAAGGTGTAGCATATTCCTTTTAAAAACTCGTTAAACAGCAACTTATCTGTTGAATTCATAAATTCGTATGGAACAGATAAATCCAAAAAATTTTTTATTGTATTTTTTTCTAATGATGTCATGTTGCGCCTACCATTTATAGAAATAATGAAATGTTATAATTTTCCCCGAAGCAGTATATAATCCATTCATTCCGCTACCAAATGCCCTTGGGAGAGTCCATGAATTTTGCAATCCATTTCTACTTGGATTTAGTGCGAAATTTAAACCATTATTGTCAGCAAATCTTATTGCATCATTCGTGTATTTTACGATAGAATTACCTTTCTGTAGTCCTTTTTTAATAACCTGTTCTTTGTAGTGATGCTTCATAGATTTATACTTAGATGAAAAGGTTCCCTTATCCCAACAAGATGCTGCCCTTGAAACTTGAACCCCACCGCTAATGGCACCTGTGATTCCACCTATGATTGCTCCAGACATAAATCCATCTGCCGCTCCATCAAAAAAGCCAGACCAGAAACCTTCTTCGGTTTTGGCAGATTTAATTCCTTCTATGATGCCGTTACTCAGCGCACTTGACACTGCTCCGATTGCGGCTCCCTTTAGGGCTTCTGCCAGAATAAATCCAACTACACCGCCTGAAGCCCCACCTGTAGCAACTGTGGCAATGGCTAGTACCGCTAAAACTCCAATTCCAACAACCCATTTTAGCCAATTTGGAATACTGTCGTACCATTTGGTGATGGCGTGCATGGTTTTTGCAAACCAGTTTACAACTGCGTTCCAAGCAATTTCCCACCAGGGTTTGTTTGCGTTGATGTCGTAGTTGATGTCGGCAAACATTTCCAAATGGGTGAAAACATTGGTTGCGTTGATGGCAAATGCAAAGGTGTTGACGCAAGCAATGCCGTTGCGATCCAATGCAAGTGGGTTGTCCGAATCGGCAAATACTGCGCTTACAGATTCCGCATCCAAAAAGCTTGCTGTTTGTGGGTCGTAGTAGCGTCCGTTGATGTAGTAGAAGCCGGTTTCCGTGTCGAAGTAGTGGCCTTTCCAACGGAATGGGTTGACGTCGCCAATGGTAGAATTGCCAAGGTTGTACACCTTGCAATTGCCAAGGCTATCGTACTCGTAGCGAGCAAGGATTTGCGCGTCCTTGATGATTGCAACAACGTTGCCAAGGGCATCCCTTACCACGTTGTAGTTTTGGCCGTTGTAGCGAATGCCACACAATCCATCAATGTCGTAGAAGTAGCGAATGGTGTTCGTTCCACGGTTTTCGCCCATGATTCGGTGACCGTCAAGGAAGTACTTTGTTACAACGCCATCTACCGTCTTTTGGAATCTTGCTCCGTCCTTATTATACTCGTACAAAATGTTGCTGTCAACACCTGCAAGCAAATTTCCACGAACGTACGTGAAATTTGTTGACATTCCGTCGGTTGTGCTACTGATACGGTTGCCAAACATGTCGTACACAAAGGTTGTGTTACCGGCGGATTCCAACCTGCCAAGAGAATTGTAGGCAAACGTTCTTGTTGAACCATTGCTTGCAACGGAACTCAACCTGCCAAACGTGTCGTAGGTGTAGGTGTTATTAACGCCCATTCCGCTGTGTGTTTCGTGCACAATTCTGCCAAAAGTGTCGTACTGGAATTGTTGTGTTAGTTCTTTTGTGCAAGTTGGGTAGTAGTCGATGTGTGTTCCCGTGTAGGCATCAATAACGGTGCTTGTGTGCAAGAAGTTGTAGTTTGCTTCGATTTGTGTGATTTGTTGCTTTGCATCGAAGGTGTAGTTGTGAACAATGTTTCCTTGGGTCTCGACGTAGCTTGAAGGCATGACGATTTTGTTGTACAAATGGTAGCCATCGGAGCTTACAAGGGAAGTTTCCTTGTTGTCTACTGCCAAGTACTGCCTGCTGTGCGACTGTTCAACAGGTCCTTGTGTTTGTTTTGCTGTCAACCTTCCAAGGGAGTCGTAGATGTAGTTGCGACGGAATTCCGCAAATTCCTTGACGTCGTCATCGTTGTCGGTGTTTTTGTCCCTGGAAATGCCCGTGGAAACAATTTGAGGATTCATGGTGTGTTGAGTGTCGTAGACAACGTGAGAGTAGTACTTTTCGTTTTCGCCAAAGGTGTACTTTGTGTCGCCTTGGAAAATTTGATGCACGTCCAACACTGCGGAATTGTCGGCAAGGTTGGTTTTGCTCCATTTTGCCAAACTGCCATCGTCGTTGTAGAAAAATTGTGTTTTGGTGTGCTCGAGATTGTCTTGAATTTCTGCCACAAGGTCGTTGGCGTGGCAAGAGTTGCTGTCTTGGTAGGTATAGATGGCGGTAGTCTCATTTGCATCTGCACAAGAAACAATTTTGCCGTACTTGTTGACAGTTGTTGAAAACTCATCTTGTTGGGAAGTGCCCCTTGTGTAGGTTGTTTTGAGTGTTTCCGAACCGTCAGTGTTATGCAACAACTGCGTGGTTTGAAGAGTTGTTTGCAGTGTGGAGTTTAGACTTTCAAACTGCGAGTAGGTTGTTGTGTCCGTTGCTTTGTTGAACGCCGTTCCATACTTGACAACGCCGTTGGTCACGGTTGCCACAGCATCGTTAGCGTAGGTAAAGGTGTTTTCCAGTTTGTTTTGCGGAGTTGCCGACTCGAAAATGGAAATTTTTTGTGGATGGCGCATGTAGTTGTCGAAATCTACTTGCTGTGTCACACCAAACAGTGATTGAGAGGAAACAATTGCTTCCGGAGTGACGTACTGGTGTTGTGTTTCCGCTTGTCCGTCGGTATCTGTCAACAAGTACTCTTTGTGGGTGTCGAACTGTGCCTCGAAGCACATTTTCTTGCCATCTTCGCCAATGATTTCTTGCTTGGTGAGGTTGCCAATCTCGTCGTAGGTGTACAAGGTTTTCTTGCCGTACTCGTCAATTTGAAACAACTGTTGCCCGTACTTGTTTGAACGTTGCAATATTGTGCTTGTAGTACTTTCGTCACTACCGATGCCATCTGGGAAACTTTCGCATTTGGTTTCTGCTTCACAGTAGTCTTTTCCGTCAAAGAAAGTGTAGGTTTGCGTTGTAATTGTTTTGTCGTCTACAGAAATCATTTGCGAGCAAATGGGCGATTGACTTTGAATGTCGTTCCACTCTTGTGCAATTTTGTAGACGTGCAATTTGTGAACGTTTGCAATTCTTTTTGCACCACTGTTGCACACAGCATCGAAACAGTCGTCAATGCCAATTTTGTAGGTGTTGAACTTTTGATTGAACAAGGTTTTGAGCACGTCCTGTTCAGTCATGAAAAGATCGGCAGTGGAAAAATTGTCAAAAACAGCTATTGTAGAACCGTTGCAGTCTGCAAGCTTGACAAATCCACAATCCTTGAACTTCAATGGGTGTTCCCCCGAAAGAAACAATTCTGTTTGGGGAAAAGGCTCGAATGTGATGCTACTGATATAGTATGCACCGACTTTTTCTTGTTGCCCATTTTGCAAAACGATTTTTAGCGAATGCAGGATGATAGAATCGTTGTCCTTGTCCCTTGAAGGGGCTTCCATTGGAAGCACAACCTTTTGCCAACAAGAAGAGGCAAAGCCATCAACAAAAGTCTCCGACTCCATTGTGTTTTGCACTACACCATTTTTTGCAAATGCGTACTGCAATTTGACTTTGAGCCTGTCGGTGCTTTCTTCGTGTTTCAACCAAAAACCACAGCCAAAGTGACGAACAGTCTTCTCTGCCAAGCCTCTTGCCAATTCAAAGTCTTCGGGGACTGGAACCTCATAGCTTTTGCCAAACACTTTGCGACAGTCAAAACCATTGATAGTTGTGTAGGAGACATTATCTTCCAATTCAATGCGCTTGGAAGACTCTCTAGACATGGTTCTGAATGAACCGTTGGCTCCTTCGAAAGTGCTTACAATTTGTCCCTTGCGATTGACAAAATACGTCATGCTCACACCCTTGTTGTTTATCACTACTGCATTGTGTACTCTTTCCGATCCGTTGCTGTTGTAGGCAAAAGCAAAAGATTGCTTTTCCAAATGGTGTGTGGTGTACGAATTTTCATCGTAGTAGCCCCAGGAAACGTTGCTTACCCTCTTGCCGGAATCGTAGCCAACAACAATTTGCTTGCCACTTTTGACTTCAAGAACACGCTCCAAGTACTGCTCGTTGGAATCTTCGTTTGTTTTGGGAAGGTATGCAAATTGCATAAATTCTTCGGGCGACTTGTTGTAGGCAAAAAGAAGTTGTTTTGTCAGAATCCCATTGGTATACGTAAACAATTTGCCTCGTTTTTGTTCATCGTTTTCGCAAGCAAAAACGGCAGAAAGCAAACCGTTTGAACCATATAAAAGAACAATGCTTTCACGACAGGACTGCGTGCTTTGGTTCAAGCATCTTGCATCGTAGATGCGCACAAGTTTGCCACTTTCATCGTGCTCGTACACCTTGCGGATTTGCGGATTAAGGCAAGAAATGGATGCCACAAGTTTGCCATCGGTGTCGAACTGAAGCTTGTTGCCGGCTTCGTCGACAATTTCGCACCCATGGTTGCCAACTGTGAGAACAAGGCCTTGCCCATTCGTGTCGTTGTAGCGACCACGTTCTGCGTCGAACAAGACAAATTGATGCACGTAGCCTGTTGCATCAAAGTATAGGTATCTACCGGACGCTTGCTTTTCTACAAATTGATGCGCATTCAATTTCCAACCGTTTGGCATACCAACAATTTTTGCTTGGAAGCTGGGTGGAATTTGAGAACTATACACGTGGAAAATGTCAATTGTGTAGCTGTTTGCGCCGATGGACGCATCGGGCAACGTGTAGAGCAATCTGCCCGTTGCAAGGTTAACTTTGGGGTTATCTCCATGTTCCCCATCGGGTTTGCATGTTTCGGCATAGTAGTTGTCTTCCGAAACACTAACGGGCTGTTCATAGGGATATTCTCCGTACATGACGGTTACGGCTTTGTCGCTACTTCTCAAGATTTCCGGCACGCATACCAAATCTTCACTTTCAAACCTGTATACACCGTCGGCAAAGTGAATTTTTGCCGAAAGCCCTTCTTTATTGAACGGTTCGCCATCGAGATATGCCGTTCGTGTGGGCGGAGTGCCTAGACTCACGCCAATAACGGCAGGTTGAGTGGAAGATGCGTAGGCAACATTGAGTTTTGGAGAGTGATCTCCTGTTGCGTACAATTGCAAAGGGTCATCATTGTAACTAAACCCTGTAACATCCAAAGTGATAACGCCGGATGTAGTGCTGATCAAATCTTGAATGTCTACCAAGAATGGTTCGTCGGCAACAACATTGTAGCTGGTGTTGTTGATTTGTACCGTACCGCTTGCCTTTGGCGTTAGTTCAAGCGTTGTTTGAACAATGCCTCCAGGTAGATTGTATCTCTTGATTGTCAACACGGATTTGTACTCATCTAGGTATTTTGGGTGAAAAGCTGTGCGCAAAACCATATCGGAGTACTCGTTGTTTTCCGCCCAATACGTTGTTAGTTCGGGCGTGTTTGTTCTCTTGAAGTTGGCAAATTCGAACCAAGAGTTGTTTGTGTTGTATGTTTTGTGTAATACGTACGATTGTTGTGTTGTATCTGTCATAAATTTTCTCCTTATTCTATATTTTTGATGTTTTTTGTGTGGTAGCTTCGTACTTTTGCACAGGCGCCACACTTGCCTTGCAGTGGATGAGCTCGGGGTTGTACAAGAAAAACTCGTAGTACTTTCTTGTGTAGTAGGGGTCGCAAGAACCACGGGTTATTTTCTCTACCCACTCCTCGTAAGATTTGGTGTAGTAGTGGTCGATGCAAGCAATGTTTGTTGTTAGATTTTGGTGCCACGCCTCGCCATCTTTTACTTTGGCTTTGTTCTCGTCTACAATGGAAAATCCGTCCACGGGGTAGCCGTTGTGTGTTAGCATTTGTTGCATGCAGTAGGGCTGAACAAACACTTTGCCAACGCCAACCTGATTGTTGAAAGGTGACGGGTTGGGGAACCTTTCCCGCACGGGTTGCTTGCCCTTGACTGCTTGCCCGTTGGCATTGTAGGTTATCCAGCCAAGAAACACGCCTGCAAAATCTTGGTAGTCTTTCAAAAACTCCGGAAGGGAGCGACCGTCTTTCACACGCACCATTTCGTCCGAATCGACAAAGCCAATCCAACGACTTTCCGTTTTGTACTTTTTCAAACAGCGATTGTACGCATCGTGCTGAGCAAAATCGTGCTTGCCACCAAAGTTGTGGACGGTTACTTTTTGTTGAAGGCTTTGGGGCAAAGTTTGCATAAACTCCGAAACTGGTGTTTTGCTACCATGGTCGTAGATGTAAAAATGTTCCACGCCCTGCGCAACGTGCCAATTTAGCCATTCTTCCAAGTACTCGTTGTCGTCCTTGATGATGAGACAAATGGACACGTAGTGTTTGAACTTGGTTTTTTGCAATTTTGCGTACACATGGTTGCGTATTTGGTTGTTTCTTTGCTTTACCAATTTTTGCAACTGCAAAATGGTTTGTTGCTTTTGCACGGTGCATTCTACCAAGCGTTGTTGAGACTGTTTGCAATGGTTTTGTTTTACGTACTGCAAATAGCAGGCTCTTTCTTGCTTTTTTAGGGTTTGCAATTTTTGCTCTAGCGCAAACTTTTTGTCGTAAAAGTCTTCGTGCTGTTTTGGGCGTTCAACAAGATGTTTGTTTACCCAAAACAAGTCAACGCCACGCTTGTGGGCGTTTTGCAAAAAGTCCAGATCGTCCACATAGCAAGAAACCCCTTTGCCGTCTCCGCTGTAAAGTTGAAACCCCAAAACTTTTTTGGTCAAGTAGTCCACTTGCAAAAGAACCCTTGTTTTGTTTGTTTGTGTCATTTACTTTCTCCTTGTTAAATTGTTTTGTTGTTTTTCCGCCCCCTGCTGTTTGTTTTTGGGCGCAAAAAAGGACCTGCAACAAAATTGAGAGGCGGATGTAAAGAGAAATGCATTTCTAAATGGAAAAGCAAACCACTTTTTTCAAGCGGTTTGCCTTGTGAAATCTGTTGTGGAAACTGGGCAACAGATTGGCTTGCCTAATTTCATTGTAACATGGAATTTGCGTTTGTCAATACTTTTGCCGTTTTTATTCTCACGAAATTTTGGGGTTATTTTTTCACTATTAAAAAAGTCGGTTGCAATGCAACCGACTTGGTTTTTTTTTGTGTTTTGAACTACTGTTTGAGTGGGATGGGGCGTTGGTCGGCAACGAAAATTACACCAACTGTGCCGGGGCCACAGTGAGAGCCAATAACCGGGCCAATTGTTTGGCGCACAATTTGCGCATCGGGGCGTTTTTCCGCAATGGCTTTGGCAATGGCGTCGCCATCCTCTGGGCAATCGGCATCGGCAACGTACACACGATACTGCGTGCCGGTTAGGTCGGCAACAACTTTGTTTACCAAAGCAGACATTGCCTTCTTTTTGCCAACAACTTTTTCCTTTACGCCAAGGCCACCGTTTTCGTCGGTGGTGAGAATGGGTTTTAGCGACATCAACGTGCCGGCAAATGCTGCAAGTCCGGAAAGCCTGCCACCACGCTTGAGGTGCATCAGGTCATCCACAACAAAGTACATTGCAATGCGATGTGTGAAATCTTGCAAAAACGCCAAAATTTCCTCGTCGGATGCGCCCTTGTTTTTTAGTTCGGCAGCGTACTCCATTTGTATGCCTGCACCAAGGGAAATGGAATTTGTGTTGAACACGGTGCATTTGCGCTCGGGGTACTTTTCCTTCAAGGCGGAAAGCGCCGTTTGCAGGTGGTTGAAAGTGCCACTCATTGCGTGGGAAAAACTTACGTACAGCACGTCTTCTCCCTTGCTGAAATACTTTTCCAAAATATCCTTGTATTCTTCGGGGTTCAACGCCATTGTTTTGGGCACTTCGCCTGCACGAACGGTTGCGTAGAACTTTTTGAAATCTGTGTTTTTGCCAAGGTCGTAGTAGTACTCTTCCCCGCCGTAGGAATAGGGCATGGAAATGTAGTCTAGGTTCAATTCTTCCTGTCTGGTGTACCAAAGTTCGCCATCGGCATCGCAAATTAGAACGCTCATTTTTGTCCTCCTCCGGGCAACTGAAAAGGAAAAAATGCACAATCCTTTTCCTTTGCCGTTTATACTTTCCTATTCTACCACAAAAACCACAGTATTTCAACAATTTTTGCAAAATATTTTCGGTTTTGAAACAAAAGTGTTGCATTTTTGCGTGCTTTTTGAGCGCAAGGTGCGCAATCGAGCCCAAAGAACATTGTTTGAGCGCAAAAAATTGCAACTTTACATGGGAAACATAGGTGTAGTTATTGCTATTTTATGCTGTTTGTGGTATAATATAAGTACGAGAAAACTACAACTTTTTGGGCGTGGGTTTGCCGTGGATTTTTGTGTTTTTTGGCGCTTGGGCAAGGGCGGTTTTGCGTTGCCCACAAAGTTGTTCACAAACTTTCAACACCTTTTCAAGGTTATCCACAGCAGTTGTTCACAACACCTATGCGCAACATACCACAACATTTGGGTGCTTTGCCGTGCAAAATTGCCTATATGTGGGGTTTGCGGTGCGTGAGAGGCAGTTGTCCACAATTTCACAAAGCCTAACATTACTACTACCTGAAGAAAGAATTTACTTGTTTGTGTTGTGCAAGCAAAGGAGAGCGACATGAAGATTATTGTTAATGGATTGGATTTGAACGAAGCAATTGCAAAAGTTTCCAAGGCATTGCCCAGTAGAGACGTTTCGCCTGTGTTGGAATGCATAAAGGTTACTGCGGAAAACGACAAGATGACGTTGTTTGCCACCGACAAAGACCTTGCAATTGAAAAGACCATCGACGCCAACGTTATTGTTAGCGGTGCGTTTTTGGTGCCCGGCCGTGTTTTTTGCGACTACATCCGTAGTATTGCAAACGAAACGGACATTTCCCTTGAAATGACGGACGAAAACCGCCTTGAAATTTGCACAAGCGGAAGCGAATGCAACATTGCAACGTTGGATTTGGACGACTACCCCGAAATGGAAGAAATTGGTGGCCCCAACTACTTTGCCGTGCAAGAATCCAGCTTGAAGGAAATAATCAACAACGTTATTTTTGCAGTTGCAACCGACGACACCAGACCAATGTTGAAGGGCGTAAACTTCGAAGCGGAAAACTACACGTTGACAGCAGTTGCAACCGACGGCTACCGTTTTGCAATGAGCAAAAAGGCTTTGGAAGAAAAAACGCCACGCATCACGGCAACAGTTCCCAGCCGTAGTTTGAACGAACTTGCAAAGTTGCTTGGCGACAGCGAAAACGTAATCAAAGTGCACATTGACAAAAGCTACTTGATGGTTAGCTTGGAAAACACAAGGCTGATGACACGCTTGCTCATCAACGGCCAGTACATCAAGTACGACAACATCATCCCCAAGGAATTTGTTTCCACGCTTGTTGTAAACAAGGAAAACTTTGAAAAATCCTTGAACACAGCGTCCATCATGAGCCGTGGCGACAAAAACAACCTTGTTTTGTTGGACATTGAAGAATACTGCATGAACATTTCTTCCACCAGCCAATACGGTACCATCAAAGAAAACGTGACGGTTTCGTTGAGAGGCAAGGATGTGAGATGCGCCTACAACGCAAAGTACATCAACGACTGCTTGAAAGTTATTGATGCGGAAACCATCAAGATGGAATTTGCATTGCACAACAGTTGCGTGATCACCATCAACGGAAGCGACGAAGTGCTGTACTTCATTTTGCCGGTAAAACAAATTGGCTAAACAACAACCACCCAAGAACATTTCGGTAAACAACCGAAGTGTTCTTTTTTTTACACCACGTACGGCACGGTTTTTGCACACAGGGGTGCGATTTTGTGGAAAAACTTGGAACGTTTGGCAAGATTTGACGTTGAATGACAAGTAGTAGTTCGTGTTTGTGCGTGTTGCGCAAAATGTGTTTAGTAAAAAGTAGTAGTAGTAGTAGTAGTAGTTAAAAGCCAATATGAATGCAAAAATGGCGATACGTGTTGTGAAAATGCATTGCTGGAAACGTGCATTTTGGCATTGATGGAAGTGGAATTTGCAAAAAGATTGTTGTTAAAAAAAAACTTACGTGTGTTGAAATTTTGTTTGAAATTTCACCTTGTTGCGAGAAAATAGCCATTATTGCTTACTAGTGAGCAAGAAGAAGGCAAAAACCACGCAGGCGTGTGTGGAAAATTGTAGTTTTTGTAAAATAATGCAACCTGCGCAAAAGACAAACAGTTCAAAGGGGAACACGACAAGCGTGCAATTGGAGGGTAGTTTGCAAAAAAAAACGCAAAAGACTGCTCACGTGTACAAAAATGGCGATGCGTGTTGCGAAATTGCATTGCAAACGGATTTTTTAGTGGTAGCAGACGTTGTCCCAACAAAACAAGAGCGAAAAAAATAAAATAGTTCATTGTGTAAAAAAAAAGCAAGTGCGAAATAGCGCTTGCTTTTTGTTTTTTTTTGAAGTAGAGTTTTGTTGTCGTCTAGTCCAATCCGTGCAAGTAGTTGAACAGTTTTTGCGCAGAAGTTTTGGTCATTGTGGGCACTTGCGCAATTTGTTCCACAGTTGCTTGTTGCAAGTTGTCCATTGTTTTGAAATGTCGGTGAAGCGCAATGCGACGTTTTTCGCCAATGCCATCCACTTCCTGCAAAACCGACTTGATGGCATTTTTGCCGTGAAGTTTGCGGAAATAGGTGATGGCAAAACGGTGCGCCTCGTCACGAATGTTGGTGAGCAAATGCAATGCGTAGCTGTTGCGTGGAAGGAAAATTGGTTGGTTGTTCCTGAGTGTGTACACAAGTTCTTCCCTTTCGGCAAGGGAAACGATTTGCACGTCCACACCACATTCGTCCATTGCTTGCTTTGCGTAGGAAAGTTGCCCAAGGCCACCATCCACAACGATGAGATCCGGCTTTTTGCCAAAATCCTCGTCCGTTTGCATGCGCAAAAACCTGCGCACAAGCACTTCCTTCATGCTGGCAAAGTCGTTGGCGCCTTCCACAGTTTTGATGCGAAAACGCCTGTACTGCGAAGTGTCTTTTTGTCCGTTTGTGAACACCGTCATGCTGGCAACCTTGTCCACACCGGAAATGTTGGAAATGTCGAAACACTCGATGCGTGTGGGCAAAATTGCAAGGTCGAGCATTTGCTTTAGTTGCAAAACTGCGCCTTGCGTGCTTTCGAATTGCTTGTCGATTGCGCTTTGGCTCTTGGTCAAAAATTCCACAGCATTGCGATACGCCATGTCGGCAAGACGGCGTTTGTCACCACGTTGTGGATGGAAAACAGTTGTTTTTTCGCCACGGTGCGCTGTGAGAATTTGCGAAAGGTCGGTTGCATCCGGCAATGGAACGTTTGTGTAGATTTCGCCACAAAGTTGCACCATTTGGCAGTACTCCAACAAAAAACTTGCAAGTGTTTGTTGCTCGCTGATGCCGGCATCGCTAACAGCCATGTTTTCCGAAAGCACAACTTTTCCGCCACGAATCATGGTGTGGTTGACAACGGTGTTTTTGCCGTTGCTTGCCACAGCAAACACGTCGTAGTTGACAAGTTTGTTTAGCACCACAATGCGTTGTTGGGAAATTTTGTCAATCAATTCCAAGTAGCGCTTGTAGGTGAGCGCCTGTTCGTACAGCATTTTTTCGCTGGCATCAAGCATTTTTTGTGTGAGCACTTGCTTGACGATGCTGTCGTCCCCTTGCAAAAAGGCAACAGCACGGTCAACAATCTTTTTGTAGTCGGCTTTGGAAATTTTTCCCACACACGGGGCTGGGCATTTGCCAATGTGGTAGTTCAAACAAGGTCGGAAATTTTTGGGAAGTTTTGCAAAATTGTGGTTGCAAGTGATGGTTGGAAAAGCCGTGCCCAAAATGTCCAAAAAGGCACGTGCGCCACCTTGCGTGATGGGGCCAAAGTACTTGAATTTGTCCTTGGCAAGTTTGCGAGTGGACACAAACTTGGGGAAATCCGCCTTCAAATCCACTTTGATGTAGGGGTACTGCTTGTCGTCCTTCAGCAAAATGTTGTAGGGCGGGGTGTGCTTTTTGATGAGCGTGTTTTCAAGGCTCAATGCATCGGCTTCGCTTGCCGTGATGATGTACTTGAAATCGGCAACGTGGCTGAGCATTGCAAGCACCTTTTCCGTTTTGTTGGTGGATGCGTGGAAGTACTGGCGCACACGGTTTTTTAGCACTTTTGCCTTGCCGACATACAAAATGTTGCCGTCGGCATCGTACATGATGTACACGCCCGGCTCATCCGGCAGGTTTTTCAGTTTTGTTTGAAGGTCTACGCTTGTGTTCATTGTTTTGCCCGTTTGTTGTGAAATTTGCGTGTTTTTGCACCACGTGTTGGGTAGTTTTTGCAAAAATGCAACCCATTGCAATGACAAAACGCCACGTTACTTGGTTGTTGCAAATGCTACCAACAACATTATACCACAACAAAACGTGCTTTTCAATGTTTTGAACAAAATTTTCTACTTGCTTTGTCTTGCGTAGGTTTGAAGCAAGTTGTTGATTGCCAAATTGATGCGACGCTGTTCATCTGCCGTGCGCACGCCGTTCAAGCCCTTTTCTCGCAACACGTCTGCCACGCTTTGCACAATTTGTTGCTTTTCGGCACAACTTTTGTTGCGCTCAATAACGGAAATTGCGTGGTCCACAGCTTTGCGCTTTGCCGACAAGGAAAACTCTTCGCCCGTCACGCTTTTGTTCAATTGAAGCACAAACTTTGCAAAACGCTGTTGGGCGTGCTTTTTGTTCAAGTAGTTGATTTGTGCGTTTACAATCAACACAAGCGCAAGGGAAATGGCAAACACAGCCACAAACCAAGCGTAGGAAGTATTGCTGAAATCTTCAAAAAACAGCACCCCGTACCCCACGGAAAGAAGTCCGCCAAGCACAATCACCAACAAAAATCTCAAAGGATTTTTGCAGGGAACAAACTCCATTGTTTGCGACGGTTTGCTTGCGCCACTACGCACGAAGGCACGCCATTGGCGTTGGTATTCTTTGGGCAAAATGCGCAAACTTTGCTCGTTGCAAGTGTTGGGGTGCAACAACTTTTCCGTACATTTTGCAATTTTTTTGTTTTGCCTGCGATAGGGGTTGCAAAGCCAGTTGACAAGCCCAAACGCCACAACAAGCAAAAACAAAATTGGCATTACAAAGTTGTCGTAGGTTTTGAGAAAGTAAAAGAATTGGTAGATGTAGTTCATGGTTACCTCCGTTTTTTGCAAAGTGTTGACAGTTGCAAAAACTTTTACACAAAAACGAGAAAAAAAGCGCAACAAAATTGACAAAGCCAACACGTTTCTGCAACAATTTGTTTCCATGGCAAACATGCAAAAGCAATGGCAGTTTTGTATGGGAAACGCATTTTCCAAAGCAATCGTCTTTTTTTTGTTGCATTGCGCATTTGCTATTCTAGCGCTTTGTGGCGCAAGTACGGTTGATGCAAGCGCACGTTTACAAAAAAAAAGGAAACAAAACGGATTTTTCCGCAATGTTTCCTTGTGTTTTGGCGTTGATTTTCGGCACACGGGGTGCCAATTTTACTTCATTGCAACAAGTTTGTTTTGTTCAATTGCCATGATGTAGCACTCAACGTCGGAAATGCCACAAATTTGTTCAACTGCAAGTTTGTAGCTTGCAAGTTGGCGTTGGTAACTCTTTTGCAAGCGTTCTTCGTTGCTGGACGAGTGCTTGTAGTCCACCACGATTGCCTTGTTTGGCAGTAGCACAAGCAAGTCGATTACGCCTTGCACCATCACTTTGTCGGTAAAAGCGCCATCGGCAACTTGGTTGTAGGGCAAGTACAGCATGAACTGTTGCTCTCTGTACACCTTGCCTTGCTCAAGCAGTCGCCCCAACTCGGCATTGTTAAGCACGTTGAACAGCACGCTTGTGTTGAGTTGGTCGGCAAACTTTTGCTGCAAACGGCCATCGGCAACAAGGCTGTTGATGACGTTTTGAATTTGCTCCACGTTGCTACCAAATGGCGCATACTGCAACACAATGTGGTAGGCTGTGCCAACGGCTGCGGGGTCGTCGATTTTGCCAACGGTGGAACGCTCGTCGTTTTGCAAAATAACTTGCTGTTCTTCCTGATGGATGTCCAAGTACAGTTTGTCCAATGCTGAACTTACCAACTTGGAAGGCATTTCTTGCTGTTGTTGGAATGGGTACACGTAGCCAATTTGTTGCATTACCTTGTCTACGTCCGTTTCTTGCTTGACTTTGCTTGCCGATTCGTCCCCATCCAAATTTGGAAGGACAAAATCGTTGTTGCTTTGCGCAAAGTACTTTTGTTGAACAAGTTGTTGGAAGGTTGCGTCCTTTTGTTCTTGCAGTTTTGCAAGGGCGTGCAAAATCCAATCGAGATGGCTCTTGCAAGCAGATGCACGCTCGGGCAGTTGTTGAATGTTTTGGGGTGTGGTTTTTGCCACAAGCACCAAGTTGCATTCGGCACGAGTCATTGCAACGTACAACAGTCGCAATTCTTCCTGCTTTTGCTTGTTTTTGATGCTTTGTGTAACGGCGAAATTGCCAACTGTGTCCCACTTGAGCATTTGGTCGAAGTCGTAGTGCTTCATGGAAACGCCCAATTCCGTGTCAAGCAAAACGGCATCGTGGTCGTCACGGAACTCCGTTTCCAAACAAGGCAAAATCACCACGGGAAATTCCAAACCCTTGGATGCATGCATGGTCATCATGCGAACGGCATCGCCACCAAACACAACGTCGGCTTTCTTTTCCCCTTGGCTGTCGTCCAAAAAGGCAATGAATTTGTCTACGCTTTGCGCAAAGTTGTTGCCCTTCAAACTGTCGATAAAAGTGTACATTTTATTGACACGCATGCCACCGTTTGGAAATGCTTGCACAAACAAATGGAAGTTGGTGCGTTGCAAAACGTACAGCAAAACCACGTCCACCGTGGAACTGCGAGAAACAAAACGCACGTCCTCTACCAATTGCAAAAAGTCGGCAATTTTTTGTTGAAGCGCTTGGTTTTTGCCGTGTTGTTGGTAGTGTTGCAAACTTTCCACAAAGGCAGTTTTGTGTTTGTCGGACAAAATGCGCACTTCGGCAAGTTCTTGCTCGCTCATTTTGCCAAAAGGCGAAAGGCAACAGGATGCCACAAAAATGTCGTTGTAGGGGTTGTCTACCACTCGAAGCAGGTTTACAAGTTCCCTCACTTCCTTGTTCAAGTAGGCTTCCGCCTTGAAATTTGCGCACACGGGTACGTTGTTTTCCACAAGTTCCTTGTAGATTTGCGACGCCTTGTCCGTCATACTGCGAGTTAGCACCACAATGTCGCCGTAGGAAATGCGTTCGCCCGTTTTGGGGTTGATTTTGCCAAGGTGTTGGCGAATGGCTTTTAGCACAAGTTTGCCTTGCGTTGGCTTTTGGTCGTAGTTTTCCACAGCCGTGGGGTTGTAGATTTCCAGCTTTTGGCTTTGTTCGCTTTCGGCAAGTTGTTGTTCGTCCGTTTGGCCGTTTTTGCCTTTTTTCTTGCTTGATTCAACTTGCTTGTCGCTGTCGTCAACAAGCAGTTCCAACGTCACAACAGGGGCACCCGTGTGTTCAAAAAGCATTGCTTGTTGCTCGGTGCCGAAGGTAAATTTGCCATCGGTTTTGTAGTCGATATCGCCAAAGTCTTCCGTCATCAACTGCGAAAAAACGCAGTTTACAAAGTGCAAAATGCCCTTGTTGCTTCGGAAGTTTTGGCCAAGAGTGTGCACCTCGCCACATAGTGCGCCACTTTGAATTTGTTTTTTCTTTTTTACAAAAATTGTGGGGTCGCAACCACGGAAGCCGTAGATGCTTTGTTTGACGTCGCCCACCATAAAAAGCCTACCCCGTGTTGCAATTTTTTGCACAATTGCTTCCTGAATGGGGTTTGTGTCCTGGTACTCGTCCACAAACACCCACTTGTAGCGTTCGTGAACGGCACGGCGTGCTTCGTCGTTGTTCAAAATTTGCAAAGCAACGTGTTCCAAGTCGCCAAAGTCAAGCCCACCGAAATTGCGTTTTGCTTCGGTGTAGGCAACGTCGAATTGCCCAATAATTTCCACAACTTTGTTGGTGTACACAACAAAATCTGCAGTTTCTTGGCAAAGTTGCTGTGTTGTTTTGCCTTTGAAGGCTTCCAGTTTTTTGAGTAGTTTGCCAAGCAGATCAGTTGCTTTTTCGTGCAGTTGGCGTGCTTCTTCCACCAAGCCTTCGTCGCCAAGTCCCTTCTTGTTGCGACTGGGCAAACTTTCTAAAACCACGTCGGCAAGGCTTGCAACAAGCTGCAAATCTTGCTGTGCAAGAACACCGTTCAATGCGTTGCAGTTGCGGTCCAAAACGTCGAAAAATGCAATGGAATGCATTTTTGCAAAGTCCCTGGCTTGGCATTCCCAACGTGCAATTGTTTGCAGTTCAGCCTTGAGTTGTTTGCACAAAAAGGCAAGCAGGGGGTTGTTTTGTTGGTCTAGTTGGAAGTTTTGCAACGTTGATTGGTACCAAGCTTGGTAGTCTTCCAAGCAACGCAATTTTTCGTACAGGTCAAAAAGCAAGTCCAAAAAGTTTTGTTCCTTGCGCTTGGTTGCAAGCATTTTGTACAGCTTGCCAAACACTTCGTCGTTGCTTTTGAAGTACTGTTGCACAACTTGTTGCATTGCGGAGTTTTGCAGTTTTTTGCAAACGCTTTCGTCCAAAATAGAAAAATTGGGGTCGATGTCGGCAATGTAGAAGTAGTTGCGAGCAAGGTCGGTGCAAAAACTGTGCAACGTGGAAATGCAAGCCATGTCCAACTTTTCCAACTGTTCGGAAATGTGTGGCGTTTGCGGAAGTTTTGCAAGCACTGCGCCAACACGAGTTTTCATTTCCGCAGCGGCAAGTTTGGTAAAGGTTACCACCACCATGCTGGAAATATCTTCCCCATCGGCAATAAGTTTGCCAATTCGGTAGGTAAGCACCCTTGTTTTGCCGGTGCCTGCCGATGCCGAAACAAGCAAATCTTGCCCCGTTGAGCACACAATGTCTTTTTGCGCTTTGTTCAGTTCGTTCAACAAAATTTCGTTGGCTGTCGTCATTGTTTTTTCACCAATTCGTCGATAGTTTCCTTTGTTATTTTTGCATCTACTTTGCGTTCTGGGTACACAAGCACGTCCTTGAAATCGCAAACACACTTGTAGTCGCAAAAATCACATTTCTTTTCGTAGGGGTACACACTGCAAAAACCTTCCGTCATGCGCTTGCCCACTTGTGCAATAAGTTTTTTGGCGTAGGCAATTTGGTTTTGCAGTTGTTGTTGGGTAATTAGCGTGTTCCTTGCGTAGTTGCCGTGGAACTTGCCGTCCTTTTTGAGTTTTGCGCCAAGCGCGTTGCTTTTGTTTTGCGCAAGGTTGCCATCCAACGCCACGGCAAGGTCTTCGTCACGCTCGAACCTGCCGTTGTACACGTAGGTGTTGGATTTGGATTTGTCGGCAAAGTCGTCGTGCATTGCAAAGTAGAAAAATCCCGTTGCAATTTTGTTTGGAAAGAAGTTTTGCACGGCGTCGGCATAGATGGGCAGTTGCAGTTTTTCGCCAACGTACAGTTTCTTTTCGTCGTAGGAACCGCTTGTGTTGCTACTTTTGTAGTCGATAACAACAAAACGTGTGCTGTCGTACTCGTCCACACGGTCAATTTTGCCCACCAGCATGAAGTGGCCGTCGCCGTAGTCGACTTTTACTGCAGGTGCGCTTTCGGGCGTTTCTTCGCCAAAAGCCAACTCCGTTTTGTAGGGTTTGAACTTGGAGTTTTGCAACTGCTTTTGAATTACCACGCACATACGCTTGGCTTCCTGTTTGAGCAACGTAAGCAAGCCAACAAGCGCCTTGTCTTCCGCCATGGCTTTGTAGAAATCGTTTTGCATGACGTTGTCGAAATGTTTTTCGGCAACGAGTTTCACGTCGCAAGTGGGGTTGTCCCTGATGTCGGCAACGGTTTTTTCCAACACTTCGTGCAGGATGTTGCCAAGTTCGGCTGCATCCAACTTTGCCACTTTGCGTGGTCGGGCGTTCAAGCCGTACTTGAAGTAGAATTGGTAGGGGCACGCCAAAAAGGTGGTTATTTTGCTTATGCTTGTTTGGCTGTTGCTAAGGTACAATTGCTTGCCAAGGGAAATTTGCAAGGTTTGCGCCTGTTTTTGACACACGTATCCGCTGGTTTGCTCGGCAAACACAGGCGAAAGCACGTCGAAAGTGGGCATCGTTACCTTTTGATGGTCGGTTTGCCTGCGGTTGGAAAGCACAAGTTTGGAGATGGCTTGCTTTTGCGTGTACACGCCTTCGTCCTTGGGCATTTCGGCAAATGGTTTGCCCTTTTGCGTGAACAAACTTTGTATTTCATCCACAAATGGGCTTTTTACAAGCCTTTCGGCGCCGTCCGTTTGCGAGTAGGAAACGTACAGTTTTTCCGACGGTTCTTGCAAAAGTTGGAAAAGACTGAATTTTTCTCGCTTGTTTTCGATGCGCATTTGAGGTTCCACGTTGATGCCAACGGAAACAAGGTCGGCAATGTTTTTGTCGGAAAGAAGGTGTCCGTCCGCCTTGATGATGGGCATTGCGCCGTAGTTTGCGCCAAGAAGCGCCAAAAATTTGACGTCGTGTTTGCGTGCCTTTGCCATGTTTGCAAGCACCACGCAGTCGTTTTTGACGGGGATGACGGAAATGTTTACCGATGCCAATGCAGAAGAAAGCACCTTGACGAAATCTTCCAACGTGGAATGGCGATTGCCAAGAATTTTTTGCGCTTGCTCCAACACTTGACTGAATTTTGCTTCGGCTTGCGCAGTAACCTTGCTGTCGAAGGCAAGCCCTTGCTTTTCCTGTTGCAAACCAAACGCCACGTTGCGCTCGTTGAGTTGGCAAAATTCAATGAGTTGGTGAATTTTTTCCACAAACACGTCTACCGTGCTTTCCTTGGGAAATTGCACCACGTCTAGCACGTTTTGCAGTTTTTCTCGGAACATGTTGGCACGTTCCAACAGTTGCTTGTCCTTTTCTTGCCCCAAAACAAACGCCTTGTGGTAGTAGGCAACGTTGTACTTTAGGCAATAGTTTTCGAAGAAGAACACGTTGCTGTCCAACACGCCGTCGGGGTTACTGCAACAAAACAAAGTGTTTTTGACGAAGGACAGCACGTTTTGCAACTTGTTGTTGGAAACGAACATGTTGAGGTAGTCCACGATGAAACGGCTGTAGGCGTGGTCGGCAAGGCAGTAGCGCCTGTCGCAAAAGTAGGGGATGTCAAATTGGTCGAAAACGGTTGTGACGCTGTTGATGTACTTGTCGACGTCGCTCGTCACAACGAACACGTCCTTGAAACGCCTGCCTGTCCGCACGTACTGCTGAATTTGGCAAGCAAGGTTGTACACTTCGTCAACACGGTTTTCGGCGCAAAACACGCCCACGTCCCCACCAATTTCAACTGGGGTTGCCTTGTTGTAGCGGAACAAATTGTTTGCAATTTGCTGTGCAATTGCGCCTTGCTGTGGGGCATTGGTGCCGTCCACAACGGTGTAGGGCAGGTTGTTCTTTTTGCAAAGATTTTGCACCCCGTGGAAAATGTCGTTGAGGTACAAGTGTCTGTCTTGTGGTTTGTCGCTTGCGCAACACGCAACTGTCACGCCCTTGGAGCAAAGCATAAGTTGCTCGATGATGTTGAGTTCCTGTTGGGAGAAGTTGTCGAAGTCGTACAAAAAGAAGTAGCCGTTTGTCACAACGCTTGCCGTTGGCAACGTTTGGCACAGCATGTCCAGTTTGTCGGCAGAGTCCACGAAGGTGTCCTTGGTGTGGTCGAGATACAGTTGGTACAGCAACGCAATGTCACTTGCTTTTGCCTTTACTCCCCGTGGAATGCTGTCGTTTTGAAGCATACGGGGTGAGATTTTGCAATATTTCATGGTGGCAATTGTGTCGTACATGTCCTGCACGAAACCTGGCGTTTGCACACCCTTTGTGAAGCAAGAGAGCTTGTGTTTGTTGTCTTGAATGATGCTTGCAAGAAGCATCACGCCGGATTGTTTGCTGAGATAGTCGAACTGTGGAAGAATGTCCCCCGCAAGCCTGCGAAAGGTGCGAACTTGCGTGTTGAAACTGCCACCGATGGCATCCAAAAGGGCTCGCTCTGCTTCCAGCGAGGCACGGTCGGGCACAATAACTGTGAAAACGTTGTCTAGATTGCCTTTGTCTAGCCGACGGATTGTGTCGTTGACAAATTGCGACGCATTTTTCATTGAGTTGCTTTTGTAGATGGTTATCATGAGTTCTCCTAGGCGAAACAAAGTGTGCAATGTGCAATTTTCACCAACTACATTGTAGCATTTTTGCCGAAGTTATGCAATAGCAAAAAGCAAAAAACACGCAAATTTCTGCAAAAATTTGCAAATGCATTTTCGCCCACCACGTGCCACCACTTTTGTTGACGTTTTTGCAAGGTTTTTGCGCAAGATTTGCAGTTGTGGTTTTGAAGTTTTGCCGAACTTTTTTCGCATATGTTCACAAAACGCTACAAAACTTCCACACTTTGTGTGGAAAAGTGACAAACAAAGCAGGTTTGTTGCGCCAGTTGCCCCACAAACAGTTGGCAACACGCCCCAAAGTGTGGTATAATACAGCAAAACACAAAATATCTTGCAAAAGCAACACGGAGTTTTTATGAAAAAAAGAATTATTGCATTGCTGTTGTGCATTGTGGCGCTGGCTTTGGCGCTTTCGGCGTGCAACAACACAAAAGTAACCATTTCGCAACGTAGATGGGAAACTGAACACCACGTTTTCAACATTTCCTTGGCAAGGGCAGAGGATGCCGGCAACTACGTGAAAGTTAACGGCGCAACCTACGCAAGAAGTTTTCCGCTTGCAAAAGAGGGGGACGAAATTGTGCCAATTGACGTGGACGGAACGCTTGTGTACGACATTGTTGAAAACAACGACGGCACGGCTGTGTTCACAACGGAACAAAATCTTGTTGCGCTGTACGCCACCGAAGAAGTTGAACCATTGCTTGCCAAAATGACAGCCGACCAAAAGGCAAGATTGGTTGTTGAACCAACAAGCCAAGACTACCCATTCCAAGTGACGGATGGCGTGGTTGCGCTTCGCTCAACAACTGTAACTTCCGTAAGGTTCAAAAACGACAGCACTCAACACCCACTGGTAAGTAGCAAAATGGTGGACGGCTACTACGTTGGCAACATTGCGCAAGAACTTAGCCACTTTGACGAAACTGCAACCTACAACTACGTTGCAAAGGACAACAGCTACGAAGTTACCATCACAAACGGCGCAGGCGAAACCAAAAAGATGACCATTGCAAAAACTGCAAGGTTTGTGGACGTTGCGCAAATTTTGATGTACGTTCGTGGCTTTGAAAAGGCTGTGGACAACTTCCAAGATGCAGGCACGGCAACAACGGTTTGCCAACCGTTTGAACTTTCCACACAAACGGCAACTTTCAGTTTCCAACATCAGTACAACAGCGTGCTTCAAAATGGCGAAGAAACAGTTTGCGCAAAACTCAACGGCATTCAAGTTTCCATTGGTGGCGTTGCGTACATGTTCCAACAAAACTTGCCCGACACGTTGAAGGAAAAGAATTTGGACACAATCATCATCGAAACGGAAAAAGTTTGCAAGTACACAACTGTTAGGTTCCAAGTTGGCCACTTTGCCTACGAACTTGCTGAGCACGACCAAACAATTTTGGACGAAATCAAAATTGTTGAACAAGCACAGTAGTTTGCAAGCAGGGGTTGGTTTTTTGCAAAAACTTGCAGGAAAACACGTTGCTTGAATTTGTAAAACGTACCCATCGCAAAACAACGCAAAAACACAAAAACGCTACCACGTGGTAGCGTTTTTTTTTGTTGCAATTTGCATTTTTGCACCACGTGTGTCACTGTTGAACAGGATTGCTTTGCAACGGTGCGCTTTTGCTATACGGGTTTGCAGTTTTGACTGCTACGTGGCAAGTTTTTGCAACACGGGGTGTTGCTTTTGCGTGAGCAGACTGTTGCAATTGCGAAGGCGCAAAAAGCCGTTTTTCCACACACGGGTTTGCAGTTTTGGTGAGATTGTTTGCATTGAGATTGCACAAGTGGCTGTGTGTAGCACCACAACAACCTGCTTGTTTGCATCCAAGGCGCAACTTTGCAACAAACGGGTTGTTTTGTTTGCCTGCCGTTTTTTCATACACGTCTTGGCGTTTTTGCGCTACGCATGTTGTTTTTTATAGAAAAAGTGTGGCGTTTGTGGTTTGTCGGGCCGGTCTCAACAATTATTGTTTGCAAAGTATCACTTTTTGCAATGTGGTTGCCGTGGGCAATGTTGTTTTTCACACACGGGTTGGCAATTTTGTTGTTATAGTTTCAAAAAAAAAGGCGCAATGCCAAATTTGGCACTGCGCCTTGTGGTGGGTTTTTGTTTTGTTAGTTAGGCAATTGTCAATGCAAGTTCCATCATTTCGTGGAAGGACGTTTGGCGTTGCTCTGCGGAAAGCGCTTCGCCTGTTACAAGGCTGTCGGAAATTGTGCAAATGCACAAAGCGTTTTTGCCACAGCGTGCGGCGTTGAGGTACAATGCAGCGGCTTCCATTTCCACAGCAAGCACGCCCATCTTTTGCCAAGCAATTGCGCCTTCGCCGTCGTCGTAGAAAGTGTCGCTACTGAGCACGTTGCCAACTTTGTAGGTAAGGCCCATTTGCTTTGCTGTTTCCACTGCTTTTTCCAACAAGGTGTAGCTTGCAATTGGCGCAAGTGTGCCGTTCAAGCCAAACTGAGTTGCGTAGGCGCTGTTGGTGCATGCGCCTTGGCCAAACACAAGGTTGCGAACGTGCAAATCCGGTTGAACGCTTCCTGCCGAACCAATGCGAATGATGTTTTGCACGCCAAAAGTGTTGAACAATTCGTAGCTGTAGATGCCGATGGATGGCATGCCCATGCCACTTGCCATGACGGACACACGCTTGCCCTTGTAGTAGCCTGTGTAGCCTTGAACGCCACGCACGTTGTTTACAAGAACTGCGTCGGTGAGATAGGTTTCTGCAATGAACTTTGCACGAAGTGGATCGCCCGGCATAAGCACGGTTGGGGCAAAATCTTCCTTGCTTGCGCAAATGTGGGGTGTTTTGATTTGAGACATAGTTGTTCCTCCAAAGTAGATTGTAGCCAATGTCACGGCCAGCCATACCACTATTATACATTTTCTCGCCCACAATGTCAATACGTTTGGGAAAAACAATTTTGGGAGATGGTGTTTGGGTGGAGCATTGAACAAAATAACGACACTACTTGACGTAGGTAGAAAACAAACAGCCACCATTTTTTGGGTACACGTTGTGTTTTGCAAACAGCAGTTATTGGGGAAATGGCTCGCCATTATTATATTGCAATAGCAAAATCTATAACTGTAAAGATATTTTGCAGGGGTTGACAGACAAAAGGGCATGAAAAAGGAGAGCCGAAGCTCTCCTTGCGGATGAGTGTGTATAATAGTACCATTTATCTAGACATCCACTTTATGAACCAGTATAAAATTAGGCCCAACCCTAGCAATGTATCTATCGCATCCCAACTTGCACCGTCAGCAATAAAAGAAATCAGCATAGCCACTACAACTACAATAACAATCCAACCACAACAACCCGAGCCTCCATGTTCTCCCGATGTGTTTTTGTATTTATCGTATTCGCCTGAATCGTGTATATTTCGCATAATCTTTCTCCTTAGCTATACAACATTGTTTCGAAATCTATCCAGATTTCGTTTTTATAACGATTGCCTGTGAGAATGTGATGCCACATCATTGCTTCCGACTGACAGCATGGTTTAATATGTATAAGTTTCATATCAGCATTTAGCCCAACAATCAAAATATCAGTGACGGCTTCCCTGTTTTTTAACCTTTCAGACAATGTAAATCCTTCGTATTTTGCTAGAGCAAAAAATGCCTGCGCAGCCCATTCGGAATGAATAAATACATAAACCTTCTTTTGGGGCTTCATTAAACTTTTGAGTGTTCTTCGTTTCATTTTGCAATCTCCTTTGCGTAAATATTTCCACAAAGAGGCAAAAGAAAAACCCATCGATACGATGGGGTGCGCGCATAAATATATACCCATCGTTCAGCCTTTAGCACCTTGCTAATTTTAGTAGGTTGCTGTGCGGTCAACGGGGCTGTCCCTCACGCACTCTTTATGGTATATATATTATACAGCAAATACCTATAATGTCAAGAGATTTACAGACAAAAAAATATTCAATACACACTAACAACAGGCTAATACTAGGCCACACAGTGGGTATAAAAAAGGAGAGCCACGGCTCTCCTGGTTTGTTTGAAGTTTTTACCATTAAAGAGCATCTTCAAGCTCTTCTTCGGTATAGCCAAACATGTAATCTTCGTCCCTACCGTGTGAAACCCATATTAAAGCCGCGTCATAAACACTTAATACATCTCCACCCTCGGGATTGCCATCTTCGTCATATCCCTCGTAAAAGGATTCGTTGCAATGCGAACATTTCCAGTATCCTTCTCCATCATATTCTGTTGGTCTGCCGCAAGTCCAACACTTAAAATCGTCCATAAGTTTTACCTCCAATCTTAGTTATTTCTTAAATATCTTGGAAAGTATTGACAAACTGCTCTTTTTGTAGCATAATAGAAGAGCCAAACTAACTTGATATTGCAAAATTAGGTAGAACTTTCTTTTTAGGGGAGTTTTTTACCCTTTTTTGGCGTACACTTTGGAGTATGAATTTGACAAAATGCAAATTCCCTCTCTGAAGTGTTGGTTTTACCAATTTTGCAAGGATTAGTTTGGCGACTATCGGGGTTTGCGTTTTTATGCGACAACTTCGGTTGTCGCATTTTTTATTTCTAGGGGGAAGAAAAAACATGAAGTACTGTTTGCATTGTGGCAAGCAATTGCCAGATGAAGCTAACTTCTGTGCCGGATGTGGAACAAAAGTTGGTGCAGAATCCACGAAGTCAAGTCAAAGAACAACGACGTTTGATGGAGAAATACACAAATGTCCGCATTGCGGGGAAGTTTTGAAATCTTTTGCATCGGTTTGTCCTGCGTGTGGTGTAGAACTGAGGGGATTAAAAGGTTCAAGTTCTCTAGCGGAGTTATCTGAAAGAATGGTGAGAGCCGATACGGAAGATAAAAGAATCTTCATATTAAGAACTTTCCCAATTCCAAATAACAAGGAAGATATATTTGAATTTTTCTACTTGGCGTACTCGAATTTTGACATCCAACAGTATGTTAAAAACTTAGATAAGGAAGATATTTCTGATGCTTGGCTAACAAAAATGGAACAATGTTACCAGAAAGCCAAACTTATTCTGAAGGGAATGGAACTTGACAAGATTGAGATGGATTATCTGAAGGTAAAATATCGTATATCGAAAGCCAAGGAAGCAGAAGATCAAAGGAAACGTCAAATTGCTGTTAGCAGTACGACGACAGTTACTCCAGAAAGTAGTAAGGCTAAAAAAAGAGGATTTTCAACGTGGAGTCCCGTAGCAAAAGTATTTTGGATTGTTCTTAATATTTACACAATAGGAATTCCCGCAATCATCTATGCTTGCGTAAAGAAATAAAAATAAAGGAGAAAAATATGGGGCTGTTCAAAAAAGACAAAAAAGTTGGTTTGATTGCCGACGTTATTCGTTGTGACGAATTTGATTATTTGATTTGGAAATGGCATCCCGACGGAACAAAACTAGGAGAACACAAAAGAGAATATGCCATTCGCAATGGTTCTCCTGTGAGAGTTAAAGATGGCGAGGTTGCAGTGTTCGTGTATAAACAAAAAAGCGGCGCAATGCAAGACTTTATTGTTGGTCCGTTTGACCAAAAACTTAAAACTGCCAACTTGCCAATCTTAACAAGTATTATGGGTGCCTTTCTGGGTGGTGACACTCCTTTCCAAGCGGAGATTTACTTCATCAATTTGGCGCACGTATTGCAGACAAGCTTTGTTATTCCATTCTTTGACGTGTGCGATCCTCGTTTTCCAGACTTCGCTATTCAAGTAGCTGTCAGGGGAACTATAACTTTCAAAATTGAAGATTACAAAGAGTTTATAAAGTGCCATAGGCTTGACAGCTTTGATTTTGAAACTTTTCAAGCACAAATTAAGGATGCTACATGTCGCTATGTTAAAGAGGCTGTATCTACAGCGTCGGTTACTCATGGATTCCCTATTGTTCAAATAGAATCCAAAACATCAAGAGTTAGTGAAGAAGCGGAAATCTCTTTGAAAACGAGATTCAAAGAAACCTTTGGAGTAGTCGTTACTGGCGTAGATATTTCTTCAATAGAAATTGACAAGTCTAGCAGTGACTACCATGACCTTGTTGCCATCACAAAGGAAGTAACCGCAACAACAATCAAAGCGCAAACAGGTATAAATATTGAAAACTACGGCGAGTCTTTGCGCATTCAACGAGAAGAAGGGCAATACGCAATGCACATGGGCACAAGAACAGCCAACATTGGTGCATACCAAATTGAAAAACAAGCCGAAGTTGGTGTGGCGGGCGCAGATGCTCTTGGCAAGATGGGCGAAAAGGGCGCAGGCTCGGTAAGTCTTGGAGGAGGGGTAGGATTTAACCCTGCTGCAATGATGGCAAGCATGGCTGTTGGTGGTGCTGTTGGACGAAGCATGGCATCAATTGTAAGCGGGACAATGTCGGGAATTACTACTCCGGCTGAAGCACCACCACCCATTCCAAAGGTGATGTTTAACGTTGCAAAAGATGGAGCATCTACAGGCCCGTTTGACATTTCCACGCTCACAAGCATGATTGCATCGGGCACACTCAAAAGAGATTCCTTGGTGTGGAAAGCCGGCATGCCAAACTGGGCACGAGCAGACGCTGTTGATGAGTTGAAAGGCTTGTTTGCACCACCAGTTCCACCAATGTAAATAAACGTGCTATAATTATAAAGGAGAAATGTGAATTAGAGTTATTTTATTTCTAAAGATGTGCGTGTTGAAGGTAAACCATTGATTGGATTGAATGCTAAAGAATACGAAAATCCAACCGACTCCGCTACACTCTCGGCATTGAAGTTAAACAAGGCTTTCGATACTGTCGTGAAGAAGATGGTTGAATATAGTTACGAAAGAATAACATTATTGTGGAGCAAATCTTCTTCATTTTTGGTAACCAAAGAAAACATGCCGTACTTGATTGATTGTGTAGAAAAAGCATGTAAAATTTTGGGCATCGTGAAGCTTCCAGAAGTATATATAGGTTTAGATGAATCTATGAATGCCTTCACTACTGGAATACAAAACCCTATATTAGTACAGTGGATTGTTGCATTCTCTTAATCATGAAGAATTGATGTATATTATTGGTCACGAGTTAGGACATATTAAGAGTGAGCACGTGTAATATAAAATGCTTGCAAATTTCTACAATACAGTCATCAAGAAAATAACCGATGCTAGCATTCTTGCATAACTAGCAACAACTGGATTGGATATTGCAAGCTATAGTTGGGTAAGGAGTGCAGAATATACTGCAGATAGAGTAGGTTTGCTAGTTTGTCAACATCTACCTTCAGCTATTACAGCCGATGACGCTTACGAAAAAGCATTGGCCGAGGAATTGGCTTTTTGCGAAACGTTTAGGAGGCAAGCGCTGCGGAAATAGCCACTCTCACTGATGAAATCCTTGGAGACTTGATCAGGATAAAATAGTAAACTCCCCACCACGTGTATTAAAAAGAAAGAAGGACTGACAAACAGTCCTTCTTTTTTGCAGTTTATACTCCACGGCCCCTACTCTTCGGTTTTGGGGGTGCTGTCGGTGCTTTCGGCATCGGGTGTTTCCGCAGGTGCTTCGCCCTTGGCTGTGCCGTTGGCAAACGCACGGGCTTTTTCCGTTGCGTCGGGTGTGGATGCGTGAAGCGCTTTTTCCGCATCTTCCATTGCTTGCATGTGCGCAATAACTTCGTCGGCAGTTTTGCCTTCCATAAGCATTGCAACTTCCTCGGTGTGGATGGTTTCCTTTTCCCAAAGCACACGTGCCATTGCGTGAAGAACGTCCAATTTTTCCGTGAGGATTTGCGTTGCGCGCTTGTGGCAGTCGTCCACAATTGCACGCACTTCTTCGTCGATGATGGCGGCAACTTCCTCGCTGTAGCCCTTTTCTTGGCCGTAGGTGTTGCCCACAAAAACTTCGCCTTCGCTACCGTAGAACAGTGGGCCAAGGCGCTCGCTCATGCCCCATTCGGCAACCATTTGGCGTGCGGTTTTGGTGATTTGCTTGATATCTTGGCTTGCGCCCGTGCAGAAGTTTTTGATTACCAATTCTTCGGCAACACGGCCACCAAGCGTCATTGTGATGTCATCCAACAGTTCTTGCTTGGAAACGTGTTGGTTGTCGCTTTCCGGACGTGTCATTGTGTAGCCGGAAGCCCAACCACGTGGGATGATTGTTACTTCGTGAACGGGGTCGCAGTACTTCAAGCTTGCAGCCAAAATTGCGTGGCCTGCTTCGTGGTAGGCAGTGATGCGCTTGTCCGGCTCGGTAACCAAGCGAGATTTTTTTGCAGGGCCCATAACAATTTTGTTGATGCCCTCGTTTACGTCTGCCATGGTGATAACCTTGTGGCCGGCCCTTACTGCAAGAATTGCCGCTTCATTCAAAAGGTTTTCCAAATCTGCGCCGGTAAAGCCTGCTGTGATGCGGGCAACGGTGCGGAAGTTAACGTCGGGGCCAATTGGCTTTTTGCGTGCGTGAACTTTCAAAATTGCTTCACGTCCACGAACGTCGGGGTAGTTTACGTAAACTTGCCTGTCGAAACGGCCCGGGCGAAGCAACGCTGGGTCCAAAATGTCCGCACGGTTGGTTGCTGCCATAATGATGATGGAAGAGTTGGTTTCGAAACCGTCCATTTCCACAAGAATTTGGTTTAGGGTTTGCTCACGTTCGTCGTGACCGCCACCAAGGCCTGCGCCACGTTTGCGACCAACGGCGTCAATTTCGTCGATGAAAATGATGCAAGGCATGTTCTTTTTGGCTTGTTCGAACAAATCTCTAACACGGCTTGCGCCCACACCAACAAACATTTCCACAAAGTCGCTACCACTCATGGAGAAGAAAGGCACGCCTGCTTCGCCTGCAACGGCTTTGGCAAACAACGTTTTGCCTGTTCCCGGAGGGCCAACAAGCAACACGCCCTTTGGCACACGAGCGCCCATTTCGTGGTACTTTTTGGGATCTTTCAAAAAGTCTACAATTTCTTTGAGTTCTTCCTTTTCTTCTTCTGCGCCGGCAACGTCGGTAAAGCGAACCTTCATGTTTTGCACTGCCCTTGCACGGGAACGGCCAAAATCCATGTTTTGGTTGTTTTGGCTGGCGATCATGCGGAACATAAAGAACACAAGGAACACAAGGCCTGCAACCAAAAGCAACGGCTCGATGTAGTCCGTCCAACGCACTTGGTTGGGGTTGGTGGACGTGTAGTCTAGCGATGGGGCGCTATCGTCGGCAATTGCGCCCAAAATGTACTCGTTGAGGGAAGCCCTGTCGGCTGTGACAAACGTGTACGTTTTGTTGTTGGCGTCCTTGCAAGAAACGACGTAGTAGTTCAGCTTGACTTCGGTGTAGGAAGCAATGTTTTCGCGGAAATCTGCTTCGGTAATTTCTTCCGGCTTTGGTGTTAGAAAACTCCAAAGCAAAACGAATACCAACGCAAAGGCAACAAAGCCCAGTATTGACGATATTATTTTCCTTTTTTTATCTTTTTCCAAATTATGTCTCCTTTTGTGCTGTGCACTTTGCCCTGTGGGCATATTTGGTGTTTTGCCAATAGTTTTGTGCGTTTGTTGGTGCGCATTGTACCACACGTTGCTCAACTGAAACACAATTGCAACAGCAAAGTGACGTGGAAAAACGCATGCGCAAGGCAAACGGCACATTTAGCAGAATAATTGTAACACAAACAAGGCAAAGTGTCAATTTATTGTATATATACTAGTATTATTGTTTTTTAGCACAAAAATGCACGTTTGTTTGTGGTAGTTTTTGCGGAAAAAGCGCCAACGGGGGTACAAAAAGTTGCAAATGAGCCTTTTGGATGAAATGCAAACAAACAATTTGCAAAAACCCCAACACGTGTGCAAAAATCCTTTCAAAAAAGGCAAGCAGGGGTGCAAAAAAGTGCATCCCAAGCTAGTTTTGCAATGCCAAAAGAATTGCGCCTGCAATGCACTGCGCAACTTGGGCAACAAGTTGGTTCTTTTGTTGGCTGGTTGTGTAGAAATCTGCCATGCCCTTCTCGGCAACAATGCCAATAATGCTCAAATCCCCAACACGTGGTAGGTTTTTGTTGGTTGCCGCCCCGGGGAAAATTCCGCCGTTGCTAATTTGCACGTGGCCAAGTTGAGAGTTGTCGCCAACGGCAGCATCCACCACCACAATTTGGTTGTTTGGATGTAGTTGCTTGACAAACCGGTGTGCGTAGTCAAGGTTTTGCGCCGTGATGTTTTGACCGTGCATGCCGTACACAAACAAGGGCGTTTGCATGGCGTTGTTGAGTAGCGTGCCGACCTTCGGGCCAAGGCTGTCGGCAAAAACCTTGTCTGTGCCAATGCACAAAAACACGGGGTTGGCAAGTTTGGGTTTGAGTTGGCTTGCAAGTTGCTCCACTGCCGTTGGGCAACCGATGCTGATTTCTTTCATAAAATCCTCCTTTGGTTTTGCAAAGTATTGCCATTTTGGCGCCCAAATTTTGGCTAGAAAGCCCGTTTGCGGTGATTTGTTGTGCAAATATTGTCGAAGAGCGTGGGCAAACTGGGGTAGGCTGTGCGTTTGTGGGCGATGTGAACGGCAAGCGAAAGTTTTGTGGAAGTGTTGCCGTTTTGGAAGGGGGCTTGAGCAAAATCTTGTAAATTTTTGCAATGGGATCGCCGTATTTTTAACAAGGCGTTTCTATGTGTAGTTGTTTAGATGATATGCAAAAAATATGATGCAAGGCATTATTCGTCCGCTTTACAAAATTGCGCATTGAAATATCGCTTTGAAACGCTTTTGTATGGGTGGAGGTTTTGCAGTTTCTTACTGTTTGTAATTTTGTGTTGGTGTGTGTGGCGTGGGTTGTGGGGGCTTGCTTGGGTTGCTTATTTGATTTTTTTGGATGTCAAGAGAAGGTTTTTGATTTTTTTTGAGGGAATTACCTATTTTCGTGGTGAAAAGTATTTGGTTTTGTGAGGGGATTTTCAGCGGTTATGGGCGCAGGGCAAACGGATTGGATTTGTTTGTGGTGTGTAGTGGTTGTTTTGGGAAATTTTGGGGTTGCGTGTTGCTCAGAGTTAATGGAATAATGGGTTTTGCATGAGCGTGTGTGCCGTTGGCAGGTTAGATGCAAATGTCTTGAATTGTGTTTGTGCACGTTGGGCTTAGGATGTTTGAGAAGTTTGCTAATATCTACCAATTGATTTCCCCCTTTTTGTACCATTTGACATGCCTTTTCAGTAGAATTTTGTGTCAATTTGGATTGGTTTGTTTTAACTTGGTCGTTTTGGGGTATGGAGTTCGGCATTTCACAATATTACTTATTGGTTTATACGTTGTATTGTTGCTCACGATATTGATTTAACGGACTTTTTTGTTTTTTGACGTAGGTCTTTGTGCAAACTTCCTTTTGTTTGTTAATGCCAATGGGTTGTGGGTTGCCGTAGTATTTGTACGGATTGTAAGCACGCTGCCTGCTTCGTGTTCGGTTTGGGTATGTTTGATGCCTTTTAGGAGCGAAATTTGCACGAATTGCTCCGTTGTGTACGGATTTTGCACAAAATCTTGTACATTTTTGCGACGAGGCGCCTTGTTTTTCAGTAACAAAGCGTTTTCATGTGTCGTTGTTTAGATGATATGCAAAAAATATGATGCAAGGCATTATTCGTCCGCTTTACAACATTGCGCATCGAATTGCCACTTTGAAACGCTTTTGTATGGTTAGGATAATAAAATGCAACGCATGGGTTTGTCTATGAGTATTGGATTTGCGTTTTTGTAGAAAAACACCAGTTTATCCACAAAAAATGCCGTTTTTGTCCACATTTCCACACATTCTTTGCAAAATTTGCCGAAAAGAAAACTTTTTTGCCGAAATTTGACAAAAGTTGATTTTCATTTTTTTTGTGGCATCGCAGGGGCAATTTTGCAATACTCTCGCCGTAGGCACAGCCTTTTGCTACTGCTGTGTGACGGTTTGCCTGTTGGTTGCTGATTGGTACAAAAGCGTGTGCGAGAGGGATTGTTGGCTAAAGGTTTTTTTAGATGATTACCAATTGGCACTAGCACAAGGTTGCCTTGCGTTGGAATATGGAATGCAAGGTGGTTGCTGTTGGAAACGTTTGGGGTTGGCTGTTGGTTGCAATTTGACGTGAAGCAGTGCGAGCCTGATTGCTTATTGGTGTCGGACGGAATATGCCAACTTGAGTTGAAACAACCGGCGTGGATGTGTGCTGTGTAAATGTTTGTTGGTTGTGAGCTGAACGTTTGCCGATTTGAGTTAGGAACAGCAACTCGGATGGTTATCACTGTTGTGCGGTTTTTTTTGATTAGATTATTGTTGTTTTGGTTATTATTGGCCATGCAAGTATTGTATTGTTGTATGGTATAACAAATATATAATATATTATTGTATGTTTTGAACAAGCGCTTGGTTGAACTTGCTGCTTTTGTATTGGAATTTTTGGGAAAATGAGCGTTTTGCCGTGATGTTGCATTTTTTTGGCAAGTATACAACAATTTGCTGTTTCTTTTTGCCGTTTCGGGCTATTATGCCTTGTTTGTGTTGCGCAAAACATTCCCATATTTTGCTTGCCCAAGGCAAAACAAGGCATTCTAACGGAATTTTGCGAGCAATTCGCACCAATTTCGCAATGCTTTTCTAATTTGACGAGTGGACGTGCGTTTTCCAAGGTATCTCGGTCACACGTTGTTTTGAATGCCGTTTGTTTTGAATGATTCGACGGGTTTGCACCATTACACTTCATTCTTATCTTTGCAAGTCCTACGTGTAACTAATTGCCTACTATCGGCACGAACTTCCTATTCGACTGTACTTTGGTTTGTCTGTTTTTGATTGACCTTTCTTTCTGTGTTTTTCTAGCGCTTGAGTTTTTCTCAATGTTGTACATTTGCTGTTCGGGCATTTTCACGCAAATGATTTGGCTTGAAACAAACTTGCCGATTTGACACATTGCAACCAAATATTTTTTTAACCTTGAATTTTGCTCTCGTTTTTTTTGATGCACCATTAACTGGTTGAAACGGCCTTTCAAGGAGAATTTTCTTGTCATTCCCTCCTATTTTGTATATGATTTTTAATTTATGCTCGAACGGATGAGGCTAAAATGTGTTTATACAAGCATTTTTAAGTGTATTTTTGGGTAGTTAGCGAAAGTTATTGTACGTCGTGCGTTTGCCGGAAGCCAAATTTGCACTATTGAAAATATTTTTTTGTTGGGGCACGTTGCCCTTTCTTGGCGTGTCGTTTTTGCGCCAACATGGTTTTACAACAATATAAACTCCTATTCGATGGCATTTCAGCAGAACACTTCAAACATTTGCGTTTCTTTGTTGGGTTTCATTGCACCCGTTGCGCCATCTTTGTGCGCATTGCAACCTTAAACCATCTACATTGGGAAGTGCTGGCGAGAGTTCGTATGCTAGACTTATTCGAAAACGCCATTGGGAAGCGCCGTTGTTTGCAATCTTCCTATTTAGACGTAAAAATTGTTTCACGTGAAACAACTCATAAATTTCTATAAATTTGTTTCACGTGAAACATTTCGCTTTATTGTGTATTTACCTTGTATATCTATGGTTGACCGTAATATTATTAAGAATCAAGTTTGAAGCCTTGACTACGTGAAATAAATGAATGTTTTGCGCCTTTTGACCTCAATAATAAGTGGGTTTACATTGCATTAAAGGCCCTTAATGTATAAAAAGGGGCTTTGTTTTTGAGTATTACGGCGGTTTATAAGTGCATTTTGCAAGCAAGATAGGCAATATATCTAAATATTATCAATCAATTTCATTCAATTGTTTTGCCGTTTGAGCGTGCTTTTGAACATAATTTTAACTATTTAGAATCAGCAAGTTGCTCCATTTTGAACTTTTGCACCTAACGTGAAATGGCAATATTGTGCTGATGATTATAGATTTGCTGATTCGTTTAGCGAATATATTGCGAATACTAGAGCGCTTGTCCGTGGAATTACTTGGTCGCATGGGCTTCTTGTCTAAAAAAAACGCCACGTTTTTTGCATAAATACCGTATGATGCGCTTAAATTTGGTTGATTTTACTTTTACTGCGACGTTCGTTTGCTTATTGAAGGAAAATTATGCCTTACTTACTGTCTTCTTGCGTGTGCAGTCGGAACAAAGCTTGCCTTTCCAGTGCTTTTTCTATTTGTTCATAAGCCCGAATCAAACAATTACCACGCCGTGCACTAGTCTGGCGACCCGAAAATTGGTCTATATTGCCTGTATGCTGTTTATCCGTTGTGCCACTTGGCAACAAATGTGTTGTTTCACGTGAAACGAAGTTGTCAAGCTTGCTGAAATCACTTCAACGACCTGCATCGGAACGTCGAAAGGCTCTCACTAAACTCTCGGCCTTGTGTAAAGTTGGTCCAATTGGCAGTCGGCTTGCAGTATTTTTGTTGAAAGTTTGAAGGCGGTTATATCTAAAACAAAAATGAACAAAATGAAAACCAATTATATTACTCAGCCAAAATGGCACTTTGCAAGGGTCGGAAATTTTAAAAAATAGGCAGAAAAATTCTCGCTAAACGCCTGTTTCAGCCAAGAAATATAACATAATTTTTACCCCCAAAATTGCAATTTTTGATACTATTTTTGAGTAAAACTAGCATTTTTTTTCTTGACCATCAATTGTTCTTGTAAGAAGAGTTTTCTAAAATAGCAAGATTTTCAATTTTGTAGATTTGCCTGTTGCTGAAACAACTTGTTTTGCAATGACAGTGTTGACGTTGCGTTGACCAAAGACAATTTGTTTAACAAAAAGTTTCACGTGAAACGCAATTTTGAGAAACGCAACATTTTAGCCAAGTAATGTTGTATGCAAGAGAAGACTCGCTTGAAAATCAAGAAAATCCGTTACCGAGTTGAAACATCGTGTTATTTTGCCCTACAATTTGTAAGATTTAACTCCAAAACCCCTGCATTTGGCGCTTGGGAGCGCAAAATTTTAGATTTTTCCGTATAATTAATACTTATTTATGCTCCAAAACATGTCAATTGTGTTGGTTAGGTAACGAGAAGTATTACTAATATTTGTACCTATTTCCCGTAAAGTGCTAAATATTCGTCCAAACCACCGTTAAAACGTAAATAATTCTTGTTTTGGGCTGAGAAAAGGTGCAAAATGGGACAAATTAAGTGCAATTTGATTGTTTTGACTGTTAAAAAACAAGAACGATTCCCGGCAACGCCGACGTGAAAAAGGGTAAAAACTATGTTTTTAAGGATTATTTGGTGGAAAATGCTCAAAAACAAGCAGCAATTTGGTTGATTTCGTCCCGAAACGGACGTTTGCCACCTTATATATAACGGCAGAAAGTATTCGAAAGCTATAAAACAACAAAAATCACAAGAAAAACGATGATAAACGTGTAGAAATGATGATCCGAGTTGCAAAAGGTCGGAAATTTAAGGTTTTTTACTTAAAAAGCAGGCAAATTGCGCATCAACAAATACAAATGGGTACGATTACGTCAAAACGAGAATTTTCGTGCAGAAATATAGAAAAAATAGCAGTTTACACCGTAAATTACTTTGAAAATAGGGAATTTTCGTAGGTTTTACGTAAAAAATAGTAAATTATTGCCAATTCTCAAGTAAAACATTCGAAATTTACTCAAATTTAACGCCAAAACGTGCAAAAAGCCTTTCTATCGAGAAAAAACAGCACAAAAGTAAGTAAAAACGACCAAAACGTCAATCTTCAAGCAAAAAAAGGCTTTATTATGTGAGGTATTTCGATGATTTGGGTAAAACAAGCAAAAAACAGGTAAAAATCAGCAAAATCAGATGGAAAACTACCAAATTATGCTCAAAATGAAGAATTAGAGCCATTTCTAACAAAAACGCCTAAAATTCAGCTAGATTTTGATAATATGCCCCAAAAAAGGCAATTTTGATATAAAATAGAACCGGTTGGCCTTATTGCGCATATTTTGACTAAAAACCTAACAAAAACAGGCGAAAATCGGCAAAAATGTAGCAAATTGCAGTGTTTTTGTTGGGGATCGACCGTGTTTTGGTCAGAAGAACATTAAATGGTAAAAATTATTTGATTTTTCACAAAAATAAGAACAAAAAAGCCTAAAAATAACATATAAATAGCATTAGTATACTATATTTTGCAATTTTTTGCACAAAGAGCAGAACTTTGTTGCGAATCAATTTTCACTCAGAAATGTAGCATCATTTGACAAAAAACTCTATCGAATTTACTAAAATGTTGTCGAATTATGTCGAAAAATGAACACATGTTTCCCATATACGCCCCCTTGTGTTTGTTACAAAAGAGAAACATAAATTTTATTTGTCCACATTTTGTGGATAACTTTTGATGTCATAATCAGCATCAAAATAATTTAAAAGTGAAGTGCTTTTTCGTTGGCTATAACAAAAATTTCATTTGTTGACGAGTGTTTGCTCAATTTGGTACGTTTTGTGGTTTCTAGGTCGTTTTGACGGCTCGAATCGACACGTTTTGAAATTTCTTTTGCACTAAATCGGAAGTATTCCACTCAATACTATATTTTTCTCATTAAAATCTGTTGAATCAGCCGGCAATTTTCACAAAGAAGGAACAACATCTTCGATACTGCCAAATTAATGCACTGTTTTTGCTAAATTGACACCGCCACTTTTCAAAATATTTTAGTTGGAAACCGTTTATTAAATATTATTCAACAAAGAAATTTGCATTTCTTTTCATCTGGAAGAGTTTTTTACACAGTAATGTAATGGCTTTCTGGGTTCTTGCTTGCTGATTTTTATCCTTCTACTCATCCAAAATCTTGTATTTATAGCTTTTTTTTCATGATTACAACAACTTTTGCAACAAAATGTGTGCAAATTTGCTACTGCTTTGGCACTGTATGTATAAAATTGTGATAATCATTAGTCGAATACCTCGTTTGCCAAGAAACACGTTGGTTATGTTTGATTATAAAGTGTTCCATTTGATCAATGCAGGACGTCAATTTCTATACACGCATTAAACAATTGCAAATGTAAAACCCTTGATATTATGTTTTTCGTGGCAATATTTTAGGTTTACTTGAAAAAATGCCGACCTGTATAGCGTTCTGTGGATTTGTTTACGTAAGTATTGCTAAATACAATCAAAATTTACAACAAACTTGCCAATATTGCACTCCGTGGTGGGGTTTTTAGGGTAAATAATAGATTATAGCGAGAGTACATTTGCAAAATTGTACTCTTGGGCAGGCGAGTGTGTTTTCCGATAAAAAACTCTAACAAGATGTAATTCTGCCAAACAGCATAGTTTGAAAAAAGTCAACAAGTCTACCATTATGCTTGCAAAAACTTTGATTTTGGCACCCCGTGGTCGGGTTTTTTAGTATCGTTAAAATGAAATACCGTGTTCACGTAATCGGTGCTTGGTATGTGTCAAAAACTAGGGAACTATTCAAAACACTCAATGGGCACGGCATTTCAATAAACTACAATTTTGACAGCACGGGTTGTGGGTTTGTGTGTATTACTAGATAGTTTGATAGTCCACATTATAAGAGAAATTCCTGTTTCTCCCACATGAAGAGTTCTTTGGGGGTTTTGGTTGGTAGAATAATACAAATACTCGTGCAAAATTATGTTTCCGGTAGTTTAGTGTGTTTATGGGGCAAAAGAATAAATCAAATATACTCGATCGAGCCAAAATTAGGTTGTATCTAAGAGTATCAAAAAAGAATAACCACATTGCATTCAAAGGTATATACGTTGCAATGCGTGCTTTGGTACTGGTGGGGTATGTGTGAAATCTTTGTGTAGGTACGCAAATTTGCAAAAATTCTTATTTTTCGCATACGTATTGGGGTTTTTGGGTATTGTGTTTAGAAAAATTGTGTGCCCCGACACCACAATTCACAGCGCACTACGTGGGTTTTTTAGTATTGTGTTAGTAAATTATGTGCCCATGCAATTTGCAAAACACTAATTTCTCGAATTTTGATGCTACTTGTGCAAACCAAGCAGTGTTGTTTGAAAGAGTATTTGAGAAGCTCACAGCGCAACAACTACACATCCAAAAATCCAATTTTCCGCACCACGGGTGGCAGGTTTTGAAAAAGTCAAGGGCTTTTCAGTGAACCACCTATCTTCTTGCCAACACCTACAATGCAGTCTTTCCCTAAACACTTGCAATGCTTTTCTTGCGCAACAATTGCAACGCAACGTGGTAGGATATAAGGCTTCCACCCAAAAATTGCAATAATAATCATAGTGCCAGCACGGCAATCAACGTTAGTTGTCATAAAATTAACGTGTATATTATTAGCAATATCAACTACCGTGGCTCTCTTTGGCTTCATAACTAATCAGCAAAACTTGCAACAAATACTTCTGCTCTTGACAAAACATTAACATAGTGATATTATTATTAAAAGAAATTTGGCAATCAAAACAATGTCAAAACAGCAAGGCTCTCGCTTTGCCAGGCATTGAAGTTTCAATTGATTTCGGTCAAATTATAGAAGATATTTCCAACTGAGAGTGGTTTAATACATAAAGTTTATGAGAATAACGACTTGATGGTGTATTTCAAAAAGAGATAGTGCCGTTATTGTGGAAATGTTTTACAAAGAAAACGCACGGAGCGCATTGTTAGAGAAGGCGATGCTGACCACGAAGAATATTGTAGTATTGGCAGATCGTACCATTTTTATGGAGATATTTTGGTTATTGGCAAGGAATACTATTGCCCACATTGCGACAAGCACTTTTCGTGTGAAGAACAAGCAAAGGTTATAGAAGCGCAAATACAATGCAACAGAAAAATAGTCAGTCCCGAGGAAATTGAAATTGCTCGACAAAATGCTGTAGTAAAAGCAAAACAAAACATATACAAATCAAGATGGCTTCTGCTAATTCCATTTATTGGCGGAATAATATGCATTCTTTTGGCAACAGCTGGAGATAGGGGGTATCTAGATACAGCACAAGCTAACAAGACTTTTTATGTTCCCTTTCTCGTTACTTTTTTAGTAATGCTTGTTGCAAAACTTGTATTTCAAATAGATGAAAGCAGGGTTTTGTACATAATTGGAGCGTTAACATTCAACATACCAGTCCTTTGCTTAATTGTCGCTTATTTCCAGTGACACAACAATTGATGGGCATTTGTAGCACGTGAAAGCGCACAAGACAAGTCGTTTACCGTATCTACTAAACCCTAAAAAACAAATATATGCAGAATTATGGAGTTTGTAACAATGAAAAATAGGCGAATACATTTTGATGACTATTTTTTTTGGACAATTTTTTCAATAGTTTTCTCAGTTATCAGTTTAATTATTTTTGTTTTAAGTATTGAAAAACTACCACCGTGGGCATTTGTCATTCTTGCTATCACCTTTTTGCTTTTTTTAGCCGGGGCGAGAGTGTTTCCGAGGTTGGGTATTCATTTTAACTATAAAACAGGCCTAATCAAATATTTTGGGCATACTAAAATAATAAAGTCAAAAATATTAATGAAAGATGTATTGAGCATAGATTTTAGAGAACTTCCAGCAACAAAACAAAAGGGTATGACGCCTAAAACTTATATTATTTATGGTAAACATGCGCTAGATGAAGTTTATAGAAATGGGAAGATTTTTATGTTTTATGTTCATTTGGTGAGTGGGGAGGTCATTAACATACCGTATTTCTACTTATTCAAGTCATGTAGTAAATGGCGTGTTCAACGTCAAGAAAAGATAATTAATAGAATTATCGCAGAATTCAATCAATACATAGCAGAGCAAAGAGCAAACAAATCCGCCGAATAATCCAAAGGGGCAAGCCAAAAGGCTTATGAACTTATTTACTGGATATCTAACGGTGGAGGACAATTAGCAAATGCGTAAAAAAAAGAAAAGATGATTATAGCGATCCTAGCGAAAAGAGATACGAAATCTTTGTGAAGCACTTTTGGAAGATTTTACTAATTTCTTTTCTTGTTGAATTAGCGATATCAAATAGTGCGAAGTATTGAGTCAAGCTAACAAACTTCTAAAGGAGGGACTTACATGGAAAGAATTGTTTTGCTAACAACCGTTACCATTGGTTGGGACGTCATTTTGGTGGAACTATTGGTAGTATTTGGAATTGCGCTTGTTTTGATCATTACGCTTGGTGTGATTGCTTTCAGGAAATACAAAAAATGCATCGAAGCGTTCCGTTCAAAAAATTGGAACTATATTTTGCAACAAGAAGGCCAACTAAAACGTATTGTAAAAGCGAAGAGCACGCACCTGTACGATGATTGCATGTATATGTTGGCTGTGGCTAATTTTGAATTGTGCAACGACAAGGAGTTTCTTACTTACGTGGAAGCACTAAAAACCACAAGATATTTGCCCTTCAAACTGTATCTCAAGGCAAACTATTTGATTGTTACAAGCAACAACGCTACTTCTGAATTAAAAGACCTGCTTAAACAATTATCTTCGCTAGATGAGAATAGTGCAAAAAAATGCTTTGCAATAAGTAACTTGCTGTACAAAATTAAGTTTGAAGGTCACGTATGCACACAGGAAGAAACAGAAACCATAGAAGGCATGATTTCTGAAAGAACAAAAAAGGTTTTCTTGAAAACCTAGTGCATGCAAAATTGCCCCACACAAAACAAAAAAGCCCACCACGTGGTGGGCTTTTTGCATGTTTTGGGTTGTTGAGTTACCACAATTTAGTTTGGGTTTTGCACGCAAGTTTGTGGAATGTCAACGGTGCGTGTTGCAAGGTGCAATGCTGTTCCTGCGTTCAAATCAAGGCCTTTTGTACCAGTTGGGAATGCACGTTTTCATTTTGTCGTACCACTGCAAAACATCCCTTGCTTGGTTGAGCATCACGTCAATTTCTTCTTGTCCAAAGGGGATTGCCCACGGAACGGAAGAAATGGTGTTTGTTGCAACGTACAGCGCAACAAGTTGCCAAAATTCAATGGGCACGTTGCCGTCGAAGCAGCCGTCCACAATGCCTGTTGCAAAGCAGGGGCACGCCTGCGCACTCCAAACCAAACGGTTAAATTCTTCATACGGGTCGCCAAAATCGGCACGGTTGAAGTCGATGACAATCAGTTTGCCATCCTTGTCTACCATCATGTTGCCAATGTGGAAATCCCCATGCTGAAAAACACAAGGTCTTCCTTCAAGCAGGTGACGGTGGCGTTCAACGTACTCTACAAGGTGGTGGGCGTTCTCAATTTTTATGGGGCAGTTTTGGTACAGTTCAAGTTTTCGGTCTATCTTTTTGTTGAACACAACTTCCCAATTCGGAAAGTCGTGTGGCGCTTGGATTTTGTGAATTTTGGCAAGCTGTTTGCCTGCAAAAATGCCATACGTGTACTGGTTTTCGGGCGGAATTGTTGCGATGTGTTGTTCTGCATCAACACCATCCACCCACGATTGAATGGAGTACACGCCCTCGTCGCAAACGCCAAATTCCAGCGGTTGGCACATGCTCACTCCTTGGTCAAACGCTTTTTGCATGTACAAAAATTCCGTGCGCTTGCCAAGTTCTTGCTCGTGTGGAGAAATTCGAAGCAGGTACCTTTGCCCGTTTTCTGCCGTTATACAATATTTTTGGTCTACAGACCAACCTTTCAATATTTTTTCTCGTGAAACTACTTTCATTGTTTTCCCTTTGTAGCGCAACAAAAATTTGCCGTGCTTTGTACGCCGTGCATTTGGTGTTACAAATAATTGTTGGTTGTTTCCCGGCAAACTGTTGCTTTTGAGTAAATCAAAAGCCTGTTGTTTTGGGGCAACAGGCAAAAGATATAAATTTGTAAGTTACGCTACCGGTTGCAACAAGCCAATTACCAAGTTTTTGATAAACTCGCCAATGGGGTTGCCGTAGCCGTAGATCATTGTCAAAATTTCGTCGTTTTTTGCAGATTGCAAAAACTCGTACACGCCGTTGGCAATTTGTTGTGGCAAGTCGGCGTTGAATTGTTGAAGCGGGCTTGCAAGTTGAGCAAAAAACTCAACGGGCAGTTCGGCGCAGGCAACAAAAATTCCAAATATGCCCCAAATCAGGGCAACGTCGAAAGCAAGGCCAAGCAGTCGGTTGAAAAATCCCAACAGTTTTACCCGAAGGAAAATTTGCTTGAAAACCCAACGCACCAATGCCGAAATCATGCAAGCGGAAAAAAGCAGTACAACAAAAACAACGACCATGCGAATAAGTTCGTCTTGAATCAAGTTGCTAACAAACGGTTGAGCGCACACAATGGGTGTTGCAACAATGCTTCCGGCAATGTACAAAAACACCAGCCAAAAACCGAAAAGCCTGTTTACAAAACCTTTGCAAACGCCAAAAATACCGCACAGCAACGCAAGAACGCAAAATGCAATTCCCATACAGTTCCCCTCCTATTGGTTGTCGTCGCCCTTTTTGTAGTTTTCTTTCATCCAAACTTCCACAAGCCTGCAAATTCTATCCAAATCGTCGGTTGTGAAGTAGTCGATGTAGATTCTTCCCTTGGTGCCATTGCCAACAGCGGAAACTTTGGTTGCAAACGTGCGTTGCATGTTGCCAACAAGTTCCTTCAATTCGCTTGGCGCAACGGGCTTTTCCTTCACGGGTTTTGGGTTGAGAAACTCACGAACGAGTTTTTCCATTTCACGCACGGTAAGTTGATTGTCGCAACCCTTCAACGCAAGTTTCAGTTGGCTTTCCTTTGGCACAACAACAAGCGTGCGGGCGTGCCCTGCGGAAAGTCTGCCTTCTTCAATAAGCGCAATAACGTCGTCGTGCAAAGTCAAAAGGCGCAACGTGTTTGCCACGGCGGAACGGCTTTTGCCAATGCGGTCGGCAGTGGTTTCCTGCGTCATGTTGAATTCCGTCATCAAAGTGCGAATTGCACGTGCCGCTTCAATGGGGGAAAGGTCTTCCCTTTGCAAGTTTTCAATAAGGCTTATTTCCTTTATTTGTTGGGGCGTGTAGTTGCGAATGATGGCAGGGATGGTTTTTTTGCCGGCAATTTTGCTTGCACGGAAACGGCGTTCGCCTGCAATAATCATAAAGCGCTTGCCAATTGGCGTCACAATGATGGGTTGAATAACGCCGTGCAACTTGATGTTTTCGGCAAGTTCGTTCAATGCGCCTTCGTCGAAGTGCTTGCGTGGTTGTTCTCGGTTGGGGTCAATGTCCAACAAGGAAATTTCCACAACGCCATCGGCGCTGGAACTTACGCCGTCTTGAATGATGTCTAGGTCGTTCAAACCCATAAGGGATGCAAATCCTCTGCCAAGTCCTTTCTTTTCTGCCATGGTCTACTGTTCCTCTCTTTTCAAAAATTGTTCTGCAAGCGCTTTGTAGGCCGATGCGCCCGTGGAGCGTGGTGCGTGCAATTCCACAGGTATGCCAAAACTGGGCGATTCCACCAACTTTATGTTGCGTGGCACAGGTTTGGTGTAGATGAGGTCGCCAAAGTACTTGTAGATTTCTTCCGTCACTTGTTTGGACATTGTTGTGCGAGTGTCGTACATGGTCAGCACAACGCCGTTTATTCTCAGCTTGGAGTTGAGCCTTGTTTTTACAATTTTGATGGTGTTCATCAGTTGGCTCAAACCTTCCAATGCAAAAAATTCGCTTTGGATTGGGATGATTACGCTGTCGGCAGCAACAAGTGCGTTCAAGGTGATCAAGCCCAAACTTGGTGGGCAGTCAACAAAAACGTAGTCGAACTTTTCCAGCAGTGGTTGGATGGCACGTTTGAAAGCGCTTTCTCTGCTTGGCACGTTTACCAAATCCACTTCGGCAGCGGCAAGGTCCATGTTGCAAGGCAAAATGAACAAGTTTTCTACCATGGTTTGGCGAATGGCTTCCATTGCCGAGCAATCCCCCATCAACACGTCGTAGGTGGTTTGCTCCAACGCATTTTTTTCCAAGCCGAAACCGCTTGTTGCGTTGCCTTGCGGGTCGAAGTCTATCAACAGCACGGTTTTGCCCTGCATTGCAACGTAGGTAGACAGGTTGATGGCAGTTGTGGTTTTGCCCACGCCACCTTTTTGGTTAGAAAACGCAATGACTTTTCCCATAATTTTGCTCCCAAAGGTATTTCCGCAACAACGTGCAAAGTAGTGCAAGTTGTTCAAAGCGGATATTTCTACATTTAAATGATACCACAAATACGCAACTTTTTCAACAATAAATACAATTTTTACTGCAACAATTTTCAACTTTGTTCAACAAATTTCCAACAAACAGCCAAATGCAAAAAATTTGGCGCAGTTTTTGTGTTTGGCACATCAAGTAGTTGGCTTTTTTTGCAAAAAATGCTACAATAACTATGTATGCGAGGTGACTTATGAACAGTACCATTGTTGCGTTGTCTACGGCTCGTGGCAGAAGCGCCATTGCCGTGGTGCGCATGAGTGGCGACAACGCCCTGGAAATTGCCAAAAAGTTTTTCAGCCCATTCCCCAAACAGCCCAACTTGCTCAAGGTGGGCACTTTGCGCACGAAGCATTTCGACGAGCACGCAATGTGCGTGTATTTTTGCGCACCCCACAGCTACACGGGGGAAAACACGGTGGAATTTCATTGCCACGGTGGCACGGCTGTTAGCAACGCCGTTGTGGAAACCTGCCTTGAACACGGCGCAGTGATGGCGCAAAACGGCGAGTTTTCCAAGCGAGCATTCATCAACGGCAAGCAAAACCTCACCAATGCCGAAGGCATCATTGAAATGATAGATGCCGAAACGGCTTCGGCAGCAAAAGCCGGCGCAAATTTGTTGGAAAACAAGCTGGGCAAGCGCATTGTGGAACTGCAAGACGTGCTGTTGGATGCAATTTCCGCAAGCGAAGCGGCGTTGGACTACCCCGAGGAAGATCTTGAACTGCCAACTGCGGAAAGCGTTGCGCAAAGTTTGCAAAACGTTGTGGCGCAGTTGGATGGAATAATTGCCACTTCGGCGCTTGGCAAGGTGGCAAAGTACGGCATAGACGTTGCCATTGTTGGCGCTCCAAACGTTGGCAAAAGCAGTTTGCTGAATGCGCTTTTGGGGCAAGACAGGGCAATTGTGTCGGGCATTGAAGGCACCACACGGGACACCTTGACGGAAAGCGTGTTCTACCGTGACATCAAGTTCAACTTTGTGGACACAGCGGGGCTCAGGCAAACTGCCGACGAAATAGAAGCCGAAGGCATTCGCCGTGCAAAATGCGCAGCCGACAAAGCCGACGTTGTGTTGTACGTCACCGACGATCCAACCGACCAAAGCACCTACCAAACGGACAAGCCCGTAATCAAAATCTTCAACAAAAGCGACCTTTTTGGCAAGGCGGAATGTGGCAAAAACCAACTTTCCATTTCGGCAAAAGGTGGCGAAGTGGAAGAGTTGAAGCAAATGCTGTACGACATGTTTGATGCAGGCGACATTGAAACGAGCGATTTGCTCATCACCAACCAAAGGCACCTTGGATGCTTGAAGCAAGCAAGGCAACAGTTGCAACAGGTTTTGCAAGCAACGGTAACGTTGGACGTTGTTTCGTCCATGATCCGTTCCGCTTGGGAAACACTTGGCGAAATTACTGGAACAAGCGCCGAGGAAGACATCATCAACCGAATCTACAGCAAGTTTTGCCTAGGAAAATAACCCCCCCTTGGCAAAAAGTGCAATCAGCGAGGAAAAACAATGAAAAATTTTGACGTTATAGTTATTGGCGCAGGGCACGCAGGATGCGAAGCGGCGCTTGCCACAGCAAGGCTTGGATGCAGTACTTTGCTTTTGGCAACCAACTTGGACACAGTTGCTTTTTTGGCGTGCAACCCCAGTATTGGTGGCACGGCAAAGGGGCAAATCGTCAAGGAAATTGATGCCCTTGGCGGACAAATGGCAATCAATGCCGACCAAAGTTTGTTGCAAATGCGCATGCTCAACCGTGGCAAAGGCCCTGCCGTGTACTCTCCACGTGCGCAAGTGGACAAAAATTTGTACCACGTCCGCATGAAGCAAACCATAGAAAACACGCCCAACTTGTACCTTCGCCAAGGCGAAGCGGTAAAGGTGGAGCAAACAGAAGGCGGCTTTGTTGTGACAACGGCAGTAGACTTGCAGTACACTTCCAAGGCAGTTATTTTGTGTTGTGGTGTGTACCTCAACTCTCGCACTTTGGTGGGCAATTGCGTGCGCAACAGCGGGCCAAACGGCTTTGCCAACGCACAGTTTTTGACGCAAAGTTTGGTGGACTTGGGCTTTACCGTGCGCCGTTTCAAAACGGGAACGCCTGCAAGGGTGCGCATGATGTCCATCGACCTTGCCAAAACGGTGGAGCAACGTGGCGAGGAGGACGTGCGCCCATTCAGCTACATGACGGAAAGCATTCCTGCAACAAAACGCAGTTGCTACCTCACCTATTCCACAGCGGAAACAAAGCGCATCATTTTGCAAAACAAGCACCTTGCGCCCATCTACAACGGCTCTATCGACGGCGTTGGACCAAGGTATTGCCCAAGCATAGAAGACAAGGTTGTGCGCTTTGCCGACAAGGAACGCCACCAAATCTTTCTTGAACCGGAGTCGGAAGATACTTGCGAGTTCTACGTTCAAGGCGCTTCCAGCAGTATGCCTGCAAGCGTGCAACAACAAATCTACCACAGCATTGAAGGCTTGGAAAACGTGGAAATCATGCGTGACGCCTACGCCATCGAGTACGACTGCATCGACGCAACGGAATTGGATGCAACGCTGATGTCCAAAAAAATCCCCGGCATGTTCTTTGCTGGGCAAATCAACGGCACAAGTGGCTACGAGGAAGCCGGCGCACAGGGCATTGTGGCAGGTATCAACGCCGAAAGGCTTGTTCACGGCAAAAGCCCGATTGTGTTCCGCAGGGACAACAGCTACATTGGCGTGCTTGTGGACGACATCACCACAAAGGAAACTTTCGAGCCCTATCGCATGATGACAAGCCGTGCCGAACACAGGCTTGTGTTGAGACAAGACAATGCCGACATGCGCCTTACGGAACTTGGCCACGAAATTGGCTTGGTGGACGAAGTGCGCTACCAAAAATTCCTTGCAAAAAAGCAACAAATTGAGCAAGCGCAAAAGCAACTCAAAACGGTGCTTTCGCCAAAGGTGTTTGGCCCGTTGTTCCAACAAAAGGGCGAACCCGTGCCTGCAAAAGGGCTGTCGTTGGAGGAAATGCTTCGTCGCCCAAACATCACCGTGCAAGACATTGTTCAACTGGGATTTTTGCAAAACATGGACGGCGAAAGCCTGTACCAAGTGGAAATAGAAACCAAGTACAAGGGCTACATCGAAAAAGAAATGGATGCCATTGCCCAAGCGGCAAAATTGGAAAACAAGCCTTTGCCTCTAGACATCGACTACGACAAAATTGAAGGTTTGCGCATTGAAGCAAGGCAAAAACTCAACAAAATTCGCCCTGCAAACCTTGGACAAGCAGGTAGAATCAGCGGTGTTTCCCCTGCCGACGTGCAAATTCTCATTGTGTGGCTTGCGCAACGCAAGTAGCGCACTTTTTGCAAAAACCACGCACCCGTGGTAGCGTAATTGCAGTGGAAAGTGGTTTTTCTTGCAAGAAACAAACGCATTGCATTGCCACGCAAACAGTTTGAAAATATCGCACCCCGTGTGTGGAAAATGGCGCAAAACCTACTTAAAGCGCACCCACAGGTCAACGATGTTGCAAATTGTTGTTGTAACCGGCAAAAACTACAAAAACCCCACCCCGTGGTGGGAAAACAGCAAAATTATCTAAGGAAAACATGAAACAGTACATTTTTGAACAAACAAAACTGCAACTGATGGAAGAAATGTGCAAGCAATTGGACGTCTACTGCGAGTTTTTGGCAAGCGAAAACCAAAAGTACAATCTCACGGCAATCACCGAGCCAAGCCAAGTTTGGGAGAAGCACTTTGCCGACAGCATGCTTGGCGCACCCTTTGTTCCACAAAACGCCACGTTGTGCGACGTTGGAAGTGGTGCAGGGTTCCCCGCATTGCCTTTGAAAATTCTTCGCCCAGACATCGACGTGACGCTTGTTGACAGTTTGGAAAAACGCATCAACTTCACGTCCACGCTTTGCCAAAAAATGGGCGTTGTTGGCACGTTCATCCACAGCCGTGCCGAGGACTTTGCCAAAACGCACAGCCAACAGTTCGACGTTGCAACTGCCCGTGCCGTTGCGCCATTGAACATTTTGTTGGAGTACACGGCGCAAATTGTCAAAATTGGTGGCATTGTGCTTGCCTACAAAACCGACTTGCAGGAAGTGGACTTGGCAAAACACGCATCCGACGTGCTTGGATTGAAATTTGTGGCGCATCACAACTTTACTTTGCCAAGTGGCGCAAGCCGTTGTTTGCTTGTGTACAAAAAAGTTCGCTCAACGCCAAAGCAATTTCCACGTGGACAAAACAAACCACGCAAAATGCCTTTGTAAAATCCCCCATCGTGGGGATTTTTTTGTTGCAGTATTTGTCAATTTGCAACAATCCCTTGGTTGCGCTTGCCTTGCCAAAAGACAAAATTGACAATTTTTGCAACAAGTTGCCAACGGTGTTTTGCCAAATTTCTCGGAATTGCACGCCCAAAAGGTGTCAATTTTGCAAAATTGCAACAAACTGAAAGTGGCAGTTTGCGCTTTTTCCCAAATGCGCTTCAAAACGTGCCAAATTTGCCAATTTGCGCCAAAAAGCCATTGCCCACTTTACAAAGTGGCGTTCTTGGTATATAATGTAAACACAAAACTTTGGGCGTTTTGCCCACGGAGGTCAACATGAAGAGTATTTTGGTAACGGGTGGCGCAGGCTACATTGGCAGTCACACATTGGTGGAACTGATTTCTCGTGGCTACGATCCCATTGTTGTGGACAACTTTTCCAACAGTAGCCCAATTTGTTTGCAAAGGGTGGAGCAAATCACAGGCAAAAGTGTCAAGTGCTACAATGCCGACATTCGCAACAAAGCCGTGATGCAACAAATTTTTGAAGAAAACCAAATTGGCTCGGTAATTCACTTTGCAGGCTTGAAAGCCGTCGGCGAAAGTGTTGCAATGCCGTTGGAGTACTACAACAACAACGTGTACGGCACAATTGTGTTGCTTCAAACAATGCAAAAATTTGGCGTAAAAACCATTGTGTTTTCTTCCAGCGCAACGGTGTACGGCACCCCGGAAAGGCTTCCGTTGGACGAAACTTGCCGACTTTCCACCACAAACCCCTACGGTGCAACCAAGTTGATGATAGAAGGCATTTTGCAAGACTTGTACGTTTCCGACAACAGTTGGAACATCACTTTGCTTCGCTACTTCAACCCCGTTGGCGCACACGAATCGGGGCTTATTGGCGAAGATCCCAAGGGCGTTCCCAACAATCTCACTCCCTACATTGCGCAAGTTGCAACGGGCAAGTTGCCATTCGTGCGTGTGATGGGCAACGACTACCCCACTCCCGACGGAACGGGCGTTAGAGACTACATCCACGTTGTAGACCTTGCGTTGGGGCACATCAAGGCGTTGGAAAAAATGCAATCCAGTGGCGTGCACGTGTTCAACCTTGGCACGGGCAAGGGCTACTCGGTGTTGGACGTCATCCACGCATTCGAGCGTGCTTGTGGAAAACCCATCCCCTACCAAATTGTGGCAAGAAGGCCCGGCGACATTGCAAGTTGTTTTGCCGACTGCACCAAAGCCAACAAGCAGTTGGATTGGCAAGCGCACCTTGGCATTGACGAAATGTGCCAAAGCCTGTGGAATTGGCAAAGCAAAAACCCCAACGGTTTCGAAGGCTAGTTTTCCACACACGGGTGGGCACTTTTGGCAAAAAAACAAGTGGTAGCCTTGCGCAATGGCTAGCAAACCCAAATTTTTGCCAACCATCCAAAAAAGGCACCCCGTGGTGCCAAAAACACACATTTTTGCCACCAAGTGGCGCAAAGGAGCAACATGATTTCAAAAAGATTTTTGCAAAACTACCAAGGGGAAGACGTGTTTGTGTACACCTTGACGGGAACAAACATTTCCGTGGACATTTCCACCCTTGGCGCTAGCATACAAAAATTGGTAGTTCCCGACAAAAACGGCAACCCCGTGGACGTTGTTTTGGGCACGACGGAGTGCGCCGACCTTTCCAAAATGGGCTACCTTGGCGCAGTTGTTGGCAGGTGCGCAAACCACATTGCCAACGGCAAATTTACTTTGGAAGGCACAACCTACCAACTTGGGCTCAACAAGGGCAACTTGCACATTCACGGTGGAGCCAACGGCTTTGCCAAGAAAGTGTACAACAGCCGTGTGGAAGGCAACACGTTGGTGCTTTTCCGCACAAGTCTTGATGGCGAAGAAGGCTACCCCGGCAAACTAGACTACACCGTGCAGTACACGGCAGAAAACGGCAGTCTCAAAATTGTGTACACAGGCGTTTGCAACAAAACGACGTTGTTCAACCCAACCAACCACGTCTACTTCAATTTGGAAGGGGAAGGCAACGGCACAATTTTGCAACACGTGGCGCAAATCAATGCCGACCACTACTTGCAAAACAACGAAATTGCCCTGCCGGTTGCCAAAGTTGCTGTCGATGGCACGGCGTTCGACTTCCGCACGCCAAAGCAAATTGGTCAAGACATCCTTGCCGAGCATCCCGACCTTGCCAACTCACGTGGTGGCTACGACCACAACTTTTGTTTGGAAACGGAGCATTTTGCCACAATCTACGCACCGAACAGCGGAATTCAGTTGGATGCTTTCACAAACCAAAAGGGCGTGCAGTTCTACACGGCAAACGGCTTGAACACAACGGGCAAGCACGTGTACGGCAAGTTCGAAGGTTTCTGTTTGGAAACACAAACCTACCCGGATGCCATCAACCACCCCGACTACCCAACTTCCGTTCTCAAGGCAGGTCAACAGTTTTTCAGCACAACAACTTTTGTGTTTAGCACAAGGAAGTAGTTTCTAGTTCAAATACGTCACACAGGGAAAACGCAATGGGAAAACCATCGTTTTCCCTTTTTTTGTTGATTGCAAGCAAATTCGAGCAAGTTTTGTCGGTGAATTTTGTTTGCTTGCCGTTGGTTGCTCAACGTAGAAGTAACGGCGCAAAAGGTTTTCAGCAGTTGCCGAAAGCCTTTCATCGCCCAGTTGCTTTTGACATTTCGCAACCATTTTTGCAACCATTTGCCACTTTTTTGCAGGTGTAACTTTTGTCAACGGTTAATTTCTAATTCCGCTCAGCAATACCGTCTGTTGTTTTTGCAACGCCATTTTGCAACAAATTGCAATTCTAATGCAACCGTTTGCCAATGTTTCACGTGTTTCACAGCCGTTGTGTCAACCTTTTCGCACCTTGTTCGGTTGTAGAAGTGGTATTTTCGCAACTTTTCCAATTGAGAATTTGCCATTGCGCAAGGCTTTCAAGCAAAATGGGGCAACTTGTTGCAAGCCGTGTTATCGTGTGCGCTTTTCAAACGTTTGTGGCAAAGTGCGTTACTCAACAAGTTCAACGATGGCTCGGTACGACAAAAGTTTCACAAAAATCGTTCAATTTTGCCCACATCTTTTCTTGCTAAAAAATGTGCAAAAATCTTGTCTTTTTTTGGCAAGTTTTGCTTTGTTTAGTTATAGTTGACTATTTTGTTGTAAAATAACAAACGTAAAACAAAATTTTGGAAAATTTGCGTGCAAATGCTTGTTTAGATGTGGGCTGTGTAGTAAAATATAACAAACCATGTATTTTGTGTTTTGGAGGAAAACATGGCAATTCGCACCTACAACGGCTGGGACAGTTTGTTCCTGCAAGAATTTCAAAAACCCTACTTTGTGCAACTCAAAAAGTTTTTGGTGGAGCAGTACGCCACGCACACCGTGTACCCACCAAAAAGTTTGATGCTGAGCGCATTCGACCACACGGCTTTCGACGACGTCAACGTGGTGATTTTGGGGCAAGACCCCTACTACAATCCACACCAAGCCATGGGCATGAGTTTTTCCGTGCCAAAGGGTGTGCCTGCGCCAAAAAGTTTGGTCAACATTTTTCAAGAAATTCAAACTGACTTGGGCAGACCGTCCATTGTGGAAGGTGGCGATTTGACAGTTTGGGCAAAGCAAGGCGTGCTTTTGCTAAACACGGTGCTTACCGTGCAACACGGCATGCCAAATTCGCACAAGGGCAAAGGTTGGGAAATTTTCACCGACGAAGTCATCAAGGCGCTCAACAATCGCCGTCGTGGAGTGGTGTTTTTGTTGTGGGGGCGCAACGCTTTGGCAAAAAAGTCGCTTGTCACCAACCCCCAACATTTGGTGCTTACCGCCCCACACCCAAGCCCACTTTCCGCCTACCAAGGCTTTTTTGGTTGCAAACATTTTTCCAAAGCCAACGAGTTTTTGGCAAAACAACACAGGGAGATTTGCTGGTAGTATGTCGGTAGCATTGATGACAATTCACGGATTTTTGACGGACACGGAAGATTTTGGCAGGCTGTACGACTACGTTGGTTGGTACGACGAAGTTGTTGCGTGCAAAATTCCCGGTCACGACGGCAAGGTGGATTTTTCCAAATTCACAGTTCAAGCCACGCTAAGGGCTGTGCTTCGCACCTTCGACAAACTTGCCGAAAAACACGATGCGGTAGACATTGTTGGCTTTAGCATGGGTGGTGCGTTGGCGACTTACGTTTGTAGCAAACGCAAGGTGCGCAAGGCTGTTTTGGTTGCGCCTGCCAACAAGTACTTCAACCTCAATTCGCCACTGGCAACACTCAAGTTCTACATTGGCAAATTCAAGAATGCATTTTTCCAACGTGGCTCTGTTGCTCACAGGCTCAACACAACGGGCAAGGCGCTGGAACCGCACTTGTACAACGCAAGTGTTTCCATGGATATTGCCCTCAAAAGGATGCTTCCCAACATCAGCGTGCACACCTTCCAGGTGTTCGCTGCTCTTATCAAAACAATCAACCATCAAATAGAAACGCACAAAGTTTCCACCCCCTGCTTGCTTGTTTGGGGGCAATTGGATGAACTTGTGCCGGAGGCGTCCATCGACTACCTTCGCCATTTGCTACCAACCAATTTGTACATCAAGCACCACGACATTGGCCACGCCATGCTTCTTGGTAGCAAAGACCACGTTGTCATCACAGACATTGTGGAGTACCTTTCCAACAAAAAACTTGCAAAACCCATTCCCAAAAAGCAAATTGCTTCCAAACCAAACTAGTCAGGAGAAAAAATGCTACAACTAAAAAACATCAAAAAGAAGTACGTTATGGGCGACCTTTCCGTAGATGCTTTGAAAGGCGTTTCGTTGAATTTCCGCAAGAGCGACTTTGTGTCCATTTTGGGCCCATCCGGTTGCGGAAAAACCACCTTGCTCAACATTGTTGGCGGGTTGGACAACTACACCGACGGCGACCTTGTCATCAACGGCAAAAGCACCAAGCGCTACAACGACCGTGATTGGGATACCTACCGCAACCACTCCATTGGTTTCGTGTTCCAATCCTACAACCTCATTCCCCACCAAACTGCGTTGCAAAACGTAGAGTTGGCGTTGGCTCTTTCCGGCATTTCCAAGGCAGAGCGCAACAAGCGTGCAAAAAAGGCGTTGGACGAAGTTGGTTTGCAAGGCATGTACAACAAGCGCCCCAACCAAATGAGTGGCGGACAAATGCAACGTGTAGCCATTGCCCGTGCAATAGTCAACAATCCGGAAATTGTTCTTGCCGACGAACCTACAGGCGCATTGGACACGGAAACAAGCGTTCAAGTAATGGATATTTTGAAAAAGATTTCCAAGGACAGGCTTGTTATCATGGTAACGCACAACCCGGAACTTGCCGAAAAGTACTCCACACGCATCGTGCGCATGTTGGACGGACTCATCACGGAAGATTCCTGCCCCTACTCGGACAGCCAATTGCAACAAGATTTGGCGCAACAACCGGTGGAGCCCAGCAAAAAGCCTGTCAAAAAGCCGTCCATGTCCTTTGCAACCTCCTTTGGGCTTTCGCTAAAAAACCTGTTCACAAAGCTTGGCAGAACAATCCTCACAAGTTTTGCAGGTAGCATTGGTATCATTGGTATTGCCCTTATTTTTGCAGTTTCCAACGGCATGACGACCTACATCGATTTGGTGCAGGAAGACACGCTTTCTTCCTACCCGTTGGTGTTGGAGCAATCGCACACCGACATCAGCGGAATGTTCCAATCCCTTTCCGATTCGGCGCAGTCGCAACAACCGCACGACAAGGATGCCGTGTACGAAAAGTTGGCGCTCTACAACCTGACCAATGCGCTTGGCAACATCAAAACCACGCAAAACGACCTTGCGTCCTACAAAAAGCACTTGGAAGAGCAACTTGCCGATGAACACAGTGAAATGTACAAGGGTTTGAACGGTGTTCACTACTCGTACAATTTGGATTTGCAAATCTACACCAAAAACGGCGATGGCAACGTCATCCTGTCCGACACAAGCGAAATCATGGCAGACGTGCTTGGCGGTTTCTACGGCATCGACATGTCCACAATTACCACAACGGGCAGTTCAATGATGTCGGCAATGATGTCTAGCGCAGGTAGCATGTCTATGTGGCAGGAACTTTTGCCCGCCAAGGACGGTGGACTTATCAACGACATTTTGAAGCGCCAGTACGACGTTGTGTACGGAAATTGGCCCAATGCCTACAACGAAGTGGTGCTTGTGGTGGACGGCAACAACGAAATCGACGACCTCACTTTGTACGCATTGGGGTTGAAAACCCGTGCGGAAATTGACCAAATTATTGATGCTGCGCAAAGTGGCGCAACCTTGCCACAAACCACGCAAAAGGTGTGGACGTATCAACAAATTTGTAGCAAACAGTACAAAACAATTTTCAACTACGAGTGCTACAGCCCACTTGGAGACGGTTGGTACGACAAGCGCCAAGTGGATGGCGAATTGCAACGCATGTTCGAGGACAGCAACGTTGGCTTGGATCTCAAGGTTGTTGGCATCATTCGCCCTGCGGACAACGGCACAACGCCAATGCTTTCCGGTTCCATTTGCTACACAACTGCGCTGACAAACTACGTTATTGAACAATCACAAAACAGCGACATTGCCATGGCGCAAAAGCAAAGCCCCAACGTGGACGTGTTCACAGGGTTGTACTTCAAGGACAACAAGTTGACGGATCAACAAAAAGTTGATTTGTTCAAGGACTACACTTCGTCGGCAAGTTCGGCAAAGCGTGTGGAAATGTTCACGACCATTGCCAGCATTCCAACTGCGGAGGAAATTGCCCAAACGGAACAAAACTTGAAGGCAATGCCCAAGGAACAACTCAAACAACTGCTTGTGCAAGCGCTTCAATCCAGCAGTGGTGGCGCAACAAGCGAACAAATTGCCGATGCCATCAACAAAATGACGGACGAACAGTTGGAAGATATTATTCCAACAATTGCCCCCGGCATGGCGCAAGCAACCAAACTTGGCGCAATCACAAGGCAACTGATGGCAATGACGCCGGAGGAACAAACGGTGTTCATCGACATGGCGTTTGCTTCCTACACCGACGAACAATGCGTTGAGTACTTCGACAGCGTGATGCCCTTCTCCGACAGCACCTATCAAGACAATTTGGTAAAAATCGGTTGTTTGGACATTGGCGCACCAAGCGCAATCAGCCTGTACACGGTTTCCTTCTCGGCAAAGGACGTTGTGGAAGAGGACATTGCCAACTACAACAAGGACCTTTCCGATGCCGACAAAATCAAGTACAACGACTACGTTGGATTGATCATGAGTAGCGTCACAACAATCATCGATGCCATCACCTACGTGCTTGTTGCGTTTGTGTCCATTTCCTTGATTGTTTCTTCCATCATGATTGGCGTCATCACACTCATTTCCGTGCAAGAACGCACCAAGGAAATTGGTATTTTGCGTGCTTTGGGCGCATCCAAACGCAACGTTTCCACAATGTTCAATGCCGAAACGGTAATTATTGGGCTTGTGTCCGGATTATTTGGCGTGGGCTTCACGTACCTGCTCACAATCCCCATCAACCTGATTTTGCACGCACTCACAGGCATTCAATCGCTCAACGCAATTTTGCCAATTGCCGTTGCGGGAATTTTGGTTGCAATCAGTGTGTTGCTCACCTTGATTGCCGGAATTATTCCATCTCGCAGTGCAGCAAAAAAAGACCCCGTGGTGGCACTTCGCACGGAGTAGCAAGCAAAAAAACAATTGCATCGCTTTGCTTGCAACACAACCAAAACCAAGGAGAAACCCATGAACTACGAACAACTTGTGTTGGAAATTTTCGACGACTACGACAAAAAACACCGAGATATTCTTGGCGACGTGCTTGCCACTTCTGCAATGATTGCCGACAGAATTTTGGCAAAGTACAACACGAAAAAACTCTCTGCCGAGCAGGTGGAAAATTTGAAAAAACTTATTGTGCAAAAGGAAGTGGACGAATTCATGCTGTTTGTTGAGCAACACAAGGACGTTTTGGATTCAACCTTGAGCGACCAACAAAAGCTTGCCCAAATTTTTGCAAGGATGGACAGTCCCGAACTCAGCCAAGAGGACAGGGAATATCTCAAAAAACGCATTCGTCGCAACATCTACGACAACGAAGTTTCCAAAATTTTGCTAGACCTTGCCAAAAAACTCAAACTCTAGTTCTACCAACAACAAGTGGAGCATTGCAACAACGCAATGCCCCACTTTTTTTGTTTTGTGTTGCCAATCCCCCACCCCGTGGTGGGGTTTTTGCTTTTTTGCCAACAAAAAAAACAGCGAAAGTTTCCTTCCGCCGTTTGTGTTTTGTTTTCTATTTGCCATTATGCCACAGTTTCAAACGATGGCTAACTATTGCTGTCCAAACGGACAATCTTATCTTTGAAAAGTTCCTCGAATTGTTCTATTGTGCCTTTTGTGATTTGAGATTTTTGGCAATGGAAATATGGATTTCTAGCTTTGAACATAAATTCAAAAACATATCCATCCCCTACATCCAGAACTTTTTTTACAAACTCTACAGAATTATGGTAAGATTGGTCGTAGCCAACAGCAATCATTTTGCCATCTTCAAAAATGGTAAGTTTTGTTGCAAAAAGTTTTGGAACGTCTTTTTTGAATGGCTGCAAGGCCATCAAAACAACGAACAGCGCAAGCCAAACAAATCCCCCAAGCAAAATTATGGGTTGATTGAACTTGATTGTCAAGTAGATGATAATTGCTGAAGCAACAATAACACCAAAAAGGCTACTAATAAGGCCTAGTTTTTTGTTTGCACTGATAATATGTTTTCTCAATTTGCCAGATGGGATTCCCTCAAATTCTATCATGGTAACACCTTCTAGTTTGAAATTTGGCTCAATAACTTTGACTTTGAACCTCGAGCGTCTTTGTTGCAAAAGTGTTCTTCCGAACGATGAATTGTATACCCCGTGGTGGGTTTTTGCGCAACAATCACCGTTTTTGGCGTTGCATATTGTAATGCATTTGCACGGCAATTTGCCAAAAACAAACAAATGCCTCATTTGCTTATAAACTACACATTGCTTTTTAGATTTATAATTATATCTGTAAATCCATAGGCATAGGTAGCGTGGTTTTCAATAATACTTTTGTACAGCAGATTGGTTATTGATTCCAATCCCGCATCTACCAAAAGAAAATCTTCAATCGACTCGGTTCCGCTCGAAGACACAAGCAATTTGACGGATTGCAACCCATAACTATCCAGTATTGCGTAGATATCTTCCAAGAAGGAAAACTTGTCGCAAAATTCCACCCTTCCTTCTTCTTCCGCAATATTTTCGATAGATGAAGTACTCAACCATTCGCTGTTTAGTTGAAGAAAATCATCGGAAATTGAAAAGTAAAAATTGGGGTTCAAGTCTGTTATCAGTTTTTCACTATATCCAAGAAAATTGAAAATAGCGCCAATATCTTTGTTCAAACAATACTTTGTGATGCTTTTTGATACTGCTACCATTTCTTCGTATTCCATTGTATCATATACTAAAAAAGCAACTAGATTACTCATAAATGTACGGTAGAACCTCCTTTGTATTTTTTAATATTGCAGGTTTTTTCAAGTAAAATTATGTGTGTGGCAAACGAACTTACCATTTTGAAACGCACCTGCTTCTAGAAGATTTTGTTTTTTCACAATTATAAAAATAATTTTGCCAACACCGAAATCAAAAGAATAGTTCCGTTGATTATAGACATTAAATATAGGAATCTTTTGCTGTGATAGTAATCCATCTTTATGTTTTTACATTTCTTTTTGATTTTGTGAACCATCAAAATTGGTGGATTGTTCACGGATAACAATTGTTTATGTTCTTTATCAACCAATGTCAATCGTGTCGCTTTTGTGTGTCGTAGGGACAAATCCCCAAAATCATAGGCAATGGCGGAAATTTCACCGTAGGATATCTCTGTGCGTTTATCTTTAGACAAAACAGTTATTTTGGTTTCGCCCACAAAATATTTGGTATCAACAAATATATTCGCAATTGCCGAAATCAAAACAAAAACAACATTTAGTATCAATATAAGATAGGGCACAATCAACAAAGTTGACCATATTTCAGTCATTTTGTCTGGGAGAAAGAACAGATAGATAATGACTATTGCGGGCGCTAAACTTAACAAACATTCCGTAACGACGCAAGCTACGGTAATGGTAATATTTCTTCTAAACCACATTGAATTTTCTCCTGCAAATTTTCGTTGAAATCCGGTTGCATGTTTTCCAACCAATCAAGGGAGCAATGTGCGTGTCAACAGTGGGCTACACAAAGTTTTTTGCCACCACGTGTGCTACTTTTTGAGGTAAACAAACCAGTAGGGGAGCGCAACAAACACCATTCCGCCAACCATGTTTCCAAGTGTCACGGGCAACAGGTTGCCAACAAGCACGTCCAACAATCCAAGGTTTGCTTGCACGTTGTGGATGCCTTGGCAAAACAATCCTGCAAACAGGTAGTACATGTTTGCCACGCTGTGTTCAAAGCCACAAATAACAAAGCACGCCACCGGCAAAAACAGCGCCAAAATTTTGCCCCCTGCTGTGTTGGAAGCCATTGTCATCCACACTGCAAGGCACACAAGGATGTTGCACAAAATGCCCAGCACAAACGCATTGCCAAAGCCCAAGTTGGCTTTGTCGGTGGCAACGGCAACAAGGTGTTCGGCAAGTCCGTCCACGGCGTTTGCAAGGGAAAGGCTGACTAGTAGCGCAACAAAAATCGACCCAACCAAATTGCCAACGTACACCAACGCCAAGTTTTTGGCAGTTTTGCCAAGGGGAATTTCCTTGCTGAGCAGTGGCGCAACAAGCAAGCAATTGCCTGTGAACAGTTCGCTTCCGCACAGCACAACAAGCGCAAGTCCAAGTGGGAAAATGCAACCTTTCACCACTGTAGACCAGCCGTCAACAAGTTTCCACGATGCCATTGTGGAGGAAATGCCTGCCAGCGCAATGAATGCGCCTGCCAAAAATGCCAGAACCAAAGTTTTGGCAACGGGTGTGGCAACCTTGTTTTTTGCCACGGAAATGTAGTTGTTTGCAATGTCTTTGGGGCTGTTCATTTGTTTCTCCTTTGTGTTTCAAGTTGTTTTGCAGAGTGCTAGAAAAGCGACGTTTGCGTGGAAATGGGCATGGGCAGTTTGTACTGCTTGGCAAAGTCTTCCACCTTGATGCCTTGTTGAAGGTAGGTCACAAGCAAGTTGGCTGTTGCCGTGCTGTCGCTATCGGCACGGTGGTGGTCCAACTGGATGTCAAGTTGACGGCACATTGTGTCTAGCCTGTGGTTGGGGAAGTGGGGGAAGCATTTGCGCCCCATTCGCACCGTGCAAGCGCATTGCACCGATGGTTTCCAAGCAATGTTGTAGTGCGCAAGCACTTTGGCAAGCACGCCCATGTCGAAGGGGGCATTGTGCGCAACAAGAATTGCCCCATCAAACATGGGTTTCAGCGTTGGCCACAAGTCGGCAAAGTTGGGTTTGCCTTGCACCATTTGCGGTGTGATGCCCGTCAGTTGGCTGTTGAAAATGTCGAAATGTGTTTCAGGATTGACCAAGCTTGCAAACGTTTTGGTAATTGTGCCATTTTGCACAACGCACACGCCAATGCTACTGATGCTGTCGTTTGCCATGTTTGGTGTTTCCACGTCAAAAACTGTGTACTTCATGAGATTTTTTCCTTTGTACCTACATTATACTTGCAAACGGTTTTTTTTGCAACAAAAGCGCCAACTTTTGTTTGCAGAATGTTTACACTTTTTTTATCTTGTTGTATAATATACACTAGAACAGTGTTTTGTTGTCAACTTTCAAGGCGGTTTGGGTGGCAAATTTTTGGGGAATTTCCCTTTGCTTTGCCAACGGCAACAACAAAACCACACAAAAGGTGCAAAATGGACGTAAAACAAATTTTGAAAGATGCAGGCTTCCGCTTCAACAAGCAGTTTGGGCAAAACTTTCTCACCGACGGCAATTTGCTTCAAGGCATTGCCGAAGATGCGGGAATTTGCGGTGGCAACGTGTTGGAAATTGGCGCAGGCGCAGGCACTCTCACCCGTGCTTTGAGCAAAAATGCCGACCACGTGGTTGCGTTTGAAATTGACCGCAATTTGGAAAAGGTGCTTGCAATAACGCTTGCCGATTGCCCCAACGTCAAGGTTGTGATTGGCGACGTGATGAAGTACAAAGTGCAACAAGTGGAAGAAATGTTCAACGGCGACTACAAATTGGTTGCCAACATCCCCTACTACATCACATCCCCCCTCATCATGAATTTTGTTGAGCATGGCAACAAGGTTTCCAGCATGACTTTGACCATCCAAAAGGAAGTTGCCCTTCGACTTGCAGCCAAGCCCGGCACCAAGGACTACGGCGCAATCACCGTTGCCGTGGATGCCGTTGCCAACGTCAGCATCACACGCATTTTGCCACGCACACTTTTCTACCCACAACCAAACGTAGACAGCGCCGTTGTGCGCATTGACATGGCAAAAAACAAGCACGACATTGCCGACCACGCAATGTTCCGCAAAACCGTCAAGGCAGCTTTTGCAATGCGTCGCAAAACGCTTGTAAACAACTTGATGGTGGGCTTCAAATTGCAACGTGCCACAGCCGAGCAGTTGCTTGAACAATGCAATTTGCCACTTGGTTGCCGTGGGGAAGAACTTTCCACACAACAGTTTGTGGAACTCAGCAACGCCCTTGTGCAAATGGGCGCAAACTAGCAGGTGCTTTATGCAACAAATTGACACATCCAAAACCTACGTGCTTGCCGTGAGCGGTGGGGTGGACAGCATGGTGATGCTTCACATGTTTGCCACAACGCACAAATCCGCCAAGTTTTCCGTGGTGACAATCAACCACAATTTGCGCAAGGAGGCTTCGTCCGACTGCCAATTCGTGCAGGACTTTTGCCAAACGCTTGGCGTGCCTTGCCAAACAATTTCCGTAGACGTGGTGGGCTTTTGCCAACAAAACAAACTTTCGGTGGAAACGGGCGCACGCATTTTGCGCTACCAAGTTTTTGAAAGTTTGCCGTGCGATTTCGTTTGTTTGGCGCACCACGCCGACGACAATGCCGAAAGCGTGCTGATGCACCTTCTTCGTGGAAGTGGGGCAAACGGCGTGCAAGGCATGCAAAGGCAAAACGGCAAGTATCTTCGCCCAATGCTTTGCCTTGACAGGCAACAAATTGCTAGCTACGCCAAGCAACACGGCGTGCCACACGTGGAGGACAGTACGAATGCGTGCAACAACCACGCACGCAACGCCATTCGCAACCAAGTTTTTCCGCTTTTGCAAGGCATCTATCCCGGCGCAAAAACCAACTTGTTGCGCTTTGCCGACGCCATCAAGCAAGACAGCGACTTTTTGGACGGACTTGCCGACGTTTCGACAGTACGGTTTGATGGCAACCAAGCGCAAATCCCCATTGAATTGCTTGTTCAACCACGCCCGTTGGCTGTTCGTGTGTTGCAAAAAGTGTTTGCAACAATGGGCTACACGCACGACCTGGAAAAGGTGCATTTGGACGACGTGTTGGCACTTGCCAAAAACAACGGTGGCAAAAAAGTCTGTTTGCCGTTTGGGCTTGTTGCCGTCAACGACTACAACAGCATTTGCATTTTTGCAGAAAGTGGCAGGGACGTCCCCTCGTTTTCCATGCCTTTTGCCGTTGGAACAACACAAACCCCGGTTGGTTTGGTGGACGTTTCCACAAGCAAAACGCAAGGGGCGTTGACCTTCGACCTTGCCAAAATTCCACAAACGGCAGTTTTTCGCACACCGCAAAGTGGCGACGTGTTCACAAAATTCGGCGGTGGCACAAAACCACTCAACAAGTATTTGATAGACAAAAAAATTCCACAGCGACAACGGCAAAATTTGGTGGTGGTTGCCGATGGCAACAACGTGCTCATTGTGTGTGGCGTGGAAATTTCCAACCAAGTCAAAACGGACCAAACGTCCCAAACATACTACATCAAACAACAAGGAGAACAAGGCAATGCAACACAACAGTAGCATCAAGGAAGTTTTGATCGACGAACAAAGCATCAAGCAACGCATCAAGGAGTTGGGGCAACAAATTTCCAACGACTACCAAGGCAAAACCCCACTTTTCATTGGCGTTTTGAAGGGGGCGTGGGTGTACATGGCAGATTTGCTTAGGGAAATTGACGTGGATTGCGACGTAGACTTCATGTCCGTTTCCAGCTACGGCAACGGCCGTCAAACAAGTGGTGGAATCACCATCGTCAAGGACTTGTCGGTAGACTGCGAAGGCCGAGACGTCATTGTTGTGGAAGACATCGTGGACAGTGGCATCACGCTTTCTCGCTTGAAGGAGTTGCTTCTTGGTCGCAAGGCAAAAAGCGTGGAAATGACAACGCTTTTGTCCAAACCTTCTCGCCGAATTGTCGACGTGGACGTCAAGTACATTGGCTTTGAAATTCCCGACAAGTTTGTTATTGGCTACGGATTGGACTGGGACGGTCGCATGCGCCATTTGCGTGACGTTTGCGTGCCCAACGAGTAGAATATTTTTGAGAGTCAACACAGTTGTGTTGGCTCTTTTTTTTTGGTCAATTTTGCACGCTTTTGGCATACACTACTACTAGATTTTGAGCCACGGGGTGGCATTTTTGTGGGGTGTGTGGTGTTTACGTACAAAGATTTGCTGTTGGAAATGGAAAAATTTTGCAATTTTGGCGTGGAAACGGGCAACATTGGCCAAAGTGTGTTGGATCAATGCATTCCCTACGTTTTCGTTGGCAAAAAGGGTGGCAACTGCCTTGTGGTGCAAGGTGGAATTCACGCAAGAGAACACCTGACAAGCCTGCTTGTGGTGTGCCTTGCCAAACATTTGGTCAAAAACAGCCATTTGCTTGTGGACGGTGGCATCTACTTTGTGCCAATGGTCAATCCGGACGGCGTGTGTCTTTGCCAACAGGGGGTGGATTTTGCGCCACATTTGGCAAAACAACTTGTCAAAATAAACGGCAAGCACGGCAAGGATTTTTCTTTGTGGAAAGCCAATGTGCGTGGCGTGGACTTGAACGTCAACTTCCCTGCAAATTGGGGCAAGGGAACAAGCAACGTGTTTGAGCCTTCTTGGCAAAACTACGTTGGGCAACACCCTTGTAGCGAGCCGGAAACAAAGGCGCTTGTGGATTTCACCAATTTTGTAAAGCCCGTTGCAACTCTTTCCTATCACTTGAAGGGGGAGGAAATCTACTGGGAGTTTGGGCAAACGGGGCAAAGGCTAGAGCGTGACAAAAGGCTTGCCCACGGCATTTCTCGCTACACGGGGTACCGTGTTTGCACGCCAAAGGGCAGTGTTGGTGGCTACAAGGATTGGTGTGTTCAAAGCTTGGGCATTCCGTCTTTCACCGTGGAAGTGGGCAGTGACAAATTCTGTCACCCCTTCCCCTACAGTCAGTTTGCCACAATTTTGAAGCAAAATTTGGATTTGCCACGCAGGCTACTCAACAGCGTTGCAAGGGCAAACAAAGCGTAGAATTTTTGCAAAAATCAACCACGCCCCACCCTTTTTGTTGACAATTGCCACAGGTTGTTGTATCATTGAAGCATGAAAAGCAACTTTTTGTGCGATTTGCACCTACACACCAACTATAGCTACGACAGCCAAACTTCAATGGAAGAGTACGTGCAAAAGGCGTTGGAAACCGCTGTTCAAGCGCTGTGTTTTACCGACCACATTGAACTCACCAACAAAATTTCCACCTTTTCCACAATGGATTTTGGCAAACGTGCCCAAGAGTTCCACTTGCTCAAGGCAAAGTACGGCAAGCAAATTTTGCTGTTGCTTGGCTACGAATTCGGTTCGCCACATCGCCATTTGCAAGAACTCAAATTTGTGCAAAGTTTGCAACCGGACGTTATCATTGGTGGTGTGCACTATCCGCTAAACTACTACCCCGTAGCAGGCAAATGTAGCAATTCGCACTACCAAATGCTGTACAACAAGTGCGTTCGGGAAATGGTGGAAGAAGGTGGTTTCGACGTGCTTGCCCACGTGGATTTGCCCAAGCGCATGCACGACGACTACGCCGAGGACAGCCAAATGGTGCTTGGCACGTTGGAGCGTTGCGCAAAGTACGGCATTGTTCCGGAACTCAACACTTCTTCCCTTCGTCGTGGCAAAACTTTGCCAATGGCAGATGCAAACGGTATTTTGCACTACTTGAGCTGTGGTGGCAAGTTTGTGCAACTCAACAGCGACAGCCACAGCGCCGACACTCTTTGCAGTGGTTTCGAGCAAGTGCTTGCAACCATCCCCAACGGCGCAACGTTGTGCTACTTCCAAAATCGCAAGCCAGTTGCCTTGCCGTAAATTTTCAAAACCACAATTTCAAGGGCGTTTTTGCCCTTTTTTGTTTGCAAACGGCTGTTTTTCGGCATAACCTTGGCGTTTTGTGAGGAAATGCAAAAGTCGTTGCCAAATTGCTTGTTTGCGTGGCACAATTTTGTTATAAAATAAACATGTGAACTTTTTAGTTTTTTGGTACATTTTTTGTGCCTGTTTGAAAAAATGTGTATTGATATATACTTTGTTATTTGTTAAAATATAAGTACTATAATGGGTAACAAGGGTTTCCCATTGCAGAGAGAACAAAAATCCCCAAAAAAAAACACTAATTTAGGAGGAAAACATGAAAACTTTTACAAAGATCTTTGCTGTGCTCATGCTTTGTTGCATGCTGTTCAGTATTGTTGGTTGTCAACCACCAACACCGCCGAAACCACACGAATGTTCCACAGCGTGTGAAGTTTGTGGCGGTTGTCAAGACGTAGGTTGCGAAGACCCTGCTTGCGCTAACAAGTGCAATTGCGATGGCACACACAAGTGCGAAAGTGTTTGCCCCGAATGCGGAAAATGCACCGACAAAACTTGCACGGAAGATGCATGTGCGCAAAAATGCACTTGCAACGATGCTCCGGCGCACGTTTGTGAAAGTGTTTGCCCCGAATGCGGTGGTTGCAAAGATTTGAGTTGCGCCGAGGCAGCTTGCGCTAGAAAGTGCGACTGCAAGGACGAACCTGCCCACACTTGCCAAAACGTTTGTGCAATTTGCGGAAAATGCACAAACTCTTCCTGCACGGAAGACGTTTGCAAGGACAAGTGCCAAGGCCACGGAGACGTTGAACCATTTGCATACCAACCACACATCTTCGACGAAATGCCTCGCATCGACATCAACACCGAAGACGGTTCCAACGAATGGGCTACCAAGTACAACCGCAACGACAAACTTGCAGGAATTATCGACTACGTAGACAGCACAGTTTCCGTTAGCCGTTGCCCTGAAGATTGGGTTCTTGAAGATTTGCCTTGCGAAGTAAAAGTTCGTGGTAACTACACTTTGGAATACGAAAAGAAGCCCATCCGCTTGAAGTTCAACAAAAAGCAAGCAATGCTTGGCTTGAACGAGGGCGAAAAGTTCAAGAGCTGGGTTCTTCTTGCCGACTGGAAAGACCTTTCTCTTCAACAAAACGCAACAACTTTCTTGATGGGTCAATACATCTTGGAAGAAGACGGATTGTACAGCAGTGACTACACCCACGTTGAAGTTTACTTGAACGGACAGTACTGGGGCGTGTACTTGCTTGTTGAACAACAACAAACCAACCGTTTGGACACAACCGAACCGGACGACGACTACGAAGGCACCGACATCGGCTACTTGTTCGAGTACGACGGCTACTGGAATTTGGAAGATCCAAACAAGGGTGGCGACTACACGTTCTCCATCGACTACGGCAACGTTCAACTTATTGGTTTGGACGGACAACGTCGTAACCCAGGTGTGAACGGCTACACAATCAAGAGCGACACCTACTCCACAGCACAACGCAACTTCATCAAGAACTACACAAACAACGTGTTCAAGATGTTGTACCAAGCAGCAGTAAACAACAAGTACTACAAGTTCAACGACGACTACACAGCGCTTGTGGAAACAACAATTTCCGGCTCTGTGTACGACCATCTCAACCAATACGTAGACATTCAATCCTTTGTTGATACGTACATCATGCACGAAATCATGTGCGACCCCGACATTGGTTGGTCCAGCTTCTATCTCCACGTAGACTTTGGCCCCGAAGGGGAAAAGAGATTGCGCCTTGAAGCACCTTGGGACAAGGACTCTGCGTACGGTATCAGATCCGGTTTCATGAACAGCGCAACAGGCATGTACGCTGCAAACAACTCCAACCCATGGCTAGTTGTTCTCATCAACGAAGACTGGTTCCAAGAAATGGTAAAAGACAAGTGGGTTTCCTTGAAGGAAAAGGGATTGCTCAACGCACTTTTGACCAACATCGAAACACTTGCAACTCACTACAAAGAATACTACGACCACAACTTCGAACGTTGGGAAAACCGTGTTATCTACGGCAACGGCGAACTTACAAATGAGCTCAACAGCTACAGAACGGAACGTGAAGCAGCCGACTACTTGAAGAGATGGTTGACAAAACGCTTTGGCTACCTCGACAGACAATGGATTGGCCAAGCAGCTTTGCCGGAAAGTGAAGCATTGAAAGTTCAAGGCACCAAGTACATTTTCGAAGCAGAAAGCGCACAAATTGCCGGTGGCATTAATGCAAAACAAGGCAATGGCTCCCACGGCAACGGCTACGTTGGCAACGTTGCAGGTGGCGCAGGCAAAACAATCACCTTCACGGTAAACTCCACAGCAGACCAAAAGGTTGGTTTGATTTTGAACGTTTCCAAGCGTGACTACGAAGCAATGCTTTTGGATTGGTTCAAACTTACAGTAAACGGAAAGGACGTTCAAATTGAAGAATACTACGTGCTTGCTGTTAGCGGTGGCGAAGAAAACTGGCACGCATGGGTAGAAATTCCATTGGCTGCACTTGAACTCAAACAAGGCGCAAACACAATTGTCATCACAACAATTGCCAGCGATGCAACCAACGTGGACTACCTTGCAGTTGTTGCTCCCAACGCTGTAAACTAGTGTAATTTTGGCACACGCCCCTGCAGTTTTGTGGGGGAAGTGGCGCAAAAAACTGGTAGCCGTGCCTAGTGGCACTGCACTTTGATAAAAAAACAGAGCAAACTTTCAAGATTTTTGTCTTGTTGGTTTGCTCTTTTTTGTTGCTTTGTGGTTTTGTGTTGCACGTGCATTTTTGTTTGCGCATCAATGCGTGGCAAAAACAGCAAAATCCCCACCACGTGGTGGGGATTTTTTTGTTTTGTTTGGGCAAAAACCCGTGTTCAAGTACCTTGCGCCCGTGCTACACCTTGATTGTCACACAAGATCCGTCGGCACTTTGCACGTCCACAAGCACCCAATCTTTGTGCTTTTTTCGGTAGGCGTTGAGGTACTTCACAAGAGCCAACGCTTGCTTTTTGTCTAGGTGTATTCCTTGCTCTTGCAACTTTTTGGCAACAAGGTTTGCGCCCACTCTGTTTGCAAAAAGCCAGGTGGGTATCAACATTTTGATGGGTTTTTCGCCATTTTCTTGCACAACAATTTTCATTTGCTACTCCACAAAAATGCGAACGGTGTCGCCATCGGAACTTTCCACTTCCACAAGGTTGCCAATTGCACCTTGTTCCACAAGTTGCAAAATTTGCGACCAGTTGATGTTTTTCAATGCGTCGTTGGAGGAAACTTGTGGCATTTCCACGCCCATTTCCATGGCAATTTGCAGTAGTTTTAGCGGAAGGTTCACACGCACTTTGTCGCCGTCGGAACTGTCCACAACAATGCGGAACATCAGTTCATCCAAGCTTTTGCGCTTTTCTTCCGGCACAAGTGTCACGGCAGGTTGCACGGCTTGTTTTCCGCTGAGCAGTTCGTCTACCGTCACACCAAGAATTTTGGCAAGGTCTGGTAGCAACGTGATGTCCGGGCAGGTTTGGTCGTTTTCCCACTTGGAAACGGCCTGTGGGCTTACGCCAAGCATTTGCGCAAGGTCGTCTTGTTTCAGTTGTTTTTCTTTTCTCAAATTTGCAATTCTTTTTCCAATTGTGTTCATTGCAATTCCCCCTTGGTTTGTTGCCACAATTATACCACTTTGCTTGCCCGCTGTAAACAACTTGTTTGTTGACTTTGCGCCTTTTCACGCAACCAAAAGTGGAAAATGCACTCAACCATTGATTGTTTGCCCTGTTTTTGTGGACAAAAAGCCTTTTGTGGATTACTTTGTCAGTTCCAAACAGTAGAAAGACGGTCGTTGTGGATGCTGTTTATCGGGCGAGTTCCAAATTTGCGCTTGGCATATTTCTTTTATGTTGTCAATTGTCAGGCTGTCTATTTGCATGGTTTGCTTGTGAACAAACGGTCGGGTTTCAAATTCGTAGTAGTCATCCAGCCACACGTGCCAAAGTTCCACAACGCCACTTTGTTCAACAGCATTTTTCAAATAATCCACCAGTTGTTTTGCTCTGCCATCGGTGTAGATCCATTGCAAACAAACCCCGTGCGTTTTGCCCGTGTACACGTCTACGTCTTGAAAAGTTTCAAGAAAAAAGTTGTCATCAGCATTGCCATCAAAACAAGTGTTGTTTTGCAAATCTATTTGAATTGGAAAATTTTTTGAAGGATGATGTTCTTCTAACGGCAAGTTGGAAGCAACAAAAATGCATGCGCTCATGGTGACCTCCTGCTTATAACAATGACTATATTCTATCACAAAGCTACAATCTGCGCAAGCGTCAAATGTGTAAACTGTCAACAATCCCACCACAGGGCAAATAATCCCTCCGTCACGGCAAGCGTGCCACCTCCCTTTACACAAGGGAGGCTTTGTTGCGGAAATATAGTCTAGTCAAAAAAAAGAAAACTCCGAAACTTGTTCGGAGTTTTGAAGTATCTGTGGTATATTACTTAAGACCGTAACGCTTCTTGAACTTGTCAACACGTCCGCCAGCATCAACAAGCTTTTGTTTGCCTGTGAAGTAGGGGTGGCATTTGTTGCAAATTTCAACTTTGATTGTGTTAGTGTCCTTTGTTGTTCCTGTGGTGAATGTAGCGCCACAAGCACATACAACAGTCGCTTCATGATAATTCGGATGTATACCTTGTTTCATTTTCGCTTACCTCGCTTTTGATATTCTACAAGGGCATCCCCTTGCGCACCTAAACATTATATATTGTAACTTAAAAATAGTCAAGTGTTTTTCCAAAACAAAATGGTGAACAGTTTTTGCAAAGGTCTACGCCATGCCACCCATAATGGTGAAGTCGGCATCCTTGCCAATTTCTATCGTGCCAATTCGGTGGGAAAGTCCAACAAGTTTTGCAGGGGCGGTGGTGAGCATTGCAATGGCTTCGGCAAGTGGAAGTTTGCAAAAAGTCACCAAATTTGCCAACGCAACGTCAAGTGTCAAGGTGCTTCCCGCACGAGTTTTGCCGTCTGTCAAAAATGCTTGTCCGCCTTGAACAACCACGTCTTGACCAGCCAATTTGTAGTTGCCGTCGGCAAGCCCCGTTGCCATGATGCTGTCGGAAATGCCCACAACTTTGTTTGCGCCTTTTGTTTTGACAAGCAACTGCACGGCTTGTTTGGAAACGTGGTGTCCGTCGCAAATGACTTCCACAAAACAACCGTCGTCTACAAGTGCGCTACCCATCACGCCAACGTCCAGTCGGTCAATTTGGCTCATTGCGTTGCCCCAATGTGTGAAGCATTTTGCACCGGCTTCCAACGCCTTTTCCACAACGCTTGCAGGCGCATTGCTGTGCCCCAGCGAAACAATCACGCCGTTTGCCGAAAGTTCTTCCGTCAAACTGATGGCGTTGGGCAGTTCGGGCGCAACGGTCACAATTTTGATCATTCCCTTTGCGCATTGTTGGTAGTGCAAGAATTTTTCCATGCTTGGGTTTTGCAAAAATTGTGGCGCAATTGCTCCACACTTTTGTTTGCTCAGGAACGGGCCTTCCAAGTTGATGCCCTTGATTTCAGGGTACTCCTTGGCAAGTTCGGCTATCAGTTGCAGTTGCCTCGAGAGGTTTTCGTCGCTGTCGGCAACAAGCGTTGGGAACAAAGTGCCCACACCGTGGTTGGCGTGGAACTCAACAATTTTGCCCATTTGTTCAAGGTTGGCAGTGTTGAAATCGTACCCCCCTCCCCCGTGAACGTGCAAATCCACGAATGCAGGCAAAATGAATTTGCCCGTGCAGTCAACAACTTCCGTTTGGCTGTCGGCAACAATGTCCGGCGCAATTTCAACAATTTTGCCACGGTTGGCAACAATGCTTGTGTTGACAAGTTTTTTGCCCAAAAGCACAAGTCCGTTTTTGTACAGAATCATGGTAACCTCGCTTTGCGTTTGTTTTTCTTCATTGTACCACTAACAAGCAAAACGGTCAACGCTTTGTGCGCCGACCGTCAAATTTTTGTGTGTTAGCTAAGCAAAATTCTGTCGTTTTGTTGGCCAATTTCTCGGAACTTTGCCAACAAGTCGTCTACGGTGAGGTTGCGTTTTTCTTCGCCACTTGCAGTGTAGATGATGCGACCTTCGTTCATCATGATCAGTTTGTTGCCCATTTCAATGGCGTCCTTCATGTTGTGCGTTATCATCACCGTCGTTTGGTTGTTTTGCGCAGTGATGTCACGTGTCAGCGAAAGCACCTTTTCGGCAGTTTTGGGGTCGAGCGCAGCCGTGTGTTCGTCCAACAACAACAGTTTTGGCTTGTTCATCGTTGCCATCAGCAACGTCAGCGCTTGGCGTTGACCGCCACTCAACAGCGCAACTTTGGTGCCCATTCGGCTTTCCAAGCCCAAACCAAGCGACTCAACAAGTTGTGCAAAGTGCGCCTTGTCCTTCTTGGAAACGTTCCATTTGAGACCGTGAATTTTGCCACGTTGGCTTGCAAGCGCAAGGTTGTCTTCCAAGTTCATGCTGGCAGCAGTGCCCTTCATTGGGTCTTGGAACACTCTAGAAACAAACTTGGCACGTTTGTGCTCAGGCATTTTTGTCACGTCCACGCCGTCGATAAGAATGCTTCCGCCTTCAATGCCAAACACGCCTGCAATGCAGTTGAGCAAGGTACTTTTTCCTGCGCCGTTGCCACCAATAACGGTGACAAAATCCCCTTCGTCAAGGTGCAGGCTGATGCCGTTCAACGCAACTTTTTGGTTTACGGTGTTGGGGTGGAAAACTTTTAGCAAATTTTGTACGTCAAGCATTGTTTTCACCTCCGTCAAGCACGATGTGCGGTTTTGCAAACTTTTGTTTGAAATGTGGAACGGCAAGGAACACAGCCACAAGCACTGCGGAAAGCAGTTTGAGCAAGTCGGTGTCCCACTCCAAGCAAATAACAAGTTGGTACACAAGGTAGTACACAATGGAACCAACAATTGCGCCAATCAACTGAACGGCAAAGTTACTGCTTATTTTGGAAACAATCACGTTTCCAATAATAACCGCTGCAAGCCCAATAACAATTGCGCCACGCCCCATGTTGATGTCTGCCGAGCCGTTGTACTGGCACAACAGCGCACCGGAAAGCGCCACAAGTCCGTTGGAAATAACAAGCGCCAAAATTTTGGTTGTGTTGGTGTTTACGCCTTGCGCACGGGCCATGTCCTCGTTGCAACCCGTTGCACGAATTGCGCAACCAAGTTTGGTGCCAAAAAACCAGTACAAAGCGCCAATCACAACGCCAACAAACACCACCAAAATGATGATGGAAGTTGCAATGTCGGCTCTGGCAACAAGCAATTGCTTGCCCACCAACGAAATGGTGGCTTTGCCCATTATTTTCAAGTTTACCGACCACAACGCAAGTTGTGTCAAAATACCGCTCATGATGGGTGGAATGCCCATTTTGGTGTGCAAAAGCGCAGTTGCAAGCCCACAAAGCATGCCTGCAAGCATAGCCACCAAAATTGCAATGGCAACGTGCACGTTGTTTGCAAGTAGCACGGCGCAAGTGCCTGCGCCCGTCACCAACGAGCCGTCAACCGTCAAGTCGGCAAAGTCCAAAATTTTGTAGGAAATAAACAAACCTATCGCCATGATGCCCCAAATCAACGCTTGTCCAATTGTTCCGGGAAGGGCGTTCAAGTAGATCATACAAACCTCTCTATTGTAGAAATGCTGTTATTCTTCAATTGCCACGTAGTTGGAAGGTACTTCAATGCCGTACTTTTCGCAACGACTTGCAACAAATTTGAACGTTGGGTTGCTGTCGGTAGCAATTGCCAAAGTGGAAATGTCTTGCTTGCCAAGCAAAACTTTTGCAGCCATTTGCCCTGTGATAACGCCAAGTTGGTAGTAGTTGATGGAAAGTGTTGCCACGCCACAGCCTGTGCAAATGCCTTCTTCGCCGGCAACAACGGGTGTGTTTGCGCCTTGGCAAATGCTGTCGATGATGGAAGTGTTGTTTGCAACGATGTTGTCCGTTGGCACGTAGATAACGTCACTCCAAGCGCATGCTGCAGTTGTAACTGCGGGCAGGTCGCTTGTGTCCACAAAGGCAAATTTATTTGTTTCAACGCCTTGTTGTTGAAGGAACTTTGTAATTTCCGTCACTTGGTACAAACTGTTTGCTTCTGCCGAGCAGTACAGCAAACCAACTTTTTTGGCATTGGGGAACAGTTCGGTAATCATTTCCGCTTGCTTGTCCAGTGGTGCAAGGTCGCTTGTTCCGCTAACGTTGCCACCAACAACGCCGTTCCAGTTGGAAATGTTCAACGCCGATGCGTAGTCGGTGATGGAAGTTCCCAAAATGGGGATGTTGCGTGTTGCGCTGACTGCCGAAGTCAAACTTGCCGTTGCGTTTGCAAGAATAAGGTCAACGCCCTTTGCCACAAACGTGTTGACAATTGTTCCGCAAGTGTCTGGATCGCCTTGCGCATTTTTTTCGTCGAACTCAACGGTGCGTCCTTCTGCTTCAAGCGCTTGTGTCAAGCCGTCCTTGAAACCTTGTGTTGCGCTGTCCAACGCAGGGTGCTGAATCAGTTGGCAAATACCAACAACGTAGTGTGGTTTGTTGGGGTCAATGGTGACGGTGGGTGTGCAAGCAACCAAACAGCCAAGTGTCATCACAACAACAAGTGCCAACGCAATAAGTGTCTTTTTCATTTTCTTCTCCTCCCTTCGGGTGTTTGTACAAAGCAAAAACGTCCAAGCAAAACAAAAAACTCTTTCGATTGCTCGAAAGAGTTAAGTAACTGCAAAAAATCGTGTTGAACTACAATCTACTTTTTCCCATCGGCAATCGCTACTGTTACTTGTTTGTAAAGTAGTAGTAAAAGTAGTATGCAACTGCGAAAAAGCGTTTTGTCATGAAATGTAGCCCTTTTTGTTTTGTAATGGCACTAGTATAGCCATTTGCAAGCGTGTTGTCAACTGTAACAAAGCAAAAAAGCAAAAGAAAATTGTGTTTTCTTTTGCCTTGCTGTTGAAAAGTTCTAGTTTCGTTTGCTTTTGAAGTAGTTTGTCAGTAATTCCGAGCATTGCTTTTCCATCACGCCACCACACAGTTGCAGTTCGTGGTTGAGCGTTCTGCCAATCATTTCCGAAAGGGCAACGCACCCTGCCCCACTCAAATCGTAAGCGCCAAAGTAAACGTTGGAAATGCGTGCGTTGTAGCAAGCGCCAAGGCACATCACGCACGGTTCAAGCGTGACGTACAAGTCGCACCCAACAAGACGCCAATCGCCAAGTTTTTTGCATGCACGCTGTATGGCAACCAGTTCGGCGTGTTCCACGGCGTTTTTGCTTTTGTTGCGTGTGTTGTGCGCACGTGCAATAACCTTTCCATTTTTGACAACCACAGCGCCAATTGGCACTTCGTCCTGCCGTAGCGAAACTTGCGCCTGCATCAACGCCTTTTGCATAAATTTGTTTTCTGTCATAGTTTTACCTTTTTGTTGATGGCACGCATTGTGTCGGCATCTACTTTGAGAACTTTTCGGTCGAAAGTAAGCAAACCGTTGACTTCGTCTTCCACGTCGGAAACTTGTGTGTACACCGATGCGCACAGCCCCTTGGCAATTTGTTTTTCCACGTCACGTTGGAACAGTTTTGCAAGTTCTTGGCCAAATTGCTCCTTGCTTTCCAACAGTTTGTAGCCGTAGGTTTTGTCTGGATTGAAACTGTGTTCGGCATCTTTCAAGCAGTAGCCACCAAATTCCGAAAGCACCACGGCACGCTTTTTGTCACGCTTGGTGCGCATTTTGCGGTAGTAAACGTGCATGCTGTTGCAGTCGCCACCGCCTTGGTCGTGCCAACCACTTGCGTGGTCTACCGTTCTTGTTGGGTCGTACTCCTTGGTGAATTGGGCAATTTGCTTTGCATCGAACTGCCCCCAACTTTCGTTGAACGGAACCCACATTGCAATGCAAGTGCAGTTGTACAGTTGGTCTAGCATTTCCACGTACTCGGTGTGGAACATGTCCCTGCTTTGTTCGCTTTGGCGGGAAAAACGCTTGTAGTTGCTGTCTTTCATTTTGCGCATGCACATGAACACGTGCGGAATGTACAAAGTGGACATTTTGTGTTGGTAGGTGCCACCGCTTGGCATGTCTTGCCACACAAGCATTCCCAGCCTGTCGCAATGGTAGTACCAACGCATTGGCTCAACCTTGATGTGCTTGCGAAGCATGTTGAAGCCAAGGTCTTTCATTGTTTGAATGTCGAACACCAGCGCTTGGTCGCTTGGCGCCGTGTACAAACCGTCGCTCCAGTAGCCTTGGTCTAGCAATCCGTTGTGGAAGTAGGGTTGGTTGTTGAGCATCAGTCGCTTGTACTTGCCAACGGTTTCCACGCCAAACTTGCGCATTCCAAAGTAACTTTGTACCATGTCCCTGCGGGAAACAAGCAACAAATTGTACAAATGCGGGTGTTCCGGGCTCCACAGTTTGAAGTCGCCGGGCATCTTCACAACAATTTTGTCCTTGCCGTCGGCTTTGGCAACTTCCTTGTCGCCGTCCAACACGGTAACGGTAACGTTGTCTTTGAAGTTGCAGTCCAGTTCAATGGTCACTTGGCCAAGGTCAATGTCCGGCGTGATGCGTGCGCTAGCAATGTACTCGGTGGGCACGCTTTCCATCCACACCGTTTGCCAAATTCCGCTTTGAGCCGTGTACCACATTCCGCCACGCTTCAAGGCTTGCTTGCCGTTGGTGTAGTGCTTTGTGTCGGAGTAGTCGGCAACACGCACAACAATTTCGTTTTGCATCGTGTTGGAAAGGGCCTTGGTGATGTCGGTAGAAAATGCGTTGTAGCCCCCTTCGTGGTGGCAACAATGCACTCCGTTGACAAACACGTCGCAAATGCTGTCTACTGCGCCAAAGTTGAGCAAAACCAATCCTTTGTTGAAACTTTTTGCCAAGGAAATTGTTCTGCGGTAGAACAGGAATTCGTCCGGTTGCAATTGCCTGCCCACCCCGGACAAAGTCGTCTCTGGGGAAAATGGCACAAGAATTTTTGTGTCGTAGTGCTTGGGCAACTGTTGGTTTTTGCTAAAAGTGCAATCCCACCAACCGTTGAGATTCAAGTAACTTTTGCGTTGAAACTGTGGGCGTGGGTATTCTTGCAAGGGCATGTCGCCAACGTTCTCGCCCCAAGTTGTTTTGAGTTGTTGAAGTGCCATTTTGTGTCGCCTCCAATGTGAGTTGTGTTCTACCAACAATTGTACCACATTTTTTGCAAAGTGTAAACAGCAAATTTGCAAAAGAGCCCACATTTTGTGTTTTGTTTTTGTTGGCAAGTGGCAACAAGGTTGGTTGGTGTGGAAGCGTTGCAAAGTTTGCTTGTAGCCCACAAGGAAACGCATAGCAAGCACAAGTGTTCAAAACACGGCACCCGTGGTGCAAAATTTGCGTTGCAACAAGGTGTTTTGCCAACGGAATTGCTATCGTTTGTTTTGCAAAATGCCACCCCGTGGTGCTGTTTTTGTAGTTTTGTAGATGGTTGCTTGTGGCAAACACCCGTGGCCAACGTTTTGGTTCACGGTGGTGGGGAATTGTTTGCACCCATGGCAGTTTGTTTTGCGCCGGTGTGGAAAAGTGGCACCCCGTGGTGCGATTTTTGTGTTTTGTGGGCAAATTTCAACGCATTGGCAAAAGCGTGCGGGTGGGGTGTTTTGGCAAATTGCAATCAAAAAGCCACCCCGTGGTGGCAAAAACGCACTTTTTGGCTTGCAGTTGTGGGGCAAAGTGGTGGCAAGGGCGCAATTGGTTGCCATTGCAAAAACACGCACACGGGGTGGGCGTTCAGTCCGTTTCGGACGTGGGCTGTGGTGTGTCGGTTGGGGGCAGGGGGTCGGTTTTTTCTTCCGCCGTGCAGGTGTTGCATTGGCTTTGTTGGGCAGTTTGCTCGGCATCTTGGGCAAGTTGCTCGGCAGTGTGGTTCGCTTGCTCCACGTTGGGCGTGTAGGTTGTGGAAAACTTGCAAATTTCAAAAGTGATGGTGTTGAATGCCACTCCAAGCGTGCTGGCAAAGGCATCCACAAGCAAGCAACGCAGTTTTTCCGTGGCAAAGGCAACGTCCTTGCCGTGGTAGTTGATGGCAAGGTTCAGCACAAATCCGTGCTTTTCGTCGGTGGAAAGTTGGTACTTTTTCAACTTTACGCCCTGCACAAGTTGGGCGCACTTGGCAATTGTTTTGCCCACAACACGGTGGTTTGTGGTGGTGGCGCTGTTGCAACTGCTTGCCACAAGAATTTTTTTGAGTGATTGCTTGGTGGAAAAGTTGCACCACACAACGTACAGCGTGCATGCCACCCACACAATGGCAAGCACCCAAATGGCAACGGAAGTGATGGCAATTTGTTGCACGGCAAGGTTTTGCAACAATGTTGTTGCCACAAACACAAGCGCAATGCACGTTTGCGCAACAACGGCAATTTTTTCGGCAATTTTTCGCATGGGGAAATCTCCTTTTTTGCCTAGTTTTGCCAAAAGTGGGGGAAAGTATGCATTTTTTTTGCTCCGACCAAGCGTTTGGTGGAATTTGCAAGCAGTCGCAACTGCGTTGCTTTGTGCTAGCAAATTTTTGCCCACCAAAGTCGGACTTCCAAGGAAGGGTTACTCCGCAACCCTTATTTTAATTTGACATAGCTGGGGAGCCACATACCCCAGCATCCCCCGTGAGGGCAAAAAGGTTCGGTACACGCCCGAACTTTTTGGAGTTTTGTTGAAAGTGCCGACCAAAGTGTTCCGACCACACGTTTGGTGGAATTTGCAACAAGGTACGTGGTGCAAAAAAAGGCGCTTCCAAACGGAAACGCCTTGTGTTCTACTGCTTTTTGTAGATGGGCAACAATGCTCGTGTTTGCTTTTTGTACGAATCCCAACCGGGCTTTTTGCTTTGCCTGCCATCTGCCATTGGAATGCTTACAAAGGCAAACAACATTGTGTTTGCAAGGGCGCCTGCGCACAGGTACCACATGGATGGGTGGGCGCAAACACACGCCAACGCCATGCACCACCACAGGCAAATTTCGCCAAGGTAGTTTGGGTGACGGCTGTACTTCCACAAGCCTTGTCGCATAAAGGTGGAAGTGCGGTTTTTGCGGAATTTGTGCATTTGCACGTCGGCAACAGTTTGCAACGCAACTGCGCCCAAGCCAAGCACAACAAAAACCACGCTGAACACGTTTAGTTCCAAACGGTAAACAATTGCATCCACCAACGGCAACACGCAACCCCACACAACAAGCGTAGGAACAAGGTGAATGCCCAAAAAGTTGACCACGGGGTAGAAAAACTTTGTTTTTTGCGCAAGCATGGTGTAGCGCCAATCTTGGTAGGTAAGGTCGTGAAATTCGTGTAGCCAATTTCCCGTCAGGCGCACGCCCCACACAAAAACTACTGCAAACATCAACAGCGACAAGGGCGAAATGCCGTAGGTAGAAAACATTGCAACGCCAATGATCAACGGTTGAACGCTCCAGTAGGGGTCGTAGACGGATGCGTTGCCAACAATGCAACCGAATGCAAACACCACAATTGTGGCAACAACGTCTGCAACAAGCAAACTGTACGCAATGGGGAAACTCAATTTTTTGTACACAAGCACGCCAACCACTGTTGCCACAACGTAGGCAACAAGCACGTAGACAATGCTGGCAATTCTGTTGTTTTTCATTCTTCTTTGTCCTTTTGTGAAATACAGCAACATTATAGCACAACGCCGTGCAAAAGGCAACCGGTTTGCAACTCCGACCAAAGTGTGCCGACCAAGCGTTTGGTGGAATTTGTACGCAAGGGGCGGACCGTCGGGGACGCCGGTCCCTACATTTATTGTAGATTTGAGTTGTACAAAAAATGTAAATTGTGTTCGACTTTGTGGAGAGATGATATTTCATTTTGTGGGTTGTTTATATTTCATTTCATGGGCGATATATATATTTTTTAATATGATTGTTGTTGCTCTTGCAAAACAATTCGGTTTGAACAAACAAGCAGGTTGACGGATTATATTTGTTTTTTCAACAAGCAACTTGTTGCCCTTGTAGGGACCGGCGTCCCCGACGGTCCGAAAACATTGTTTTGTCAATCATCCGACATTCTTCCCCTGCCCGAAACGTTCGGGAACGACAATCAAAACAACACGCACAAACAAAAAAGCAAGGTACGTGGTGCAAAAAAAAGACGGGGTGCTGAAAACGGTGTTCCCTACATTAACAAACACTATGCTTGCGTTTTTCGTGCGTTTCCGTCAAGGTTTTGCCCATCAAAAAACACAAAACCCCCACACGTGGTGGGGGTTTTGCTCGGCAAATGCAAAGAAAAGAATTATATAAAGGAGGTTTTGCCGATTTGTTCGGGCACAACGTGCCGAATTATTGTTGTGGTGTTTCTTGCTCGGCGCCATCCACCAATGGAATGTTTTCCAACGGGTACACACGCACGTAGTCAATCACAAGTTCCACAGGGAAAATCTCATCCGGTGGCACACGTCCGCCGTCGAAATTTCCACCAATGGCAAAGTTCAAAATCATGTAGAACTCTTGGTCGAAAGGTGCGTTGTCGTCGTCCATGGCACGGTTAGACCACCATTGATCTTTGGTGAAGTGCGCAAACACAACGCCATCCACCGAGAAGTAGATTTCTTCTTCCGTCCAATCCACGCTGTACAGGTGGAATTCCGTGTAGTCGGCGTCGTTTTCAAATTGAATTTCGCCGTACTTGTAGGTGTGGGGTTTGCCACCAAAGTGAATTGCCGAACTGCTTTGGTTGGGGAAACGGCCCTTCAGTTCCATGATGTCAATTTCGCCGGAGTAGGGCCAACCGCCGTACACACTGTCTTGTGGCATCATCCAAAATGCCGGCCACAAACCTTGCGCAACTTTTGTCAGGCGAATGCGTGCTTCAAAACGGCCGTAGGCTTGGCTGAACAACCCCTTTGTCACAAGCTTGCTGGAAGTGTAGGGCTTGTTGTCGAATTGTTCCTTTTGCGCAACAATGTGCAAGCAACCGTCCTGCACGTAGGCGTTTTCTTCACGGTAGTACTGCTGTTCGTTGTTGCCCCAACCGGGGTTGCCGTACATGGAGCCGTCGCCGTACTGGAAGTCCCACTTGGTGCGATCCACTTCCGTTCCGTCAAAACAGTCGTAGAAGGAGCAGTACTGTGTGTCGAACCCGTCGGAGCAAATTGTGTTGGGTGGTTCCGGTTCGGGTGGTGTTGGTGGTGTTGGTGGCGTGCATCCAACAAGAAGCATTGCCGTTGCCAACACAGCCACCAAAAGTAGCGCAAAGGCTTTTTGCGCAGAAAAACTAGTTGTCATCGTTCACCTCGCTAACTTTTGTTGCAATTTGACCTTTTTTGATGAGTTTCAGCACCCACAACGCAATGCCACCAAGCGCAACAATGTCAATTGCCACCAAAATGAGCGTCACAGCCCAGTAGGAGTTTTCTTCTTGACCTTTGTAGCCAATTGTTCCGCCAAATCTGTCGGAGTCTACGTCCGTTGTCACAGCAACGTAGTAGGTGTTGGCGTAGGTGTACAAAATGTTTTTGCATGCTTGGCGCACGTAGTACATGTCGGTGTTGGACGACATGGAAATGTTCATGTAGATACCACCGGGGTACGCACCTGCAAGCCACAAATCTTGGCCGGCACGCAAGCCTTGGTTGTAGTTCATCCAACCGTCGCTTGTGCCGTCGGCGTAGTCGGTAACTGTGGAACCACGGAATCCCCATTCGGTGCGAAGAATGTCCGTCATCAACGCTTTGTTACCACCCGTCCAAATTGCGCCAAGGTTGTTGAAGGAAGTCATGATGGCGTTTGCCTTGCCTTGCTTCACGCAAATTTCAAATGGGCGCAAGTAAATTTCCCTGAGCGCTTGCTCGGTCAGCCAGGTGTTCAATCCGCCACGGTCCGTTTCCGTTTCGTTGACGATAAAGTGCTTCACGTAGCAGTACAAGCCGTTTGTCATTGCGCCTTTCACAGTTTCCGCACCCATGATGCCACTGAGCATTGGGTCTTCGCTGTAGTACTCGTAGTTGCGTCCGCCAAACGGAGAACGGTGGATGTTGACAGCAGGCGCATACCAACCGGAAACGCCCGTGTCGCTTGCTTCCTTGCCCACAGCCAAACCGAAGGTGTAGCTAAGCCATGTGTTCCAAGTGGAAGCAATTGTTGTTTCCGATGGGAAAGCCGTCCATTTTGTTGAGGACATGGAGGAGTTGTTGGTGTTCAATCCGCTTGGACCGTCGAAGTCGTAGCAAAGTGGTTTGCCAATGCTGTCGATTTTTGCCGTGCGGTAGCCGCCTTCTTGAATCAAGCGTTCCAAGTCCTTGGTGGACATTTGGCTCACAAGGTCATCCCACAGCGGATTGTCGTAGTCGGAGCCAAGCGAACGCATCAATTCGTCGTTGATGGTGTTGTTGGAAGTTAGCAGAAGCCCACTTGCAATGCCTTGCCCGGGAACTGTTTGGTCAACCGTGGCATTTTTGTCGTACCAGTTGGCGCCAATGGTGTAGCCCTTGCTTCGGGATGCAGCCTTTGCGTAGGGGAACGTTCCTGCAAAGTCGGCACGGGAAAGGTACACGATGTTTGCATTGCTTGTTGAGCCGTCTATTGCCACGCCACCGTAGGCATTTGCGCCTGTGAAGCGGTTTTCCACCTTTTCGCCCGTCACGGGGTCGGTGTCGTAGATGATATCTTGGCTAACGGTGTAGTTGATAACGGCGTTTTCGCAACGTTTGACTGTGTGCGAGTCGGTTTGAAGCTTGATTTCGTAGTTGCCTGCATCAAGTTCGTAGGTTGCGCTACCGTTGTTGTTTTTGTCGTAGCAGTCGTAGCTTGCCATGTCGAACAAGTTGAATTTCAAGGTCAATTCTTGGCTTTGACCGGGTTTCAACACTTCGGTTTTGGCAAAAGCGCACAAGTTTACGTAGGCTTTTTCCACTTCACCGTTTACGTAGGGCGCCGTGTAGTACAGTTGAACAACGTCCTGCCCGCTTTGTTGGCCAACGTTTGTTACCATCACTTTCACGGTGATGTCTTGGCCTTTTTCAAGCGTTGCGCCTGCCGACGGAATTGTTTGCGTCACTTCCCACTCGAAGGAAGTGTAGGTAAGTCCGTAGCCGAATGGGTACTGAACGGCATTGTCGTAGTCGATGAAACCTTCGTGAGCAGCCGTTTCGTAGTACCTGTAGCCAACGTAGATGTCTTCCACGTAGTCGATGTACTTGCCACCGTTGGAGTAGTTTGTCACGCCCTTGCTTGCCGCATTTGCGTAGGTGGGGTCGTCCATCATGCTGTAGGCGTAGGTGTCTACCGTTTTGCCGGATGGAAGAATTTCCCCTTTCAGCATTTTGCCAACAGCCTTTGCGCCGTTGATGCCAAGTGCGCCAATGGTAAGCACGCTGTCAATGCCGGGGTAGTACTCGATGAACCCAAGTTCCATCACGTTGCAGGAGTTGATGAGCAAAATTACGTTTTGGAATCCTGCGTTGGAAACAAGGTACAACATGTCCTCTTCTTCCGTTGTCAGTTGCAAGTAGGTGCGATTTGCATCGGTGGAATTGCCCTTGTCGGTGCGCTTGTATTGCTTGAAGGGAAGGTCACGGCCTTCGCCACCAAGGCGGGAAATAACCACGATTGCCGTGTCGGAAAACGCCAATGCGTTGTCCAAAAGCCCGTTGTAGGTTTCGGCAGAAAGTTCGTACATGCGGTAGAACACTTCTTCGGTACTGCCCAAGGACGAGCCTTCACGCTTGCTTTGGAAGTTGGTCAGTGCGGAAATGATTTCTTGGTTGACCGTGAAGCCGGATTGTTCCAAACTTTGTAGCAAAGTTGTTTTTTGTGTGCCAACGGAGTTGCCCGAGCCACTGCCGGACATAACAAATCCGCCGTCCGTTGCGCCCCAGCCAAACACGTTGACGTTGCCTGCCGAAGCAAGTGGCAAAGCGCCGTTGTTTTCCAACATAACAATGCCTTCGCCGGCAATTTCTTCGCAAAGTTTGTCGCTTTCGGCAGCAGTTTTTTCAAATTCTTCGCCGTCGAAACTAACGCCCCAACCAAACAAAAAGTTGGTGATGACGTCGGCAAACAATCCTGCTGCAACGTTGACTGCAATTGTGATGGCAAGGATGATTGCCATTGCCACAACTGCCCCTTTGTTGTTTTTGATTAGTTGTTTCATTTTGGTCCTCTCTGGAAAAAATCGGCTGTCACAATGCGGACGTACCGTTTTGCAACAGCCGAATGTTTGTGTGATGCTATACCGTTGCAACTAGCCTTGTTCTAGTCTACAACAGTAACAATGCAAGTAGCGGTGTAGCCATCGCTTGTTGTGATGGTGATTGTTGCCGTGCCTGTGGAAACAGGTGTGAGGATGCCTGCGTTGTCTACTTTAACAACGGTTTCGTCACTGCTTGCCCAATTCAAGGAAACTTCTTGTCCTGCAGGTTTGAATTCTACGGAAAGTTTCTTTTGGCCGGAACCCAAGGAAATTTCTTTTGTTGCATCAACGATAACAATAATTTTCAATTCGTAGCCTTGGTGGTCACGAACAATGCCTTCTTCTGTGCGAAGGTAGGGAACTCTGCCGTCTTCAACTACCCAGTAGTAGGGGTTGAGAACTTTGAACGTGTCGGCAACGAGCGCTTCTTCTGCTGTGATGGAGTAGCAGTCGAAAGCAGGTTGTGCGCCACCGCTCCATTCTGCGGAGATGTCGCCCACCATGTTCATTGGTGTGCCGTCCATTGCTGTGATCATGTAGCAGTTTTCAACAGCACGGTGTGTTGGGCTTTCGGTGTAGTTGGAGCCAACCAAACCGTAGGTGATGCCTGCGCTTGTGCCGTACACAATGCAGTTGCGGATTCTTGCAGGAACGCCGTTTTCAACTTTGATAACGCAAGCAATCATACCGCCAAGTGTCCAACCATCCCAGTAGTCGTTGTTGTTTGCAACGTGGCCTTGGATGTAGCAGTTTTCAATTGTGCCACCTTCTACCCAAACTGCAACGATTGCGTTGTACACAAGACCTTCGGAAACACAGTCTACAAAGTTTACGTTTCTAACAGCGCCACCTGCGTTGACTTTCCAGAACATTGCGCAGTCGGAGTTGTTGTTTTCGCCAGTTTCGGTGTCCTTGCCGTTGCTCACAAAGTATGCATTCTTGATGGAGTAGCCTCTGCCGTCGAACACGCCTGTGAAGTTAACTTTTGTGTAGTCCCCGCTGTTGCCGATGCAACCAACGTCTTCGCCACCAAAGTCAATGTCGTTGTCCAAGCAGTACTTGCCGTTGCCGGGAACAATCTTTTTGTAGTCTTCCACAGTTTTGATGTGTGTGTAGGTGCTGTAGTCAATGCCTTGTCCGCTAACTGTCACTGTGCAGTTTGCACGGAGGTTGCCACTGACTGTTGTTGCTGTGATAACTGCTTCGCCTGCTTTCAACGCTGTAACAACGCCGTTGTTAACAATTGCAACGCTTTCGTTGGAAGTTGTCCACATAACGTTTTTGTTGGATGCGTTTTCGGGAAGAAGTTCAACAGCCAAAACAAGTTGTTCGCCAAGGTTCAAACTTGCGCTTGTTGCGCTGATATCGATACCTGTAACTTCAATACTGCTAACTGTAACCGTGCAAGTTGCAGTAAAGCCACCGTCGGTTGTCTTTGCAGTGATGGTTGCAGTGCCGTTTGCCTTTGCTGTTACAACGCCTGTAACGGAAACTTCGGCAACGTTGTTGTCGGAACTGGTCCAAGTAACACGCTTGTTGTCTGCATCGGCAGGCGCAACGGTTGCTTTGAGTTGCGCTGTTTCGTTAACAAGCAAGCTCACAGCAGTTTTGTCCAGCGAAACACCTGTGACAGCAATCTTTTCGGGTTCTGGTGGAGTTGGTGGGTCTTGGTTATCCGGTTTGCACGCAACAAGCGTTGTGGCAAACATTGCAACAAGGCACACAACTGCCAAGAAACAAAGTAGTGATTTTTTCATGTTTTTCTCCTTTGCGAGCGCACTCGCTATTCAAAAAATTGTTCAATGTGCATCCTCAGCAACAACATAATACTGATTATATTTATTATATAGCATCATTCCATTCTTTTCAAGTAGCCTGTTTTGCAAATGGTGGCAAAAGTAGAACATTTTTCAAAAGGTATATAAATTATATTTTATTATAAATTGTATATTGAAGTGAAAGAAAAAAGATTATACAATTAGTATATAAAAATAAAATTTTGGTGGCAAAGTGCGCTTTGTCACACACTACAAGGAGGAAAAAATGAGTACAAAAACAAACAAAATTGTTGTTCTGACGCTTGTTGCCGTGATGTGCTTGTCGTTGGCTTTGCTTTGCGCTTGCCAAACGCCTGCCGAATCGGTAACGTTGGACAAAACTTCGGCAACACTCAACGTTGGCGAAAGCATCACGCTTTCTGCAACTGTGCTTCCAGACAAGGCTGTGGAACACTCCGTTTTGCAATGGAGCAGTAGCAACGAAGCAGTTGCCAAGGTGGAAAACGGCAAAGTGACAGCAATGGGCAAAGGTACTGCAACAATCACCGTTGCCATTGCCGAAACGGAACTTTCCGCAACCTGCAACGTTGAAGTTTTGCTTCCCGTTGGCGGAGTGCTTCTTGACCAAACACAAAAGGTAATCAACTACGGCGAAAGTTTTCAACTGACGGCAACAGTCAGCCCCGACGGAGCATCCAACCCTGCAATTTCTTGGTCTTCTTCCAACGAAAGCGTTGCAACGGTTGTGGACGGACTTGTGACTGCAACGGGCAAGGGCTCGGCAGTTATCACAGTCACAACGGCAGACGGTGGCCACACGGCAAACTGTACCGTTTCCGTTTTGATGCCTGTTGGTGGCGTGGAAATTGAACAAGACGACGCCCAACTCTATGCAGGCAAAACACTCATTCTTTCGGCAAACGTGTTCCCAAGCAATGCATCCAACAAAAATCTTTCTTGGGCAAGTAGCGACGACAACGTTGCAACGGTAAACGGTGGTGGCATTGTTACTGCAGTTGGCAGGGGCACGGCAACAATCACCGTGACTACGGAAGACGGTGGTTTTACCGACAGCATCACAGTTACCGTTTTGGATTTCGACACAAAACCTGCCGAATTGCAAGCACAAGCGGAACTTGCGCAAGGACACGTTGTTGTGGAAAGCCCTGCAAACTCCATTGCAACAATCGCTTCCCCAATCGACGGCGTTTTGTACTTCGTGATGGGCGATGGCAACTACAGCCGTAGCCAAATCATCAACCACGAAAACGCAATTTCCGTGGAAGTTAGCCAAGGCGACAACATGGTTCTTCTTCCCGTTGCAAGCCAAAGCATCACACAAATGCAGTACGTAATTGTGGAAAAGGGCGAAATTGCAACAACAACACAAACAACCGACGTTCTTGCATTGCAATGGACGGCAGAAGACTTCTACGTTCTTCCAGAAACAGGCGCAATCACAACTTGGGCAGAACTGAAGGAAGCGTTGAAGGTTGACCAAGACATTGTGCTTGGCGCAAACATCGATGCCGGTGGCGAAGAGTACGCTCCAACCCTTTCCGGCTACCGTCACACATTCGACGGCGCAGGCTACTACATCTTCAACTTGAACATTGTTGCATCCGAAACAAACGCAGGCTTGTTCAAAACTGCTCGCACACCTGCCGTGTTCAAGGACGTGACCTTTGTTAACGCAACAATCACAGCAAATGCGGAAAACGTTGGTTTGTTGTTTGGTTCTAACGACGAACCTGCAAACAATGTAATCCAAGTTTCCAACGTGGACGTTGTCAACCTCAAGGTACAAGGCGAAAGCAACAAGGTTGGCCTTGTTGGTTGGATCAAGGGCGCAAGTTGCGACATCACTTTTGAGTACTGCGACGTAAATATGAAGATTGTTGGCTACACGGGCGAACGTGTTGGTGGTTTGATTGGTCTTGCAAACTACAACAGCAAAATCTCAATTGTTTCTTGCACAAGCGTAATCAGCATTTCCGAAGCTGACAGCAACTACATTGGCGGTTTGATTGGCTATGCCGATTCTAGCAACATGGTAATTTCCGTTGAAGAAAGCGTAGGCCTTGTTCAAGCAAACGCAAGCGAACTCAACAACGTTGGTGGTTTGTTTGGTAGAGTCAACGGCCCACAAGTGACAATTTCCAACACCCACGGCACGGTATTTGCTATCAGTTGCGACAACTGCACCTACTTCGGTGGCATTTGTGGCGCTGTGGACGGTAAGGCAGTTTTGCAAGTTTCCGCTGTTCAAGCGCAATTTGTTCAAACCGGTAGCAAAGTAAGCCGTTCCGGTGGCTTCAGTGGCGGTGCGCTTGGCAGTAGCACAATTTCCATCAGCAAATCCATTCTTGGCTACATGACTGATGCAACGGGTGCTTCCGACGAACGCAACGGTGGCTTTGTTGGTCAATCGGACGGTAGCCCCGTGATGACGGTGGAAAACTGCCAAATCAACGTGGAAATCAACAAGAACATGGTGGCATTCGGTGGTTTGATTGGCGCAATTGATGGTCAATCCAAACTTCACACAAACTTTGTTGTTCTCAAAATGAGCGTCAGCGCAACCCCGGGCGCAACCAACGATGCATTCGGCTACTATGGTGGCGTTGCTGCGGAAGATGGCGTTCTCATCAAGAACACAGTTTTGCAAAGCAACTACCGCTCCAACGCCGACCTCATCTACGGTCAACTTTGGAACGAACCTGCAGCGCCCGTTTTGGAAAACAGCCCACGCCAAAACCTTGGCGAAAGCGTTGGCGCTGAACTTGGCGAACTGTTTGTTGGCGAACAAAACACAGGCGCAGACTTCTGGACCTACGATGCGCAAACAGGTCAACTTGCTCCTGCAAAGTAGTTTCAAACGTTTCCAACAAAATCCGCACCCCGTGTGTGAAAAAAAGCGTGTTGTCCGCAATGGACAACACGCAATTTTTTTGTTTTTTTCCGACCAAGGTTTTGGTGGGATTTGCCACCCCGTGGTGGGGAAAACGGGGGTTTTGTGGTGGGGTTTTGCGCCCACATGAGTGTGGTTTTGTTGTCTAGGACAGGTAGGCAATGTCGCCACCGCAATCGCACACAAAACTGCGCTGGCTTGCGCAACGTGGGCAAATGTGCTCTTTGCACTTGGTGCAAATGCAGTAGTCTTCTTGGTTGACTTGGTTTTGGCAATTTTTGCAATTCATGGGCTACTCCTTTTTGTCAATTGTTGCCCTTTGTTTTGACTTCTATGCATATATTTATATATATTATACTGGTTGATAACTTACATTATAAAATGGCTCACAGCCCAATTCTAGCCCCACACATTCAACTGTTGCCGTGACGTTTGTTTTGCGGATTTTGCAACAACGTCTTGCAACGATTGAAAACTTTCGCTTGCTTTTGGCAAACCATATTGTCGGCATCGACTTTCCCACCCTTCCAAACGCTACTTCTTTTGCGTACCATAGCAACACCGTTTTGGTTTTTGCTTTGTGGTTTGGCATATTGGTTTTGTGGCAATTGCGTAGAACGCTTGGCAAAGCTTGTGCTTGCTTTTGGCAACACGTGCAGTCGTGGCGCTTTTCCCGCCACTTCCCAATGCCACGGATTGTGTGCGTTGTTTGGAAATCACAACTCACTTTCCATAATTCGCACGCAAGTGGTGCAAATTGTTTGTTTTGCAAACTTTTCCCGTGTTTTTTCAAGGCGTGTTGTGCAACTTCAAACGCAAGCCGTGGGGCAAACGTGCAGTTTTGGGCAAACCACCTTTTCAACAATGCAATGGTGTGTTGGTGCGCAAACGTGGCAACGTGCCGTTGTTTTCTACGCAAGTGGTGCAAATTGCGCAAAAAAAGAGAGTTCCAAAACGGAACTCTCAATTTTGTTGGGTTTTGAACTAGCAACTAGTCTTCGTAGTCTTCGTCGATGTTAACAGGTGCTTCTTCTTCTCTCTTTGTGAAAGTTTTGTAGCCCCAGAAACCAAGTCCGCCAAGGGACAGAACGTCGAAGCCGATAAGAACAGGTACCCACCAGCTGAATACTTCTGTCATTTCGCCTGTTTGAATTTCAACGCCGTCCTTTTCGGGATCGTAGATGGATTCTGTGTAAGCAGTGTTCAAGCGCATGTAGATGATGTTCTTGCTTGCACGGCGAAGTTCTTTGTTGAAGGTGTTGGAGGATGTTTCCATTCTGAAGTTACCATTGTTGGAAAAACCGTCCATCCACAAGTCACCGCCTGCACGGAGTGCTTGGTCGATGATCATGAATTTTTGGTGGTCAGCGTAGTCTGTCAAGAACACGCCGTTGTAGCCCCATTCGTCACGAAGAATGCCTGTCAGCAAGCCTCTGCTACCACCTGTCCATGTGCCACCGATACGGCCGTAGGATGTCATGATGCCTACAGAACCACCTTCTACAATGCACATACGGAATGGCTTCAAGTAGATTTCACGAAGCGCTTGTTCTGTGAGCCATGTGTAGCAACCGTCACGGTAGGATTCTTGTTCGTACAATGCAAGGTGCTTCAAGTAGCTGTATACGCCAACATTCTTTGCGCCCTTAACTGCATTTGCGCCCATTGTACCTGTCAAGTAGCTGTCTTCGCTGTAGTATTCGTAGTTACGTCCACCAAATGGAGAACGGTGCATGTTGATACCGGGGCCATACCAGCCGTTGATACCATAGCTTCTTGCTTCTCTACCCAAAGCAATACCGAATTCGTAGATAAGACGGCTGTTGAACGTTTGAGCCATTGTTGTTGCGTTGGGGTATCCAACACCACGGTTTGGTGCGTTGAAAGAACCAATTTGTTGAGGACCGTCAAAGTCTTTTGTTGCTGGCAAACCAATGGATGGCAATGCTTCCAAGTGGGTGTAGCCGTGAAGAACAAGTTTCTTCATTTCGTCGAATGTCAATTGGTCAAGAACTGCATCCCAATCTTCGTGGTTGTAGTCTGCGCCAAGGTCCAAACCGAGTTGTGTGAATTCGCCGTTTGCGTAAACGGGCATGTTGTTCTTTGCGTTTGTTGTGATGGGCTGGTCGCCACTGTTGATGTAGTCGTTTGCCATTTGAGATGTGTACAAGTTGTAGTACTTTTCAATGTCGGCAATTGCTCTTGCTTCGGCAAGTTCGGGGAACGTTCCTTCGAAGTCTGCACGTGTCAACCAAACGATTTCTACGCCACTGTGGCTACCGTCGATGGAAGCGCCGTCCATGCTGTCGTCGCCTGTGAGTCTGTTTTCAACAATGTGGCCTGTTGCGCTGTCTGTGTTGTAGAAAATTTCGTTGTCAATTCTGTAGTCGATAACGCCTTCTTCCTTCATCAGTGCTGTAGTAGCGTTGATTTCTGCAACTTCGTGCGCATTCTTCATCAATTTGAGTTGGTATGCGCCTGCATCAAGTTCGTAACCGATGTTGCCGTTGGCGTTGTTGTCGTAAACGTCGTAGCTAGCCATGTCTTCAACTTTTACGGAGAGTTTCAAGTCTTCGTAGTGGCCAGGTGCAAGGATTTGTGTTTTTGCAAATGCGCAAAGGTTTACGGATGCTTTTTCAATTCCGCCCTTTGTGTAGGGTGCTGTGTAGTACAATTGAACAACGTCTTTGCCTGCAACGTCGCCTGTGTTTGTAACACGAACGGTAACTTCAATTGTGTCGTCTTCAGCAAGTTTGCTGTTGTTGGGGATGGAAAGAGAAACAACTTCCCATTCGAAAGTGGTGTAGGACAAGCCGTAGCCAAATGGATATTGAACTACTGCGTCGTAGCCACCGTAGCTGTCCCAGAAACCTTCTGCATCGGCAGTTTCGTACCACTTGTAGCCAACGTAGATGCCTTCTTTGTAGTCTACGTATGCAACGCCGGGGTATGGTTTGCTTGCACTAAGGTTAGGTTGAGATGTGCCGTCTGCTGGGTACAAACCGTTGCCGTTTGTGTACAAGTTCAATCCGTCTTGACCTGCGTTAGCGTAGCTTGCTGCAGTTTCAAGTTCGTATGCGTATGTGTCTGCAAGTCTACCGCTTGGGTTGATTTCACCAAAGATAACCTTGGGGATAGCAGTTGCAGCGTTGATACCACTTGCACCAACCATCAATGCAGCGTCCAAACCGTCGATGGATTCAAGGAAGCCAAGTTCCATTGTGTTTGTGCTGTTGATGAGCACGATAACGTTTTCGAACGTGGAACCAACGTACTCAAGCAATGCTTCTTCTTCTGTGGAGATTTCCAAGTAGGTGCGAGTTTCGTCGTCGATTCTGGTGCTTGTGCTGTTGCCCTTGTATTGAACTTTTGGAGCATCGGTGCTTTCGCCGGCATCTCTTGTGATAACCACGATTGCTGTGGTGGAGAATGCTTCAGCGTTTGCAAGCATTTCTTCGGTGTAGTCCTTTTCAATGTCCGGTTCAATAATACGATAGTACTCGTAGTCGGAAGCGTGCAACGTACCTTGACTAGCAGTGTGGAAAGGTCTGCTACCGCAGAATCTCTTGTACATGTCGATGAGTTCGGTGTTGTACTCGATTCCAGCCTTTTCCAATGCTTCCAAAATGCCAGTTTCTGCATCTCGTTGGCCCCTGTTGTTTACAACACGACCGGATCCGGAACCACCCGTTATCCATTGTGTTGCGCCCCAACCAAACACGTTGACTGCTGTCACTGCGTCTTGGTTCATTGGAAGCAAGTTGTCTTTGTTTTGCAAAAGAACAATGCCTTCACCTTCGATGAGTTCAGCAAGTGCCTCGCCTTGGGCTTCGTTTTTTTGCAAAGTCTCTTCGTCTGCTATTGCGCCGATGCCAAGGAAGCGGTCGATTGTTTCTGCCATAACGCCACAAATTGCGTTGATGACAATCAGAACAACCAACAAAACAGCGATGATAGACAAATTTACAATTTTTGTTTTGCTCATAGTTCCTCCTATAAATAAAAAAAATTTTCATTATATAAGTATTTTACTACTCTATACAAATTATAGCCAATTGCAATTGCAATTTCAATGTACATTTTCAAAAAAGAGCGCTAAAATATACCAAAGTGCAAAATGGTCTAGTCGGTGGAGTAGTGGGGCAAATCAATAATGAATATATTGCCCGTCCTGTTCCAAACCAATTTGTTATTTGGTATATTTGTAGACTTTTTGCAAAATAGTCTATTGAAATAGTTTGTGCTATATTGTAAAATAGGTATGGTAGATAATGGCAAATTATGCAAGCATGCGTTTTTTGCAAATTTCTACGCAAACTAACTACACGGCGGAAACTATGAAAAGAAATTTGTCTGTTATTTGCTTGGCACTTTGTTGCCTGTTCTCTCTTGCGGTGTTGGGCGCTTGCGTTCCACCCCAACCGGATCCCATCAAACCATCGCAATCAACTGCGGGATGGGGCATCTTCACCGAGGCTGACTTCATCAAAGCCAACGGCACCGTTCTTCGCAAGAACAGCGGTTCCGGCGACCCAATCACGCTTCGTGGCGTAAATGCCGGCGGACTGTACGTTACCGAACAATGGATGTCGCCCGTTCGTGGTACCAACGGTAGCTACACCGACCACAAGGACGTCACCAATTTGTTTGTTGAAAGGTTTGGCGCAGAAGGAGCAGTTGACCTTTGGGAATACTACCGTCAAAATTTTTGGACGGAGGAAGACTTCCGCATTTGCAAGGAAATGGGCATGAACAGCATTCGCCTTCCATTCACCTACATGACTCTCGACCCGGACTACAACAACGTGGCTCGCATCGAAGGGGAAAAGTACAACTTCAACGAATTGGACTGGTTTGTGGAAACTGCCGCTAACTACGGAATCTACACAATTTTGGACATGCACGGCGCCTACGGCTCGCACAACGGCCAAGACCACAGTGGCGAAAGTTTGAACAGAGAACAAGTTGACTTCTACACCAACGAGGAAAACAAAAACAAAACCACCGAAATGTGGAAAGCCATTGCCGAGCACTACAAGGGCAACCCTGCAGTTGCAGGCTACGACATCTTGAACGAACCGGGCGAAAAGGCTGAATCCACAACGAAGTACCACTGGGACTACTTCGACGTGTTGTACGATGCAATTCGCAGTGTGGACGAAGACCACGTAGTCATTATTGAATCTTGTTGGGATGGCAACAACTTGCCACATCCAAGGGACTACAACTGGCAAAACGTCATGTACTCCTTCCACAACTACACAAGTCAGTACGAAGTTGCAGGTCACATGTCGCACATGAGGAACAAACTCAACGGTGTTCATGCACAAAACTTTGGCGTTCCCCTTCACATGGGCGAATTCACAGCCTACAACAACGAAGAAAGTTGGAAGCAAACCATGGAACTGTTCAACGCCAACGGATGGAGTTGGCACAACTGGTTCTACAAAATTTCCGGTCCAAATGCACGTCGCTACGGCGGATGGGGAATTTTCGTTTCCACTTGCGACAACGTTCAAGCGCAAACCGACGATTGGGACACAATTTTGGACAAATGGTACAGAATTGACACAGCCCACGAAGATTTCAAACTGCACACGTTTGAGTCGGGCAACACCTTGTACGCCGTTTTGCAAAGGGGCTACACGGAAACACCCAACTACGAAGCACTTCAATAGCTAATAACTGCAAAAATGCAGTGAAATATTAGGAAATATCAAGGAGGAAAATTATGAAACTCACAAAACGTTCTATTCTAGTTCTTGTTTTGGCTGTAGTTTTCGTTTTCAGCACACTTGCTCTTGTAGCATGTGACCCAGACGCTGGCGCTGAAAAAGTACAACTCACCTGGACAATGACAAACGCAACAGTAGCAGTGGAAGGTTACGAAGAACTTCCTGCAGAAGTTGTAAAGGGAACAAAACTTGTTTTCACAGTTACACCAAGTGAAAACTACCAAATCGACAGCGTTGTTGCCGGTGGTAAAAAAGTTAGCGGAAGCAACGGCAAGTACACCTACACAGCATCCAAGTCGGTAGAAATCGTTGTTAACACAAGCGAACAAATTGCAAGCGTTGCTGTTACATCTGCTCCCACACAACTCAACTACCTTGTTGGCGAAGCACTCAACGCAGAAGGCATGGTTGTCACAGTTACCTACGCTGCAACAGGCAGAACAGAAACTGTAGATAACTACAGCATCATCTACAATGCAGGCGAAGCATTCGGACTTGGCGACACATCCTTCAAAGTTAAGTTCGACGGCGTAGAATCCGAAGCAGTTCAACTTGCAGCTCCAGTTGCAGCACAAGTAACAATCAAACCTGCTGCAGGTCAATTCCCAGCAGAATTCCTTGAAGCTATGGAAGCAAGAACAGACATTGCTAACTACGCACAAGCAGACGACGGCGTTATCACATTCACATTCCTTGCATTGGAAAGTGACATTGCATTGCCACAACTCACACCTCAAGCAGGCTACGAAAGGTGGACATTCAATGGTTGGGACTACGGCACAGCAATCCCTGCTTCTCTCAACACAAGCCTTGTAGTAGAAGCTGTTTGGGATGCAGTTCTTGTAACATTCAAGAGCATTGACCTTGTTGAAATGGGCGGAAAGTGCTACCTCACAATCGAAGTTCAACTTGACGGTGTAGAAAACGCTTACCTCTTCCTCTACGAAGGTAACTCTTTGTACGAACTCAAGGGCACAGAAATCTCCGGTACAACAGGTTCCACAGAAACATTGATGTTCGACCTCAACAAACTTGCAACTGCAGAAGGTGGCAGATTTGCTGGTGGCTGGATGGATATCCGTGTTAACACAACAATCGGTGGCAAGGACTACACAACAGACTTCGCTATCGACCACAGCGCTCCTTTGGCACAACCTGGTAAGATGGTTTGCGACGAAGACTACTGCTACCGCTTCATCACCTACGTTTCTGGCACAAAAGAATCCTTGAAGGTATACTTCAACCAAAACAAAGTTACCTACACAATGAACGTTGAAGACGTAGACGGACAACCTGTTCTCAAAATGGACGGTAACGTAAACCTCAACCACCTCACTCTTGAAGAAGGCGAAACATTCACAGGTGGCACAATCAGCATGACAGTTGGTAGCCAAGTTGTAACAGGCGAAGTAGACGCAACAGGCGCATTCCACGCAACACTTGCTCTTTCCGCTTTGGAAGACGGCTTCAACAGCACATTCTCCACAGTAGAAGTTAAGATGGGCGACAAAGTTGTTTATAACGCAAGCACACTTGACCTCATCGGTTGCTCCACAATCTTCGACTACGACCCAGAAGGTGGCAGCCCACGTCTCTACGCTAACAAGTTCATGTCCGCAAACGGTTACCAATACATCTACGGTGTAGACTGGAACGAACCATACTTGAGAGCAATCGACGTTGGACACGAAATCAAGTTCACAGACGTAACACTCAAATTGGACAACGACACACCATACATGGTACTTTCCGGTACTTATGGTAGCGCACACACAATTGAAACTTTGACAGCAGAAGCAGACGCATTGTTTGCAGCTTCCGGCGATGGTCTCAGCTTGCAACAATACCCAAGCTGGCCATACCGTTGGTACGGTCACACTGAAGAAGGCAACAACTACACAATCAAGGCTGAAAACGGCGCATTCGAAATTTGGTGCGACCTTTCCAAGGGCGAAGGTTGGGCTCACGGCGACATCATCTACGGACACCTTGGTGGAAGCAACATGAGCACACCTTTTACACCTGCAACAATCCATTGGGGTGGCTTCGAATGGACAATGGGCGCTCCAAACGGTGACTGCGCAAGCTGGATGGGTGGCTTGGCTATCATCTACATCAAGGAAGCAGGCGCTCCATCTATCTCTATCTCCGGTGCACACCTTGAAGAAAGAGAAGGCAAAGCATGCTACATTGTTACAGGTACCTACGAAAACATGACAGCTGATCAACTCAACGCACTCACAGTTGACCTTGAATCTGGTGGAGTTGACTTCGCAGCAGGTCTTTGCTCTGTAAACTTCGACGCAGCAGCAGGAACCTACGAAGTTGTTGTTAACGTTACAGACCTTGCAGCAGACAGCACATGGTTGTGGCCTCACCTTCACAACGGCGACTCCAGAGTTGACGTTAAGGGCGGTACAGAAGGCGAAACAATCACAGTTGGTGGCAAAGTGTACACACTCACAATCAGCTGGGATATGCCTGTTTTGATCGTTTCTGCAGCAGCATAGTTTGACTGCTTGCATAGCATCCTAAACAAAAATTGGCGACTGATTTTTCAGTCGCCTTTTTTTGCGTTTTTCCACACACGTGGTGGGGTTTTGTTGATTTTTTGAGCAAGACGTTTGTTTCTTTATCAGCGATGACGGGGTGGCAAAGCAACGTTTTGCAAAATGCCTTTGTGTTGCAATTTGAAGGACTGGATTTTGCACAAAAACAAGGCTCCCTTGTGTAAAGGGAGCTGTTTGCCCTGCTGATACAGGGGTTGTAGTGTGGTTGGTTCACAGCATTTTTCGCCACCCGTGGTGGGGTTTTCCACTCAACTAGGGCAACATTTTTCCGCTTTGGCGGTAGATGTCGTACCAGTCCATTTTGGAAAGGGGCACTTTTTCGCCGTCTAACGATTGCGCAATGTGCTTGAGGTTGGTTGAGCCTGTGATAACCCACAAGTTTTTGTCTACCGCAAGCAAAAATGCCGTGGCAATGGCGCACTTGCTTGTGTTGTACTTTTGTGCGTACTTGTTCAACACGGCGTTGAGTTTGGGGAATCGCAATTCGTTGAAAATTGAACCGCCAAACAAGCCCATTTGGTAGGGGCTCCAACATTGAATGGTAATTTTTTTGCGTTTCAGGAAGAACAGCAAACTGTCGCTTTCCTTGCTTACAATTTTGGATGGAATGTTGGTGTACATGGTTTGGTCAAGCATGGTGGTGTTGCCCAGCCCAAGTTGCACTTGGTTGTACAAAATGGGAGTTTTCAATGTGTCCTCCAAGTACAAAATTTCGCTTGGCGAAAAGTTGGAAACGCCAAAGTCTTTCACAAGCCCTTGTTCTTGCAATTCTGCAATGGCTTGCGCAATTTCTTCGTTGTCCATCAGTATGTCGGGGCGGTGCAACAGCAAGCAGTCCTAGTAGCCACAGCCAATGCGCTGGATGCATTGCTTGGTGTGTTCCACAATGTAGTCGTGGCTCAAGTCGTAGCCCTTGCCCTTCACAATGCCAACCTTTGTTTGAATGTACATTTTTTGGCGCAATTCGGGGCGTTTTTTCAACACTTCGCCCACAAGTTTTTCCGAATGGCCGTTGCCGTAGATGTCGGCAAGGTCGAATTTGTCAATTCCCATCTTCAAACTTTCTTCAATCAGTTTTTCCACTTGACCGGCAGTTGAAAAGTCAAGTCGCATCAATCCCAAAGCAATTCTACTCATTTTTGTTGCACGGCAGTCGTGCGCTCCTTGTTGTATTGCGAAAGGCAAACTTCCACAAAAACAGTATAGACCACAATTGGCAAGGTGTCAAGTAGGCAAAATGCAAAATGAGTATATTTTGCGCCAATTTTGTTGGTTTTTTTGGCGTGGTGGGGCAAGATGGCGCAACGTTTGGGAAAATTGGCAAATCTTTTCTTTTGCGTGGCAAAGTTTTTTGTTTCAAGTACTTTGCCGTTTTGCATTGACGGCTTGCAACATTTGGTATATAATGTAAACAGGAAACTTTGTGCAAAGCACAAAAATCTACACGAACAAGGGGTACCTATGAAAACTCAACAAAGAATTTGTACTCGCATTTGCTTGTTTGCCATTGCGCTGGTGTTGTTCACAGCGTCTTTTGCAGGATGGATTGGCATCACTCCGCAAATTGAAGCAAGCGCAACAACCACAGGCGAAGGCAACTACTACGCAAACTTGAACGAAAGTTTGACGGGCGTCGACTTCCGTGCGCAACTTGCAACACTCATCACAAGCACGCACAAAACTCAAACCACCTACGACGGATTGAGGGAAGTGTTCAAGCAGTCCGATGCCGACCCAAACAATCCGGGCAACATTTTGTTGTTCTACACGGGTAAATCCGTTCCGTTCTCCGGCAGTTTCAACGACGGCATCAACCGTGAGCACGTTTGGCCCAAGAACAACGGCAGTGCGTTCCCTGCTTCCAGCGAGGCAGGCTCGGATGCTCACCATTTGCGCCCATGCGACAGCAGTTTGAACTCCACCCGTAGCAACAACAGCTTTGGCGAAGTTCCACAAACCAACGCCAACGTCGTGGGCAAAAACGGTGTCTACTTCGATTCCACAAACCTTTGCTACCAAGCGTCCACGTCCGACGGAACGTTGTTCTACCCCGGCGAAGGCTACCGTGGCGCAACGGCACGCATTTTGATGTACTTGCAAGTTCGTTGGGGCGACAAGTACAGTTTGTCTTTTGTAGACAGAGCCGGCAACAACAAAACCATCGGCAAAATTTCCGATTTGATGAAGTGGCACTTGCAAGAACCGCCAACCGAGGAAGAAATCTACCGTAACAACGTGGTTGCAGGCATCCAAGGCAATCGCAACCCATTCATCGACCACCCGGAATATGCCGAAAAAATCTACTGCTACGATGGCGAAAGCTACAACAACGTTTTGAAGCAAGTTGTTGCGCAGTACGGCAACAACAATGCGCAAGTGGAAAGCATCACAATTAACCCATCCACAATCAGCGTTGTTGCAGGACAAAGCGTTTCGTTGGGCATCAGCCTTTCCCCATCCAACGCCAAGAATGATTTGGTGTGGACAACATCCAACAGCGCAGTTGCAACAGTTGCAAGCGGTGTGGTAAAGGGCGTTGCAAACGGCACGGCAACCATCACGGCGTACAGCCAATCCAACCCAAGTGTCAAGGCAACGGCAACGGTAACGGTAAAAAGCGTCCAAAGCATTGCCGTTTCCGGCACTCCAACCAAAACTTCCTACTACGCAGGGGAAACTTTCAACCCTGCAGGGCTCAAGGTTGTGGCGACCTACTCCGACGGCACAACGGCAACAATTGCCAACGACAGTTGTAGTTGGTTGGATGCAACAACACGGCAAACAGCGCTTTCCAAGGGCTCCACAAGCGTGCTTTGCGTGTTGGGCAACCTTGAACAAACAGTTTCGGGCATCACCGTTTCTTCCGTGCAAATGAAGTCCTTCGACATCACAAGGTCCAGTTTCTCCGGTAGTGGCGCCTACGCATGGCAAACTTGGACGTCGGACGGAATTTCCGGCAAGGCGTTCATGTACGGTGGCAACACAAGCGCCATCCAAATGAACAGTAGCAAATCCTACTACTACATCTACAACACAACGGAACTTCCCGGTTCCTTGTTGACAATCACAATCACATCGCAGTCGGAAGGCAAGAACGTGGAAATTCTCACGTCCAACACACCTTTCACACCCGGTTCTTCCAAGATTGCAACGGGCGGAACTTCCCACGGCATCAAAACCGTTGGCGCTGAGCCCACAACTTGGACAATCAACACAACCGACAAGTACTTTGCCATCAACTACAAGAGCACGGGCGTGTGGTACATCGAGTCCATTTCCGTTTCCTACGGCGAAGCAGAGCAACAAGAGCACGTTCACAACTACGGTTCTTGGCAAGCCGAAGTGCCTGCAACCTGCCAACAAACAGGTACCGTTGGCCACTACTACTGCCAAGGTTGCAACACCTACTTTGATGCCAACAAGCAAGAAATAACCAACCTCACAATTGCCAAGGCAGACCACAGTTTGGGCGCTTGGAATCAAGGTTATGCAGGAACGTGTGTGGAAAACGGCCAAGTTGGTCACTACCAATGCACCGTTTGCAACAAGTACTTCGACAGCAACAAAAACCCACTTTCCACAATTGTAGACACAAACGGACAACACAGTTTGGGCAGTTGGAACCAAGGATACTCGGCAACTTGTGTAGAGCCAGGTCAACTTGGCCACTATCAATGCACACTTTGCAACAAGTACTTCGATCAAAACAAACAACAACTTTCCACAATCGTTGTTCCCGCAGGCAACTGCGAACTTAACAACTGGGTGGAAGAACAACCGTCTACTTGCCAACAACACGGCACAATGGCGCACTTCCTTTGCACCGTTTGTGGCAAAACCTACAACGAGCAAGGAACGCTTGTGACAGACTTGACGCTTCCACTTGGCGAATGTAGCTTTGGCGAGTGGGAAGTAGACCAAGAAGCAACTTGCAAAAAGCCGGGCTCCAAGCACACGACTTGCCTTGTTTGCGGACAAACCAAGACGGAACAAATTGACAAACTTGACCACAACTACGGCGAATGGCAAGTTGCCCTTCAACCAACGTTGACCAGCAAGGGCGAAGAACAACGCACTTGCCAAGACTGTGGCGGTCGTCAATCAAGGGAAGTTGACCCACTCACACCAACGCAAGCATTCCAACCCTACGTTGATCAACTTGGCGTTGGCACAATGCAACAACAGTTCCAAGCAATCAACAATGCGCTTGCTTTCTACAACTCTTTGAGTGCGGAACAACAAGCCGAAGTAGCAACACAACGTGCATCGTTGCAACAAGCAATGGATGACTACAACACAACGGTACAAAATGCAAACGACGTTCATCAACAAGCAAGCAACACGGCAAACGCTGTGGTTTGCGCACAAGCAGTTGCGTTGTTGGCAATTTGCGCATTTGTAGTTGGCAAAAGGTTTTTCTAGGAGGTAGTGGAAATGAAAAAATTTGCAATTTTGGCTCTTCTTGTTTGCCTTGCAACACTTTTTGTTGCTTGCCAACCACCCGTTGAACCAATGTCGCTAGACAAGGTAAACAGCATGGCTCAACAAAGCTACACGTCCATCAAAGTGGAAACAAAAACAACCGTTGGCGAGTTTGTGCTTGTGGACACGTTCGTGTACACGTTGAACAACAACGTCATCTCCGTGGACTACACAACTCAACGCCTTGCTGAGTTTGGCGAAAGCGTGTTGAACAACCCCGTCATCACCGAAACGGGTAGCAACACAATGGACGGCTCCACGTTGAACTGTTCCTACAACTTCAACCAAAACTGCCTTGCCGACGTCAACCTGACGGAAACAAGCCTTTCGGCAACAGTTGCCGATGTGCAAGCATTTTTGGGCACACAAGTGCAATGTTCCAACATGACGGTTGTTGCCAACTTTGGCACACACTTGCAAAACATTGTTGTTGCCTACACAACAACAAACGGCACGGTGACCACAACTTGGACTTTCACAAAGTAGTAAACTTGAATTTTCCCCTCGGATTTCCGAGGGGATTTTTTTTTGCAATTTTCCACCCCGTGTTGGGGTTTTTGCCTGTTTGCACGTATGATTTGGAAAAATGCACGCACGTGTTGCCGTTGTGAAAGTGGGCAACGTCACGACGTGCCAATTTGTGGAAAATATTGTTTTCTTTGCAATTTCCGCACCCCGTGGTGGGTTTTTAGGGAGTGAAGCAAGTTTCAACACTGCTAGGCATTGCGCAACAAATCAATTTGTTCGTGAGCAATGAGTTCTAATTTCCCACCCCGTGGTGGGGTTTTTTGCGTTTTGAGTGAGGGTTTTTGTTTTAACCGGCGAAATTTCCGCACACGTAGTCAAGGTTTTTGCCCGTGCGCCAAGGCTTTGCTGTTGGCAAATCTATATTCCTAGTTCCTGCGCGTCTTTCTAATTTTTCCACCCCGTGGTGGGGGTTTTGTTGTGTTTTGGTCTGTTTTTTGTGATTGTGTTGCAAACTCTCGCACACGTGGTGCGTTTTTGCGCTGTGGCTTGTCGTTTTCAACAAGACATTGGTTGCCACGGGTGGGCAATTTTGCCCGTTATTTGCAAGGCGTGGTGCAAAATCTCGCAAAAAAAACCGTCAACAATTTTTCAAAAACTATTGAAATTACTTGTTTTTTGTATTATAATCTATGTGTACTACTATGCCCACAAGGCGGTATAACAAGGAGAAACAAAATGAGACGTATTTTTTCTTTGCTATTTTGTTTGGCTTTGGTGCTTAGTTTGGCAGTTTTGCCTGTTTCTCAAGCCGACACGGCACAGCTCGTGGTAGATTCCACGCTCACACAAACCAACCAAAACCAAACAAATCTAATCAACGAACCTGCAATCATTGCCGAAGTGAGAACGCCGGGAATGTTGGCAGGGCTCAACTCTACGGAAAAGCCATCCAACGCAATTCTCACGTTGGACAAGAACTGCAACGTAGTTGGCTCGGACGGACAAAGCCTTGGCACTTTTGCCGAAGTGTACGCCAAGTTGGACAAAAAGATTTTGCCCGTTGTGTACATTGCTAACGACGAAGTTGCGCAAGCCTTCATTGGCTACAACCAAACAACTCTCAACGTGCGTGACCTTGCCGTGATGTCCGTTGACCCAGCCGTTGTCAAAACCGTTCGCCAAGCAATGCCCTACCTTCGTGGAGTGTTGAAGTGTGAACAAGTTGACACGGAAAACCTGTACGACATCGTTGCAACGGCGCAACTCAACATGGCTTCCGTTGTGACGCTTCCGCAAGACGTTGCCACTGCCAAAAACGTAATGTACCTTCAAGCACGCTTCAAGGCTGTTTGGGTGTGGGCGCAAAGCGACTCAAACGCCGACATCATGCAATGTGTCAACAGTGGTGCCTATGGCGTAATCACAACGCCAAGCAGGGCAACGGAAGTGCTTGCAATGTACCCTACAGGCGTAACCCGCCCAATTTTCAACGTGGCGCACCGTGGCGTTCAAGCAGGCTACACCGAAAACTCCGTTGGCTCCGTGCTTGCAGCAATCGAATGTGGCGCAACACACGTGGAAATTGACGGAATGTTGACAAAAGACGGCGAAATTGTCATCATGCACGACGACACGCTTACCAGAACAACCAACGGCACGGGTAGCGTTGCCAACATGACCTTGGCGGAAATTCAACGCTACCAACTTGACCTTGGCGACACGTTGGAAGACATCCCAACCTTGGAAGACGTGTTGGATGCCATTTCCTCGCAAGAAACGGACATTGTGCTGACGTTGGAAATCAAGTGCAATGCCATTGGCTTCGTTCCCAAACTCAAGGAAATTTTGGACGAAAAGCAATTCTACGAAAACATCGTTGTCATCACGTTCGATTCCAGCGAACACCAAATGGAACCAATGTTGCAGTACCTTCCACAAATCCCCGTTGCCCATTTGGACAACATTTCGGCAAGCAACTTCATGAGTAATACCGAAACAATTGGCAAGTACACGGCAAGTTTGTCCGTTACAAACGGCAACGCAAGCGACGAGTACAACCAAAACATCCTGCGTGACCGTGGCATCATTGGTTGGTTCTGGACGTATGCAAACGCAACTTCCATTGTTGGAGCAGCGCAAAAAGGCATTGTTGGCGTAACCAACAACGCTGCCGAATCCTACTCCGAAGCCATCAAGCACGGAGAAATCTTCTCTTCCTACGGCAAAAACAGCATTCCTGCCGTTGGCGACACAACGGAAGTGCTTGTCACTCACTACAACGGATTGGACGACGTTGTGGAAGGCAAAATTGTTGCAGTTGAGCAAACGGAAAGTGGCTACCGCATTTTTGCAAGCTACACCGACGAGTACAACGGACTGACAATGTTCACACAAGGCGTGGACGTCAAAGTTCCGCAAAGCAACGTGGCAATTTGGGCTATCGTTGCAGGCGTGGCGTTCGTTGCAGGCATCGTCGTTGTTGTGATTTTGCTCAAAAAACAAAAAAACTAGCAAAAAATTTGTAACTTTTGCCCAATGCACGTTGACTTTTGGCGTGCAAGGGTGTATCATTGTGTAACAACTGTATTTTCAACAAGGAGGCCGAACTATGAACATTTGGCATGACATTTCCCGATCCAGAATAAACAAGGACGATTTCTACGCAGTGGTGGAAATTACCAAAGGTAGCAAAATGAAGTACGAGTTGGACAAGGAAACAGGTTTGCTTGTGCTGGACAGAATTTTGTACACGTCCACCCACTATCCCGCAAACTACGGTTTCATCCCAAGAACGCTTGCCGACGACGGCGACCCAATGGACGTGCTTGTGCTTTCGTCCGAACCACTTTTGCCACTTTCGCTTGTTCGTTGCTACCCAATTGGTGTCATCATCATGACGGACGGTGGCGACAGCGACGAAAAAATCATTGCAATTCCCTACAGCGATCCAACCTACAACGGCTACAAAAACATTTCCGATTTGCCACAACACATTTTTGACGAAATGCAACACTTCTTCTCGGTGTACAAGCAATTGGAAAACAAGTCTACGTCCGTTTCGGAAGTGTTCGACAAGGAAGAAGCAAAAACCATCGTGCAAAAATCCATCGAACAGTACATCGAAAAGGTACTTTCCAAACGCTAGAATCAACAAAACACACAATGCTCCCAAATTGTTGGGAGCATTTTTGTTTGCTGGTGAATTATACTTTCAAGTGCAACACCCAAATAAAAAAACAGTTCATATAAATCTATGGTATAATAAAAGCTGCTAAACAAAAATTACCAGGGAGAAATATATGAACTGCTACCGTCATTTTACCATAGAAGAACGTTGT
>JAFVYC010000037.1 GCA_017500855.1 Clostridia bacterium | reverse complement strand
TCAAGGGTAAGTCCAGCAACGCTAAAAAAGAACCTGGCGTTGATCAACGCCAGGCCCAAGAAAGTATTGCATTACAAGAAACCAATAGATTTATTTAATGAAAATCTAAGAAAGTGTTGCACTTAGTTTGACAATTTACCTGCGCAATAAAGCCTTTTTTGATATACGTGGTGCCAAGTTGCAAATTTTTTCCCCTTTTTCATTGGCTACTCAAGCCCTGTGGCACACCACAATCCACGTTGTTTTTCAGTTTGCAAAAACGTTCCGCCTGCTTGCGCCCTTCACAACGCAAATTGCGCACCACGGGGTGGCAAAAATGCAAAAAAACTTCCACCACAGGGGTGGAAGTTTTGTGTTGTTTGTTGTTGAGTTTGTGCAAACGTTTTGCAAACCTAAAACCGCAAAACACTTGCCGTTTCCCGAAAGCAAAAACTACTTTGCAAGGCTTACTGCAACTGCGCAAGCAACTGTTGCGCCAACCATTGGGTTGTTGCCCATACCGATCAAGCCCATCATTTCTACGTGAGCAGGAACGGAAGAACTACCTGCAAATTGTGCATCGCCGTGCATACGTCCCAAAGTGTCGGTCATACCGTAGGAAGCAGGGCCTGCAGCAACGTTGTCTGGGTGAAGTGTGCGACCTGTGCCACCACCGCTTGCAACGGAGAAGTACTTTTTGCCGTTTTCCATGCACCATTTCTTGTAGGTACCTGCAACTGGGTGTTGGAAACGAGTTGGGTTTGTGCTGTTACCTGTGATGGAAACGTCTACCTTTTCCGCACGCATGATTGCAACACCTTCGGAAACGTCGTCGGAACCGTAGCAACGAACCTTGGAGCGTTCGCCATTGGAGAATGGAACTTCACGAACAATTGCAAGTTCGCCTGTGAAAGGATCGTACTTTGTTTCTACGTAGGTGAAGCCGTTGATGCGGGAAATGATGTAGGCAGCGTCCTTGCCAAGACCGTTCAAAATTACACGGAGAGGCTTGATACGTGCTTTGTTTGCGTTGCGAGCAATACCAATTGCGCCTTCGGCAGCAGCAAAGGATTCGTGACCTGCAAGGAAAGCAAAGCAGTCGGTTTCTTCACGAAGAAGCATTGCGCCAAGGTTACCGTGGCCAAGACCAACTTGGCGAGTGTCGGCAACGGAGCCGGGGATGCAGAATGCTTGAAGTCCCAAGCCGATGCATTCGGCAACTTCTGCAGCGCTTGTAACGCCCTTTTTGAATGCAATTGCGCAACCAAGTGTATACGCCCAAACAGCGTTTTCGAATGCGATTGGTTGAACGCCCTTCACGATTTCTTCAACGTTAACACCCTTTGCAAGGCACATATCACGTGCTTCTTCCAAGGATGCAATGCCGTACTTTGCAAGTTCGGCGTTGATTTTGTCAATTCTTCTTTCATAACCTTCAAATCTGATAGCCATTTCTGTTCCCTCCTTACTCTTTGCGTGGGTTGATGTAGGAAGCAGCGCCTTCGAAACGACCGTAGTGTTTCTTTGCCTTTTCCAATGCTTCATTGCCGGAAACGCCTTCGGAAACAAGCTTCATCAAAATTCCAAGGTTAACGTACTCGTAACCAATGATTTCGCCATTTTCGTCCAATGCGCAACGTGTTACATAGCCTTCTGCCATTTCAAGGTATCTTGGGCCCTTAACTTTTGTGGAGTACATTGTGCCAACTTGGCTACGAAGTCCCTTGCCAAGGTCTTCCAAGCCTGCGCCAATGGGAAGTCCTGCATCGGAGAAAGCAGATTGTGTTCTGCCGTACACGATTTGCAAGAAGAGTTCCCTCATAGCAACGTTGATAGCGTCGCAAACAAGGTCGGTGTTCAATGCTTCCAACAATGTTTTGCCGGGCAAAATTTCCGATGCCATTGCAGCAGAGTGTGTCATACCGGAACAACCGATAGTTTCCACAAGCGCTTCTTCAATGATACCGTTCTTGATGTTGAGAGTCAATTTGCATGTTCCTTGTTGGGGAGCGCAACAACCACAACCGTGGGTGAGACCACTGATGTCTTTGATGTCGTAAGCCTGAACCCATTTGCCTTCTTCGGGGATGGGAGCAGGACCGTGATTGCAACCTTTTTTTACGCAGGTCATTTCGCATACTTCGCGTGAATATTGCATAAATAGATAGTCCTCCAAAAAATATTTTTTAACTGTTCTATTATACCACAACTTGAAACATTGTGCAATTTTTTTTGCAACATATTTTATATTTGTAAAAGTTTGGCTAGCATAGAAAAAACTTTTGGTAGAAGTGGCAAACAAAAACGCCTTGCCAATGGTGGCAAAGCGCAAATTTTGCGTGACGCTATGCTACTGCACTGCAAAAACCTCCACTTGAAAACCATTGAAAGTTGAAAAGCGCAACTTCCCACATTGGCAATTGCGCTGGTTTTTTGTGATTAGCAAACGTTTGCTCCTTGGCAAATTGACACAACCTACGTTTGCCTAGATTTTGACCACTTTGTACACACGCATGGAAACGGAGTTGAGCCAAACTTCGTGCTGACCGTTGGAAAGGCAACAGTAGTGGCCAAGAACGGCATCGGGGTTGAAACATTCTTCATCTTGCAGTTCGTAGGAAATTTCCCCGCCATCGAACACCTTGTTTGCCGAAAGCACAACCGACTTGCAAAGTTCAAGCAAGTCTTCGGTGGGGTGCATCCGAAGTTTGCGACGAATGTGTTTTTCGTCCTTGGGAAGAACGTGAAGTTTGCCAACGTTTGGTTGAATTGCTTGTAGCAACGCTTGCATTTTGGCATTTTCTTCCTGCAAGAACAAATCCTCCACGTACGCCAAGCCGTGGTATTGCACAAACACAAGGCAATCCTCCAGCTTCATGCCCACACGGGAACGCAAACCCGTGCCGTAGGGAAGGAGTGCGCAACCGATGCCCTTGGCTTCCAACGTGGCTTTGAGATTTTCCGCCTTGTTGGCGGGAAGCCTACGGAAAAAGCAAAAATCTTCGGCTTGCACTTGTCGCAAATTTTTCCGTCCACATTTTGCGCAACGGTTTGTTTGATTTTGCAAATTGCAGTTTTCGCAATAGAACATTTTGCCTCCTTGTTTTCAGTGCTTGGCGTTGTTGTTTGGCTGTGGTTGCTGTTTGAAAAGGTGGTTTTGGCAACCACGTGTGCGCAAATTTGCCTAGTTTGTTTTGGCAAGCGTGAAGGTTTTGACAAGGTAGCGAGAGGAAACGTACTTGTCGTTTTCCACAATTTGGTAGGAAAGGGTGGATGCGTCGCCAATCAAGTAGGTGTGGTCGTTGTGCTTTGCGCCAACGGCAACTCCATCCTGCACGATAACGTCCCAAGCCATCAAAGGATAAACGTAGTTATAGGTGTTTTCCAATTTGTCAGCCTTGGTGCCGTTGCGCCTTTTGTACTCTTTGCTTTCCAGCGCAACGTGATAGGTTTGCGCAAAGTCCAACGCACAAATTGGCAAATCGTACTTCATCAAGAAGTAGTCCCTGCTGATGCTTGAATAGTCGCTACCGTCGTACCAATGCGCCTTGGGTTCTTGCAGGGTGCACACAATGTGGCAATCATCGTACTTTTCCGTTCCGTACACCACCACGCCTGCAAATTTGCCATCTTCCACCAAAACGTTTTGCAACGTGATGGGGTAGAAACGTGTCCAAGAGTCGGAGTAGCGGTCGTTAAAGTCGGTGCTTTCGCTCTCGCCATACAACTTGACGTAGTAGTGCTTGGCTTGTTGCATCAATTCTTGGCATTGTTGCTCGGTGTAGTCCACCATTTTTAGATATTGATGATGGTAGGTTTCAATTTGATGGTCGGAAAAAGTTGCAACCGTGTGAAGTTTCATTTTGCGCTCCTTGAAAAGTTTTTGCCCAAAAGGCAACCTTGCCTACACATTATACCTGCAAAAGGTGGTTTTGTCAACACCACAAATTGCAACTTGCAATTTTTTGCAACAAAAAAATGCCCGAAGCAATCGGGCATTTTGTTTGTTAGAATTTGCTACTATTCAGCGTCAGTTTTTGCAACTGCCTTTTTTCTGTCAACAATCATGATAACAGCAATAGCAATCAAGCTGGCAACTGCAATGCTTGCAAACACAATGATCCAAACTTGGTTTTTGTTTGCAATGGGTTCGCCATCGGCATCCACAGGTTCGATTGTTGGCAAGTTGAGAACAATTGCGCAGTCGTTTTCGCCGTCGCCGTTGCTATCTACAGCCAAAGTTTCGTTGCCAAAAGCATCTTCCACGTAGTAAACAACACGGTAGATGAACGCTGTTGTGCCTGTCACTTCGTTTTCCAACGGAGTGATTGCGCCACCTGTTGTAACGTACAATTCGTAGCCTTCGGTAACAGTTTTTGTTGCAGAATCGTAGATTGTTACCCATTCTTCGGCAACTTTCTTTTGAACAACGTAGGTTTTTGTTGTGGAACTGTCGTCAGTTACTGTTGGGTTTACAACGTTGTACTTGAAGCCAACTGTGATACCGTTTGCTTGGTACTTTTCTTGTGTGGTTGTGAGTTTTACAGTTGGAGCAGTTGTGTCGCTGAGGTAGAAAGTGTACACGTTGGAGTACGCTCTGTTACCGTCCTTGTCCTTAACGCTGAAACGGAATTGCCAATAGCCAACAGAGTCGGCGTCAATTGTTTCATCAAATTTTACTTCTGACCATTCATCTTTGGGGTCATCGTTGGGTTCGCAGTATTGCAAGTAGATTGTGTCTCTGAGTGTCCAACCAACAAAAACTTCTTCCTTGGTTGCCTCGTCCTTGAGCCAATCCAAGGAAAGAGCAAACTTTTCGTTCAAGGAAAGTTTCAAGTCGGGATTTGCTTGGTTCATGTACTCATCCAACTTGGCTTGGTTGATGGTAACTGAGCAAGTTCCTTCTGCAAAAGCAACAACGGAAACCGTCATGCTGAGAAGCAGTGTCAATGCAATGATAAAACTGATAATCTTTTTCACAATAAAATCCTCCGTAAGGGCTTTGTGCCCGAAATACGCAATAAAAACAGGTATTATGCGAAAGGGCATAATACACCACTTGTTTTTCTTGTATTATTTTACATTCAAAACAATTTATTGTCAACAATTTGTTGGCAAATATCTACTTTTCCTTGCAAGATTTTTGCATTTTTTGTTGTTTTGCCCCCAAACGTGTGTTTTGAACAGCCAAAACACCACTTGAAAGGCTTGCAAAACAAACTTTTGGCAAAAGCAGAAAAATGGGCACAGCCAAAACTGCGCCCGTTTTGCTAGCTGAGATTGTTGGATGTCTGCACCTTTGTGACAAGTGGAACACCATCGTCGGCGCTGTCGTCGCTGTCGGAAAACACTTCCACGTGCTTTGCCACGTCGAACCTTGTCCAGGGCTCAATTTGCGGTGGGTAGGCAACAAACACCATGCGTTCCTTGGAAACAGGGTGGTTGAATTCCAAACGGTACGCCCACAATGCAAGGTTGTGACCACGGGCAAGGGTGTCGCCACCGTAGCGCACGTCGCCAAACACGGGGTTACCAATTGCTTGGAATTGCACACGGATTTGGTGGCTACGGCCTGTTGCAAGTTGCACCTTTGCCAAGCTGACAACGTCCACGTAGCTTTCCAAAACTTGGTAGGACAATTCGGCACGTTTGACGCCGTGGTCGCCCACCGTTGCAACGTACACGTTGTTGGTGAGTGGATTCTTTTTGAGATAGTTAACAAGCGTGCCACGGTTTTCCTTTGGGCAACCAACAAGTGTTGCAAGGTAGGTTTTGCCCATTTCGCCGTTTTGCATTTGCTTGCTCAACCTTTCGGCGCTTTTGCTGTTTTTGGCAAAAACCATCACACCACCCGTTGGGCGGTCCAGCCTGTGCACCAAGCCAAGGTACACGTTGCCGGGCTTGTTGTACTTTTCCTTGATGTACTGCTTGAGTAGTGAAAGCAAGTCCATGTCGCCACTGCTGTCGCCTTGGCTGGGGATGTTTTGCGGTTTGACAACAACCAACACGCTGTTGTCCTCGTGAAGAATTTTCACGTCGTCCATAGTAAATTGTCTACTCATACTTTGCTCCTTTTGCTGTGAACAGCCCACTTGCTCCACAAGGCAACACAATGCCTTCGTCGGTGGGCAAACAAACTTCGTAGGCTGTGACGTTGCCTTGGAAGGGAATTGAAGTGGAAAGAATGTTGGAAAGCACCGCAGGTTGAAGCCCCGTTGTGTAGGAATTGATGAGCACGAACAACGGATTGTCGCTCAGCACGCCTGCGCACAAATTGACGAAATCGCAAATGTCGTCCTCAATTTTCCACACTTCGCCATTTGCGCCCCTGCCGTAGCTTGGTGGGTCCATGATGATGGCGTCGTACTTTCTTCCACGGTTGATTTCCCTCTTGACAAACTTTCGGCAGTCGTCCACAATGTAGCGCACGGGCCTGTCGGAAAGCCCCGACAAAGCAACGTTTTCCTTGGCACGCTCCACCATGTTTTTGGCTGCATCCACGTGACACACGCTTGCGCCTGCCGAAAGGCAAGCAACTGTTGCGCCACCCGTGTAGGCAAACAAGTTTAGCACGCTGATGGGACGGTTTGCGCCCTTGATGAGTTGCGTCATGATGTCCCAATTGACTGCTTGCTCGGGGAAAAGCCCCGTGTGCTTGAATCCCATTGGTTTGATGGCAAAAGTCAAGTTGCGCCAACTAACCTGCCATTCCTCGGGGATGCGCCTGTTGTACTGCCAATGGCCACCACCAGTGGATGAACGCAAGTAGTGAGCATCAGGCTTTTTGACGGTGTGCAACGGTTTTTTTGCGTGCCAAATGACCTGTGGGTCGGGACGAAGCAACACAACGTCCTTCCAACGCTCCAACTTTTCGCCATCACCTGTGGCAATTATTTGATAGTCTTTCCATTCTTTGTTGATTTTCATGTTGTACAAAATTGTGGTTTTTGCCACCACGTGGTGGGGTTTTTGAATTATCTACGCCTTTGTGAGGTACAAAGTGAACTTGTGTCCGCCAACTTCCCATTGCTTTTGGAAAGTTCCGCTTTCGGCAGGAAGAACGCTTTCGGCAAGTGTGTCGCTTGCAATGCTTTGTGCGTTTTGTTGCAACACGTGTGCCAAGTTTTCGTCGCATTGGTAGCCAACGTGGATGTGGTCGGTCACAACGAAATCGAACTCCTTGCGCATTGTTTGGATTTTGGAAACAACTTCACGCACAAGACCTTCTTCAATCAACTGCTCGGTGAGGTTGATATCCAAAGCAACTGTGTCGCCGTGGTCGGAAACAACGGAGTAGCCTTGCTTGTTCTTGGAAGAAATGAGCAAATCGGCAAGTTCCAATTCAACAACGTCGCCGTCCAAGTCCATCACGTACTTGTTGCCGGCGTTGACTGTTGCAACAACTTCCCTTGCTTGTTCGCCAAGTTGTTGAAGCGCATTGCGGATTTTGCCAAGCAATTTGCCGTACTTTGGACCAAGCGTCCTCATTTGCGGTTTGATTTCGTAGTCGGCAAATTCGTCGGCAGAACGCACGCAAACAAGTTGCTTCACGTTGAGTTCGTTCTTGATGATATCTGCCATTTCTTGTGTGATTTCCCCTTGCGTTGCAACAAAAATTGTTTGCAAAGGTTGGCGATTTTTCACAGTTGCGGCATTGCGTGCGCTACGTCCAAGCACAACGATGTCCAAAACCTTTTCCATTGCTTGGTTGAGTTGTTGGTCGATGTACTCTTGCTTTACCGTTGGGAAGTCGCACAAATGCACGGATGTTGGTTGATCGGCAAAGAAGTTTGCCGTGATGTTTTGGTAGATGCTTTCGGAAATGAAAGGCACGAAAGGTGCGGAAACTTTGCACAAAGTATCCAAAACGGTGTACAAAGTCATGTAGGCAGATTGCTTGTCGCTTGTCCATTGGCTACCCCAGTATCTTTCACGGCAACGGCGAACGTACCAGTTGGAAAGCATGTCGGTAAACTTTTCTACCGCACGTGCCGATTCGGTAATTTCGTAGTTGGAAAGTCCGTTGTCAACTGTTTGCACAAGTTGGTTGAGTTCCGACAAAATCCATTTGTCCATCAAAGTCAACTTGCAATCTTCAAGTTTGTAGCAAGATGGGTCGAAGTTGTCAATATCTGCGTACAAAACGTAGAATGCGTAGGTGTTCCACAAAGTGCCAAGGAAACGGCGTTGTGTTTCCGAAACGGCCTCGTGGTAGTATCTGCTTGGAAGCCAAGGTGCAGAGGACGTGTAGAAGTACCAACGAACGGCGTCGGCGCCTTGCTTGTTGAAACTGTCCCACGGGTCAACAACGTTGCCCTTGTGCTTGGACATTTTGACACCGTGTTCGTCGCCAACAAGTCCCAAAACAATGCAGTTTTTGAAGGGCGCTTTGCCAAACAGCAAAGTGGAAACAGCCAAAAGTGTGTAGAACCAGCCACGAGTTTGGTCAACTGCCTCGGAAATGAAATCCGCAGGGAAGTTGCGCTCGAACAGTTCCTTGTTTTCGAAGGGGTAGTGGAATTGTGCGTAGGGCATGGAACCGCTGTCGAACCAGCAGTCGATAACTTCCGGAACACGTTCGTAGGTGCCACCGCAGTCGCAATCCCACTTGCATTCGTCGATGAACGGACGGTGCAGTTCGATGTTTTCGCTACAACCGCACTTGTCGGCAAGTTCCTTTCTTGAACCAATCACGTGGATTTTTCCGCACTTGTTGCACACCCAAATTGGAAGTGGCGTGCCCCAATATCTGTCACGGGAAATGCCCCAATCGATGACGTTTTCCAAGAAATTGCCCATACGGCCGGTGCCAATTGTTGGTGGTATCCAGTTGACTGTTGCGTTGGAAGCCAAAAGTTGGTCTTTGACTGCCGTCATCTTGATGAACCAAGATTTGCGTGCGTAGTAGATTAGTGGAGTGTCGCAACGCCAGCAATGTGGGTAGCTGTGTTCGTACATCAGTTCGGCAAACAGCAAACCACGGTTTTTGAGGTCGGCAAGAATGAGTTTGTCGGCCTTTTTGCAGAACACGCCTGTAAGCTCGCCACAACCTTCCACAAACTTGCCGTCTTCGCCAACAAGTTGAACAAATGGCAAATCGTACCTGCGACCAACGTTTGCGTCGTCTTCGCCAAATGCAGGCGCAATGTGAACGATACCCGTGCCGTCTGTCAGCGTCACGTAGCTGTCGTTTGTCACGTAGTAGCAATTTGTTGCGTTGGCAAAATCAAACAACGGTTTGTAGGCAACACGTTCGTAGAAACTGCCCTTGTGGCAATCCACCACTTGGTAGGTGCCTTCCTCGAAGTGTTTGGAAACAAGGTCTTTTGCCAAAATGTAGTTTTCGCCGTCCTTTTGGATTGTGACGTAGTCGAACTCGGCATTCATGCAAAGCGCAACGTTGCTTGGCAAGGTCCAAGGTGTTGTTGTCCAAGCAAGGAAGTAGGTGTTGGGGCTGTCTACAAGTTGGAACTTGGCAACTGCCGACTTTTCCTTGACGTCCTTGTAGCCTTGCGCAACTTCGTGGCTAGACAAAGCCGTTCCGCAACGTGGGCAGTAGGGAACAATTTTGAAGCCCTTGTACAACAAGCCCTTGTCGTAGATGGTTTTCAAAGCCCACCACTCCGACTCAATGTAGTTGTTGTCGTAGGTGACGTAGGGGTGCTCCATGTCTGCCCAGTAGGCAACACGGTCGGAAAGTTGTTCCCATTCGCCAAGGTACTTCCAAACGGATTTTTTGCATTGTTCAACAAAGGGTTCAATGCCGTACTCTTCAATTTGCTTTTTGCCATCGATGCCAAGAAGTTTTTCCACTTCCAACTCTACGGGCAAGCCGTGTGTGTCCCAACCGGCCTTGCGAAGAACGTTTTTGCCCTTCATCACTTGGAAACGGGGAATGAGGTCCTTGATGGAACGTGTGAGAACGTGGCCAATGTGCGGTTTGCCGTTGGCTGTTGGTGGACCGTCGTAGAAGGTGAACGAGCCTTCGCCCTTCACGGTTGATTGCTCAAAAATTTTGTTTTCTTTCCAAAATTTGAGCACTTGCAATTCCCTGTCGACGAAATTGAGACTGCTGTCTACTTTTGTGTACTTGGACATTTTGCTATCTCCTTTGGAGTGATTTTTTTGTTGTGTTGAAACCTTGCGCACTGCAATAAAAAACGGACGTTGTTTGAAACAACGCCCGAAAATTGCCCTTTCCATGCGAAAACCATTCAAACAAGTACGGTCACCAATTGCGGTGAGTTATACCCTGCGCCAAGATAACGGAGCGCTTGCCGTACAAACCTACTGAATTTCAGCTTGTCTACTTGCATGGTGATGGCTTACGAATGCAGAAGTCGTGTTTTTCAGCATGCAACACGCTCTCTGTTACATCGGCAATTTCGCAGTCTTGTCCTTGCTGTGACGTATTTGATTATCAACTTGAACCTATTTTAGCAAATATAAGCAAAAAAGGCAACTGTTTTGTACAAAAAAAGCCATGCAATGCATGACTTTTGGTTTTGCAAAAATTATTTTTCCGATGTGGCTCTGGCAAACTTGGCGTACATGGTCACTCCGGCGATGGTTGTGTTCATGATTATTTCGCCATCCACGTAGTCGTAAACCTCTGTGATAGTTGTTCCTTCGCTTTTCGTATAGACGGAAATTTTGCCATCTTCAATGGAAAACGTTGCCTCTGCCTTGTAGGCGCTTGCTTGCCCAACAGCCTTGGATTCAACAACACAAGTACCGTCGGCGTTCAGCGTGATGCGATAGTATTCATAGGCGGACATGTAGTTTTGTCCATTCAACTTGATTTGGTAGCATTCGTACACGCCTGCTTCTTCGCTATACTTGCCACAACCAACAAGAGTAAACAACAACGTTGCAAGTAGCAGAACAGCCAAAATTCTTCTTATGTTTTTCATAACATTTTCCTCCTTGTTTTTTGAAATCATTATACACCCCCCCCCCATTTTGTCAACAGTATTTTGACATCTTTTGATAAAATTTTTGTTTTTTTGTGCTAAACAAAAAAAGCCATGCAATGCATGACTTTAGATGTTGTTCACAGGTTTCTTTTGGTAGGGCGTTGCTGACAAACCAAGCATACGCCACAGCGCAATTACACTGCACGTTGGCTGAAAATGCAAAGAATTGCAAAGTTATGTTGTGTTCTTGGTTTGTTGAAGGGCAAGCCTGTTAAGATTTGTGCAAGACCTACCCCCTGTTGGCAAAATTTGCAAAACTAGTTGTCCTTTTTTTGCAGTTTGCGCTTGTTGCCTTTTTCGTCCACAATGTAGGTGCTGTCCAAAGTTTGCATAACGCCCTTGCGCCATTCGGCAAGGTATTCCTGCCTCAAAGTTGCTTGTTCTTGTTTTTCTTCGGCTGTTAGGCCTTCTGCCTTGGCTTTGCGAGCCAGTTGATTGATTCTGTCAATTTTTTGTTGTTGCACGGCTGTTTCTCCAATATGTTTTGTACCATTGTACCATTTTCCGCACAAACAGTCAAGTGGGCAAAGCAAGTTGGTCAACAAGCAATTGCACAAGCAAATTTGTGCGCTTGGGAAGGCGTTGCTGGTTGACGTTTGCAACTTGGCAAACGGATTGTTGCACACGTTGAATTGTTGCGTTGTGGTTTGGCGCAAGTACTTGGCGTTTCCACGCAATGAAAGTGTCGGAAAAACGACGTTACAGGAGAACTGCCGTGGAAAAACGCTTTGTTTTTTGCTTATAGTGCTTGTCGTAAACACTTGGACGTTAGCAAGAAGGAACAGTTTGCAAAAAGTTACATAATTCAATGGAAACAGACAATGCGCAAAACAGTTTTCTACAAAAAACTAGCAATTTTTCGCAGTAAAAATGTTGAATTTGCAAACAATGCAATCAAACAGTTGCAATTTTGCAAAATTTGCTGTATAATGTGTTGGCTGTGCTAGGCGGGGAGCTAGTGGTGCCCTGTTACCCACAAACCACTACAGTGGGGCTGAAAGTTGCCGGCGGCTTTTCGTGTGGAAAGCAGGAACACATAAGGAACGTTGATATCAAGGTCTTGTGCAACAAGATGCTGTTAACCGTGTCAGGACAGGAATGTAGCAGCACTACGCAGTTTGATTGTGTGCCACGAGGTAGCTTTGAAGTAGTCACCTGTGTGGATACCGTTTCGGCACGGATTGTCAACTGCAACGCACAGTTTTTGGAATATTCAAGAGCCATCGTTGGATGGCTCTTTTTTTTGTTAATATTTGCGAAATTGCCACCACGGGGTGAGGGTTTTCAAGTTGTGGAACAAAATCGTTTGCTGAAAATGCTTGGCAATGCAAGTTGCTTTGTTGAACTGTACTGTTTTTTACGCCACGGGTGGGGTTTTGTGAAATAATGCATTTTGCGTGCAAATTGCAAAGAACCAAAACGCACACACGTGGTAGGCTTTTGGCACTTGAAAACTAGATTGTTGTTGCCACAGTTCAACTGTTGATGCAAACAAACAGCAAGCCAAATGCCAACAAAAACGCACCACGCCTACACCAGTTTGCCAATTTCCCGCTTCAATCGGGAAATGATTTTCTTTTCCAATCGGGAAATGTAGGATTGGGAAATGCCAAGGATGTCGGCAACTTCCTTTTGCGTTTTTTCCTCGCCACCATCCAACCCAAAGCGCATTTGAATGATGCGTTGTTCCCTTTGGGAAAGTTTGGCAAGCCCTTCCTCCAACAGTTGTCGCTCCACTTGGTTTTCCACAACGGTGTAGATGGCGTCGCTGTCCGTGCCCAAAATGTCGCCAAGAAGCAATTCGTTGCCTTCGCCATCGACGTTCAATGGCTCGTCCAAACTGACTTCCTGCTTGCGCTTGGAAAGTTTGCGAAGGTACATCAAAATTTCGTTTTCGATGCATCGGCTGGCGTAGGTGGCAAGTTTGATTTGCTTTTCCGCCTTGAAACTGTTGATTGCCTTGATGAGCCCAATTGTGCCAACGGAAACAAGGTCTTCCATGTCCACCCCGGTGTTGTCGAACTTTTTTGCCAAGAAAACAACAAGGCGCAAGTTGTGTTCAACAAGTTTTTCCTTGGCAAGGGTGTCGCCGTTGACGGATTTTGCAAGAAGCAACGCTTCCGTTTGGCTGTCTAGTGGCTTGGGTAGCGCTTCCGTGCCACACAAGTAGCACACCATGTTGGGCGACAAACCCAAGCTAGAAAGTAGTTTGGCAAGTAGTTGCAGTAGTTTCATTGTGACCCTCCAAAAAGTCGTTAGACAGCAACACGTGGTAAGTCGTTTGGCATTTTTGACTTGGCAAAGCAAGAAGCACGTTGCAACGTTTTCCACAGGCGGAAATGGCGCACGGCACGGCAACGACGGTGGTTTGCGAAGCAATTGTTTGCACGGGCACTTGAACGGCATTGCCCAAAAGCACCTGTTTGCTGAAAAACTCCACCACGTCCCTGTGTTTTTTTGTGACGAAGCACACGGGCAAGCCTTGGAAAACAAGGCTGTTGCCACTGTCGCAAAAGCCAACAAGGGCAACGTCCCTGTTGAGATGTAGCACCACGTCCACCAAAAACGGCGCAATTTTCTTGGCGTTGTTGACGTACACAACAAGGCTGTAGCACAAAAACGCCACAAGCAAAACTGCCAACACGTACACGAAAATTGGCACGTTGGAAAGGTACACAACGCCGTTTGCAGTGCTGTAGTCGACGTTTGCCAAGTTGAAAATGCCAACAATTGCTCCACCCAACAAAAAAGTGTACACAAGCGTTGTCAAGCACATCCAAAACAATTGCTTGCCCCACCCAACAACGGCAAAACACATTGCCACAAGTGTGACTGTTTTTAGCAAAAGTGCCAACACGTCTGTCAAAAACACGCTTGCAACAGCGCAAATTGTGCCAACAATCCCGCCAAGAAGCAACCGATGCCACTTGCACTTGAAACGCAACGTTACGGCGCTTGCCCACAGTAGCAACAAGTCGACGGACAAGTTATCCAACACAACGTACTCGATGTAGACTGTCATGCAAACATTGTACCACATGCAAAACACGCTTTGTGCAAACTTTTGTTGAAACAACAAACAAATTGTTGCTTTGGTTTGCCACTTGCCTTGTTGCATTTTCGTGCAAAAAAAGAGTTTGGATTTGCTCCAAACTCTTTGTGTTTAGACGATATGTACAAACAAGTGGTCGTACTTGAATTTTGCTTGCACCTGTGTTTTCTGTTCAATGTGCTAGAAGCCCATTTCTTCCAAGTCCTTTGCCACCTTGCAGTAGAAAGCGCAAACGTCCTTCAAATGCTTTTTTGAACCATACGCCCCAGCCATTTTGGTGTGGTTTGGGTTGGTGTGAACGCTACCTTTGTAGTCGCCCCAAATTGCCGATTCCACAGCAACAACTCCGTCCACGTCCCTTTTTCACAAATTTTGCAAAATTGAAACGGAATGAACTGCACGAAAGCCTTGCGTGTGTCTATCTTGGAAGAGTAACTTTGGTAGTACACTTTGTCGCTGTTGGGCACGTCCTTGTTGAATTCAACCATTGTTGTGTCGGAAAGTTGAACTCCACATGTGTACAAATCGGGATGTTTGTCGCCGGCAATTTTGTAGGCTGTGTTGCAAAAGAATGCAATTATCTTTGCAAAAAACTTGGGAATTTTCATCAACGTGGTGCTCATTTTGGAACCGTGATGCGGTGTTGACAAGGTTGTGAGGGATGCAATTTTGTCTTCCATGCCCAGTTTGGAAATCATGTACCTGCTGTCTAGACCGCCCTTGGAATGGGCAATAAGGTTTACCTTTTCGCACTTTTCCTTTTGCAAAATGGCAAGGATTTCCTCCTTGATTTGTTGGGCGTTGGTGTGGATTGCGCCAACTCCGTCTTGATCGGTGACGTACACCGTGTAGCCTTCCTCCACCATTGCATTGGAAATAACCCTGAATGCACGCCAAATTTTTAGGTTTTTTACCATTATTCCGTGCACAAGCACAATTGGGTACTTTGTTTTGCTCATTTTTGCTCCCTTTGCCACATTTTGTTGACGTAGGCAACACGCCTTTGCACAATTTGCCTTGTTGTTGGGCAGTCGACAATTTCAAAGCCGTGGAACAGCCCTTGATTTTGCGAAATTTCAACACACGCCCCTGCGTTTTGAAGCATTTGCGCATAGTACAAACCTTCGTCGTGCAAGCAATCGAACTGGCACACTTCCACAAAAGTTGGTGGCGTGTTTGGGTGAACGGGCGCACTCAACAAACTTTGCGCCTTGCCATCTTTGCCAAGGTACCACTTCCACATTTTGGCGTTCAGTTTGCTGTTCCACATGGGCGTGTCGCAAAAACTCTTCATGGATGGCGTTGACATGTCGCAATCCACCACGGGGTAGACTAGCATTTGAAAATCCAATTTGATGCTGTTTTGGCAAGCCAATTGCACCACGTTTGCGCACAAAAATCCACCTGCGCTGTCGCCGGCAACGGCAACGTGGTCAGAGGCTGCGTTGGGCAAACCCCCATTTGCAATCCATTGCAACACGTTGAAACATTGCTCAATTTGCGTGGGATGATTGTGCTTTGGCGCAAGCCCGTAGCGCACAAAAGCCACCACGCAGTTGCATTGAACGGCGTACTGCACGGCAAGCCTGTAGTGCATGAAGGAACCGTCGAACACAAACGCACCACCGTGAAGATACACAAGGCAAGGCAGTTTGTCCACTTGCCCAACGGGGGAAATTGCAACAACTTCCACCCCACCAACGTTGTGCTTGCAAAAGTTGACGGTTTTGTGCCGTTTCAACTCTTTCCACATGCCACCCGTTGCCAATCTTCCCAAAGGAAGCATTGCGCCAAAAAACGGTGGTTTGAACTTGGCGAAAAAGCCAAATTGTTTGTCGATGGGATACTTGCGTGACATTTTGCGCTACCTTTGCAAAGTTTTTTTTCCTATTATACCACACTAAAAGCCCAAACACAACAGCAAAATGCAAAAAGTTTTGTCAAATTGTTTGCTTAGTTGGCAAAATATGCTATAATGCAAAAAAGGAGAACAACCATGAAAATTTACCTTGCCGGCAGTTTTGCCTACGACAATCCCCAAACTACTGCGCAACGCAAAGAAGAAATTGAACAAGTTGCCAAAATTTTGCAACAAAAAGGTTTTGACGTGTACACGCCACACCAATTTTTTGTTGAAAATGCTTGGAGCCTTTCGCTTGAAGAATGGGCGCAAAAAGTCTTCGATGCCGACGTTGAGCAACTCAACAATTGCGACATCGTTGTGCTACTTAGCTACGGCAAAATCAACAACAGCGGTTGCATTTGGGAGTGTGGCTACTGCTACGCAAAGGGCATCAAAGTTGTTGTTGTTCGCATGACCAACACCACCGAAAGCCTGATGGTGCTTGGCGGAGCGCACGCCGTGTTGAACGGTGTGGAAGGTTTGGAAACCTACGACTTTGCAACCATGCCCAAAATCAAATGCGTTGTTACAAGCCAAAGCTAGCATGAACAAACTGCTTGTGGTGGACGGCACAAACTTGCTGTTCCAAATGTTTTTTGGCATGCCAAACAAATTCACACACGCCAACGGCAAGGGCATTTGGGGCGTTGTTGGGTTTGTTGGAGCATTGCGCAAAATAATTGCCCTTGTGCAACCCACACACGTGGTGGCAATTTTCGATGGAGAGCATTGCAATCCACGTTGTCAAGTAGACCAAAACTACAAAGCAAACAGGGTGGACTACAGCACGGTGGAGGACAGCGAAAATCCGTTTTCACAACTGGACGACGTGTACAAAGCGCTTGGCGCAATGGGCATTGCCACCTTCGAAACAACAACGTGCGAAACGGACGACGTAGTTGCAACCTACGCAAAGCAATTTGGCAAGCAAATGCAAATTGTTGTTTGCTCTTTCGACAGCGACTTTTTTCAATTGGTAACGGACAACGTTTGCGTTTTGCGCTACCGTGGCAAGCAAAGCCAAATTTTTGGCATCAAAGAAGTTCAACAGCGATTTGGCGTGCATCCACAACAGTACGCGCACTTCAAGTGCCTTGTTGGCGACAGTGCCGACAACATCCGTGGCATTCGTGGCATTGGCCCAAAGCGTGCAAGCCAATTACTAAGTACCTTTGGCACGCTTCAAAACATTGTGGAAAACGCACACAAAATTGCAAATTCCGCACTACGTGGTGCCATTTTGCAAGGGCAAGAACTGTTGCAAACCAACTTGCAACTTGTGGAATTGCACGGCAACGAACAGTTGCCCTTTGCCATTGACCAACTTGTCTACACGCCATCCAACAAAACGACAACGCAAATTTTGCAAGAAATAATGTAGAAAACAGCACCCCTGCTTGGAAAAAGCAGGGGTGCTTGCTTTTGCACGCCAACAAACAAACCGTTGCCACGGCAACGCAAAACGCCAACACGTGTGTGGGTTTATGCAAACTTTCAATTCAACTCAAACACCATTTTCGCACAAAACACCCAACACGTGTGAAAAAAAGCGTTGCCTTTCCACAAACCCACTTGCGTTGCCAGCCCAACCAGCGCACGCTTTGGCAAACTCGCTTGCGTCGTTTCTACCACAATTTGTCCTAAACTGCCACCACGCATATAAATTAGGTAGACTTTTGCAACACGCCACCATCTTGCTACAAAAACCAAACTGCCATCATTTCAAAAACACCAATACGTGTGCAAAAAAACTGCAACACAAAAAAAGAGCATCACAAAAAGTGATGCTCTTGAAAAATACCAAACTATTCTTCTGCGTGAAGTTTCTTTGCTTCTTCGATGATTTTTGGCGCTGCTGCAGGTGGAACCATTTCGTAGCGAACAAACTTCAAAGAGTAGCTACCACGGCCTTGAGTCATGGAACGAAGGTCGGTTGCGTACTTCAAAACTTCGGCAAGAGGTGCTTCGGCTGTTACAATTTGCTTGCCACCAACAAGGTCGGTACCCATGATACGGCCACGGCGCTTGTTCATGTCGCCCATTACGTCGCCAAGGTAGTTGTCGGGAACGGTGATTTGAAGTTCGTAGATTGGTTCAAGCAAAGTTGGGTTTGCTTGTTCGCAACCAGACTTGTAGGCAAGGCTTGCTGCCATTTGGTATGCAATATCTTTGCTGTCTACAGGGTGGCTGGAGCCATCGAACAAAGTGCACTTCAAGTCTACCATTGGGTAGCCTGCCAAAACGCCCTTTGCAACTGCATTGCGAAGTCCCTTTTCTACAGAAGGAATGAATTGACGTGGAACTGTGCCACCAACAACGGCATCTACAAATTCGAACATTCCGTCAGCTGCGCCCGGTTCAAAGCGAACTTTGCAGTGACCGTATTGGCCTGCGCCACCGGATTGTTTCTTGTGCTTGCCTTCTGCTTCCACACACTTGCGAATTGTTTCACGATAGGGGATGCGTGGGTCGGTTAGCACTGCTTCGCAGTTGTACTTGCTCTTGAGTTTTTTGCAAATAACGTCCAATTGAGTTTCGCCAAGACCGGACAAAATCATTTCGCCCGTTTCGGGGTCTTTGGTTACTGTGAAGGAAACGTCTTCGTCCTTCAACTTGTTCAAGCCACCAAAGATTTTGTCTTCGTCGCCTTTCTTTGCTGCATATACTGCACGGCTGTACACAGGTGTGGGCAATGCAATTGGATCCATGTGAACTTCCTTGCCTTCGCAAAGAACGTCGCCTGTGCTTGTGGAAGTCAATTTTGCAAGAGCAGCAATGTCGCCTGCGCAAGCGCATTCTGCGCCTTCTTGCTTTTTGCCCTTCATGAAGTATACTTGGGAAATCTTTTCTTGGCTGTCGGTTGTCATGTTCATCAAAGTCATACCGCTACGAAGCGTACCGGAAATAACACGGAACAAGGACAAACGTCCAACAAATGGGTCGGCAATTGTTTTGAAAACACGCAAAACAACTTTTCCGTCGCCATCGGCAGGCAAATATTTTGCGTTGCCAACGCCGTCGGTAACCTTTGTCAAACGGTCTGCGCTTGGCATAGAGTCAACAATCATGTCCATCAAGTTGAACACGCCACGGTTTTGCAATGCTGTGCCTGCAACAACGGGGATTGCGCTACCTTGTGCAATGCCGTTTGCAATGCCTTGTGCAATTTCTTCTTGTGTGAGTTCTTCGCCATCGAAGAATTTCATCATCAATTCGTCGTCTGTTTCGGCAGCAACTTCCACAAGTTTTTCACGGCATTCGGCAACTTCGCTTTGAAGGCTTGCAGGAATGTCGTTTGTGATGGTTTTTTCCTTGAAGTTTGCAAAGGACATGTTGATAACGTTGACAGAACCTGTCATTTTGCCACCGTCCATTTGTGGAACAACCACGGGAACAACCTTGGGGAATTTTTCGCTGATTGCAGCCAATGTTTTGGGGAAGGAAGCGTTTTCCTTGTCCACAGCGTTGATAAAGATGATTACTGGGATTTTGTGTGCCAAGCAATATTCAAGTGCTTTTTCCGTGCCAACTGTCAACGTGCCGGATGCGCTTGTAACGATAACTGCGCTGTCTGCAACGGACAAAGCCGACAACATTTCGCTTTCGAAATCGTAGTAGCCGGGAACGTCGATGATGTTGATTTTCACGCCTTTGTAACTGCAGTTTGCAACTGCAAGGCTGATGGATATTTTGCGTGCAATTTCTTCGGCGTCGAAGTCCATTGTTGTGTTGCCATCGTCGGTGCGACCTTGGCGATCGATTGCACGTGTGTTGTACAAAATTGCTTCGGCAAGGGTTGTTTTACCTTCGCCACTGTGACCAATCAAAGCAATGTTTCTGATGTCTTTTGCTGATACTGCCATAAGTTAGTACTCCTAGTAGTTTTATTGTAGTAAATTTGTTGCCGGCTAGCCCAGCCGAACAACCACCAGCAATTATTATATACTATTTTTCTTTTTATTTCAATAGGGTTTTGAAAATTTATTGCCATTTTTTAACGAACATTTCCGTTATTTTTTCGCCATTGGGCGCAAGCACAAAATTTTGTCCATCCCTGTTGCCCTTTTTGAGGCGTTTTTTCAATTTGCGAGCAACGCCTTCCAAGTTGTCGAACAGTTTGACGTTGGGGTAGCATTGCTGAAAAAACGTTTTGTACAAGTTGAGGTTGCTGTGGGCAAAAACAATGCAATCGAAGCGCCCATCCACGCCGTCCACAAGGCTACAAACAGTTTGGCAAACTTGCCTGTTTTTGCTGTTGTAGAAGTTGTTGTGAAGCATGGGCGAGCAATCCAAACAAAGCAAATTTGCAAGGTTTTTGCGCTTGTAGAAGTGGCAAGTTGCGCCATCGGCACACAGCAAAACGTTGCTTGCCGTGTAGGTTAGCGCATGCAAAACGGGGGCGTCGCAACCAAACACAAACTGCCCGTCCACTTGGCTTTGGCAAGCGTGCGCAAACTGTGGATTGCCAAGCACCACGGCAGAAACATCCAAGTTTTCCACAACACGTTTGCTTTGCTCAAGCATTGTGCAAAAGTCCCTTTCCGTTTGCTCCCACAGCACCCCCACGCAGTTGTGCCCCGTGACGTAGTGCAATTTTTCCATTGTTGGGTACAAGCCCAAGTTGTTGTCTACCACAGCAATCATTTGCCAACCTCCACAAAAAACTTGGTACTATTGTACGACTTTGCAAGTGGGAAAATGATTGCCAACATTTTGCAAAAGCAAGATTTTGGCGAAATTTGGCAGAAGATTTGGCAAAAAGGCAGTTTCAACACAAATTGCACAACATTTTGCAAAAAAAAATTGCAATAACAGGCAAAAAACTCTTGCGAAAATATGCAAAATGTGCTAATATAGTTTAGCACAAAATTAGTAGTAGTACTATGAACATAAGGAGATACTAATGCCTAACATCAAATCCGCAGAAAAAAGAGTTTCCGTATCTGCAACAAAAAAACTCAACAATCAAATGATTCGTTCCCAAATGCACACAGCTGTGAAGAAGTTCAACGCTGCTATTTCCGAAGGTAACGTAGAACTTGCAAAGAGCCTTCTTCCAATCACAAGCGCAAAAATCGACAAGGCTGCATCCAAGAACGTTATTACCAAAAACGCTGCAAACCGCAAAAAGGGTCAAATTGCAAAAACTCTTTCCCAACTTGAAAAGGGTATCATCCTTGTAAAGGTTGACGCAAAGACATTGAAGCAAGCAGAACAAAAGGCTGCTGCTCAAAAGAAAGCAGAAGAAGCTGCTGCAATCAAGGCTGCAAGAAACGAAGCAAAGAAAGCAAAGGAAGCTGCAAAGGCTCCTGCTACACCTGCAAAGAAAGCAACCAAAAAAGTTGAAGAAAAGGCTGCACCCCAAAAGCATGCTTCCAAGAAAGCAGATGCTCCTGCAACAGGCGACGAAGTAAAGTAGTTTGTACAAGCGCAAAACGGTTTTGAGGTTGTCAAAACCGTTTTTTTTGCCATTGAAAATTTGGTAATCAGCAACAAGTGCAATTGGTTGACATTTGCACCACTGTTTGCTATACTTCAAAACGTGTGCAACAAGTTTGCGCACACAAATGCTGGTGTGGCTCAGTCGGTAGAGCAAGTGATTCGTAATCACTAGGTCGTAGGTTCGATTCCTATCACCAGCACCAAAAAAGTCGTATCATTTTGATACGACTTTTTTTATCCAAACCGCAGGTTTGGTATATCATTGACGCACGAAGTGTGGCGCATATCATCAGCCCTTCGGGCTGTATATCATCACGCTTTAGCGTGTATTTTTCCTGCGGTTTGATGAGATACAACACTACGTGTTGATGATATACTCGCCCGAAAGCGAGATATACTCGTTTTCGGACGGATGATATACCGCAATAAATTGCGGATGATATACACTTTCTGCGAAAGTGATTTGATTTCCGAGCCTTTTTTGTTTTTAG
>JAFVYC010000036.1 GCA_017500855.1 Clostridia bacterium | reverse complement strand
TCAAGGGTAAGTCCAGCAACGCTAAAAAAGAACCTGGCGTTGATCAACGCCAGGCCCAAGAAAGTATTGCATTACAAGAAACCAATAGATTTATTTAATGAAAATCTAAGAAAGTGTTGCACTTAGTTTGACAATTTACCTTGCTGTTGCATACAATGGTTTTGCACTTGCAACAGTTCATCAAGGCGAAAAACGCCCCAACAAGGGCTTTTGCAAAAATGGAAACCCGAAGGGTGTGCCCAATCAAAACGCCCGTTTGAGGGAAATTCTGTAAGCCACAAATCAATTTGTTTGCAACGTTTGCTTTGGGCGCAAGGTGCAAGAAGTTTTGCAATCCAATCAATGGCGATGTCTACAAAGGGAAAAGCATTGACAGCATTTCTACAAAACAGGAAGGGCATCGAAACGTTGGGAAACTCAAACTATTTTGCCACTATCCAATGCTACTGCGCCACCAACAAGGAAGTTGTCGATTGTTTCTGCCATAACGCCACAAATTGCGTTAGCGACAATCAGAACAACCAACAAAACAGCAATGATAGACAAATTTACTATTTTTGTTTTGCTCGTAGTTCCTACTATAAACAAAAAAGAGGTTTGTCAACAAAAACCTTGCTTGTTTGCCTCTCGCAAAAGTGGTGTGGACTTGTTGCCGTTTTGGTGGAAAACTTGCGTGGAATTCTTTGCAAAGATTGTCGCAAAACAACGTGCGTTTTGTGTGCAAAACGTCGGCAAAACCAACGAGAATTTCTTGCAATTTGGTGGCAAAAAATGTTATAGAAAACCTTGCGTACTGCCATGCATTGGACGGCAGGGGGCAGAAATTTTGCTTCAAAACAGGCTGTTGAAGTGGAAGTTTTCAACTTTGCCAACACGTGTGTGCAAATTGGCGCATTTTTAGGCACAGGGGGCAACGTTTGGGGTGCAAAATGGCAAAATATAACAAAGCACTAATATTTGCGCAAAAATCGTGCAAAAAAATTGAAAAAAATTTGAGAAATTTTTACCACGGCTATTGACTTTTTGATTTTTTAGTGTATAATAGACGTATAAACGGCAACAATTTTGTATTTGGGCAAAAATGTCTGCAACTTTTTGACCTGCAAAATCAAGCCGATACCAACAATTTTGGTAATCTAGAACAAAAGGAGAACGATTATGGCTGAAATCACAAAAGCTAAGGGCGGCGAAACAGTAGTTGATCCAGTAACAGGCGAAACATTGATTGTTAGATACAACAAAGGTTTCATCGCAAAACTTCGTCAATCGGACGACAGTTTGAAACAAATTTATTCTACTATCAAAAACGAGTTGCTTGCTTACAAGCGTGTGAAGGCACGTAACAGTTGGAAAGCCGAATCGTATCGTTTTGGTAGACAACTCATCGTGAAAATGGTTGTTCGTGGCAAGGCATTGTGCTTGTATCTTGCACTTGACCCCGCTGCTTACGAAGGCACAAAGTACGCAATGAGAATCAGTGGCAAAACAAAAACACTTTTGCTCACACCGGGTATGTTCAAGGTTCGCACACCAAGAAAACTCAAGTATGCATTGAAGCTTATTGCTGACCTTGCAGAAAAGTACGGAATGGTAAAAACCAACGCTGAACCTGTGGACTACGTTGCACAACTTCCCTATGCAGAAACTCCTGTTTTGGTAGAAGAAGGCTTGGCAAAGGTTGTAAAGGTAAAGCGTGAAGAAGACTTCATCGAAACGGAACTTCCATTGCTCCGTGACGATGCAGACGAAGCACCAGTTGTAGATGAAGCACCAGTTGCAGACGAACCAGTTGTTGCAGAAGAAGCACCAATCGTGGACGAAGCACCAGTTGTAGATGAACCTGCTATTGACGAACCTGTTGTTGCTGACGAAGCACCTGCAGTAGATGAAGCTCCAGTTGCAGATGAAGCTCCAGTAGTAGACGAAGCACCTGTTGCAGAAGAAGCAGTTGCCGAAGCATCCGACGAAGTTGCTGCAGCAGAACCACAAAAGCGCACGTTCAAGGAAATTCTCACACAAAAGATTTCTCACTCCTTGGCATTTGGCACAATCGGTGCAATTGGCGTGGGCTACTTGGTACTCGCATTGTTCTTGTTCTTCATCTAGAGCGCAAGCACACAACTAAACAAACAAAAAAGAAGATGGAAACATCTTTAGTGCAGGCGAGGAGATGATCTAATCATTTCCTCGTTGTCATTATTACGCAAAAAATCCAACAAAGGGGGAACAAAACATGCGCAAAAGCAAAGGCTTCACATTGGTAGAATTGCTTGTTGCAATAGCCGTGTCGGTTGTGGTGATGGCACTTGTTGGCACAACGTTGGTTTTCCTCCACAGGTTGGATACCAACGCCATCACTTCCAGCGAAACAATGCACCAAATTCAAGTTGTTCGAGATTTTGTTTTGCAAAGCCAAGACGTGGCAACGGAACTCAGTCAAAGCAGTCAACAGGACGAGCCTATCACCGACTTGATTGTTGTTGAGGACGGCAAAATTTTGTTCGACCAAACGGTTATTGCTACCGACAGCAAGCAAATTTCGCAAGTGTCTTTTGCCAAAAAAGGCGAATTTTGGCAATGTACAATTGTGTACGGCGAAAACCAAACCTACCAATTTTTTGTAACAAAGGTGACTACGTAATGAGAAAAAATCAACTAATTTTGGAGTTTAGCAATTTCAACAATGCCTACGTCAAAGCCATTGCCTACGGCAAGGATGGCAAGGTGGAAAAAACGCACACAATTGCGTTGGACAACCGTTGCATTGTTGATGGAACAATTTTCAACGAAAAGGAATTTGCTACGGCATTGAAAGAGGCGTTTCCAAAGCCCTACCCAATCACGTTGGTGGTGTGCTGTCAAGAAATGTACAAAAACTCCCTTTCCTTCCCACAAATGCCAATGTGGCAAGCGCAAATTCAGTACCGCAAGGAAATCAAGGCTGTTACCAAGCCGGACTACACTTTGCTCACCAACGCAACAAAGCACGGCGGTGGCATTGTGTTCAGTAGCTACTTCATCCCCACCCGCATTGTGGACACGTTCAAGTCGGTGGCAAAACTTGTTGGCGCAAGGTTTGCCGGCGTGGAACTTTTTGGCAACTACCTCAAGGAAAATTTGCCCTACACAGGCAACTACGCCTACATGTACTTGCGTCGCAACACGTGTAGCATGATTTTGGTTGTGGAAGACCACGTTGTCACTTCCTACGACTTTGGCTACGAAGACCCAAGCGAAATTGAACGCAACTTCCTGTTGGTACTTTCCAAGCACGAATTCGAGTTCGAACGCCAATCCATTTCTCGCTACGCAATCGACAGCGACTTCGAGTACGATTTGGAAGCAGGGCTAGACAGAATCGACGGCAAAGGCACCAAAAAATTCAAAATCAAGTACGACAAAAGTTTCCTTGCAAAACTCATTTTGTCCACCGAGGAAACCAAGCAGTACTACTCCGATATCAAAAACGTTTTGCTCAGCTACAAGGGCGTGAAATGTCGCACCAGTCGCAAGCAGGACACCTTCCGCTACAACAAGCAAGTTGTTGCAAAACTGCTTGTTCGTGGCAAAACCTTGTGTTTGCTCACAAGCCTTCCCGTGGATGACTACAAGGAAGAATTTGGCGTGGAAAACGAGCCTGCAAACTCTGCCCACACCGACACGCCTTGCTTGTTCAAAATCACGGGAACAAGGCGCAGTGCAGAGGCTCGTGACCTTGTTGCCGAGTTGATGCAAAAACTTGGGGCAACCCAAGGCGAAGTCCCCACCGAGGACTACACAAAACAACTTGCCACACAAACGTTGGAACAACTCATCGAAAGTGGCATGGTAAAAATCGAGGAAAACTTCTAGCAGTTTTTCCAAAGGAGGTTGCACAATGAAAAAAGGTTCCACGCTTGTTGAAGTAATGGTTGCGTTGGCTGTTTTGGCCATTGTGTCGGCTTCCCTTGTGGCAGGCTACCTGTCCATCAACAACGTGCAGTTGCGCCAAAAGGAGTACTTGTACTTCGAGGGCGTGTGCTTGGACGTGGACAAGTTGTACGACGAGTACGGTGTTGGCGCCGACGGTATGGCGTGGGCAAACGTGTACTTCCCTGCAGGAACAATCAATGCCGAAGGCGTGCAAAACGAAGGGGGCGTGGTGCCAAATCCCGACAAATGGTTTGTGTACTACACGCAAGATTTTGTACCTTGCACGGTATCGGACGAACAACAAATTGTGTACAAAGTTGAGTTTTGGTACGAAAAGGACGGTCAACGCACCAACGTGTTTGACAGCAGTTGCAGTCTTGTTGTACACATCATTCACAACGGAAACAGCCGTGTCGTTGTGGACACGTTGAACTACGGCACACCTGCAAACAACGCCTAGGCTAGTTGCCTTGGCAAACAAGTTTCCACTAGGTAGATGTTGGCAATTCAACATCTACTTTTGAAAAACAGGAGCATTCTTTCCATGAAAAAACAAAAGCAAGGCAAACAAAAGGGCTACGTGCTTGCAATTGTCATGATGGTGATGTTTGTCATCAGCCTGACAATGCTCACAACCTTTTCTATTGTGTATCGCTACCAAAACATGGCAAAAGACAGCGCCGAACAAACCCAACAAAAAATTGAAGGTACATACCAGCCGAAAGACGACGGTGTGGAGCAACAAGGCGGTGACCAATGATAGACACAATCTTGGCTATTTTTTCCTTTTTGTTGGGCTCGTGCTTGGCAAGTTTTGGCGGAGTGGTGGCTTTCCGTTGCCCAAAGGGGCAAAGCATTGTCAAGCCGGACAGCTACTGCCCAAGTTGCCACAGCGAAATCAAGTGGTACGACAACATTCCCATCGTGTCCTACCTGATTTTGGGTGGTAAGTGTCGCAACTGCAAAAGCAAAATCGGTTTTTTCTCTTTCTTGTCGGAATTGCTGTGCGGATTGCTGTACTTGTTGGCGTTTTTGCAATTTGGCGTAAACTGGAAAACGTTGATTTTGTTCCTTTTGTTCTTTTTGTTTGTTGTGATTGCAAACATCGACTACGAAACGCACGACATCTACGACGTGACTCTTGTCATCTTTGCCGTGTTGGCATTGGCGCTTGCTCTGTACAAAATTTTGGCAGAAGGCGCTGACGTTTGGAGCCACGTTATTGGTTGCGTTGCGGGCTTTGGCGTGTTCTTCCTCATCAAGGTGGTGGCAAAAGCCATTGCCAAGCAGGAAGCGTTGGGCGCAGGCGACGTGTACCTTGCAGGCATTGCAGGCGCAATGCTTGGTGGAATTTCGCTGTTGTTTGCCGTGATGGTGGCAACGGTTATTGGTAGCATCGTTGAACTTGTTCGCATCAAAACCAGCAAGGAAGACGTAAACCCCGAAATTGCATTTGGACCATACCTGTTGCTTGGATTTGCCTTGATGGCAATCTATGGCGACGCATTGATAGAACTTTACCAGGAGGTGCTGTTGTAATGCCACTCTACAAGTGTCAAATCATCGACGCCCACGGCACAAAAATGACTGTTGTGCGTGAAGCGGAAGATGAAGTAATGCTAAAAGCAGGGTTCAGGCGTGACGGAATCTACCCAAAGCGCATCACGGAACTCAAAGAGAAAAAACAAAGCACGTTTTTTGCAGTAAGTAGCAAAGTAAAACCAACGGAAGTTATCAACTTTTTGCGACAATTCTCCGTTATGGTCAAGGCTGGTATTGCCATTAGCGACTGCATCAATTCGCTTCGCCAACAAAAGTTCTCGGCAGCATTCAAAAAGGTGTTGCAGGAAGTATACTTCGACATTGAAGCCGGCGTGCTTCTTTCCGAAGCGTTTGGCAAACACCCCAAAGTTTTCCCCTACTTCTTTGTCAGCATGGTGGGCATTGGCGAAGTGTCCGGCTCGCTAGACAAGGTTTTGGAAAGCATGGCAGACTACTACGAAAACGACAGGCGTATCAAGCAAAAAACAAAGTCGGCAATGACCTACCCAACAATCGTTTTGGTTTTGGCGTTGGTAATCGTGGTGTTCATGAACTTGTTTGTGTTGCCACAATTCGAAACGACGTTGCAAGAATTTGGCGGAGAGTTGCCTGCCATCACAAAAATAGTAATGGGCATTTCCCGCTTCTTCCAAGACTACATATTCTTGATTATCCCCGGCGTTGTACTTTTGGTGTTCGGCATCGTGATGTTCTTCCGCACCAAAAAGGGCAAGTACGTCAAGGATTGGCTGTTGTTCCACATGCCCGTCATTGGCAAGGTGCAACGCAACCTCATCACGGCAAGATTTTCTACCGCATTCATCATTTTGTTGGAAAGTGGCATGCACATGGTAGACTGTTTGGAAAACTTGAAGCGCATGCTTGGCAACCAAGTGTTCAGCGAACGCTTCACCTACACAATTGAAGAAGTAAAGCGTGGCAAACCGCTTGCAAGCAGTTTGGAATCCACATCGCTGTTCCCCGACATGTTGACGGAAATGGTTTCCGTTGGCGAAAAATCCGGTAACATCGAGGAAGTGCTTCGTTCCACAAGCGCCTACTTCGATTCACAAGTGGAATCGTCCATTGCCAAAGCCACAGCAATGATTGAACCGATGATGATTGTTGGCTTGGGCGCAATCATTGGTGTCATCATTTTGGCAGTACTCACCCCAATGATTTCGTTGATGGGCAGTATCTAAGGAGAAAAACATGATATTTAACACCTCATTTGCTAAATATTTGATAGAAAAAAAGATAATTACCAAAAAGGAAGCCTTTACTTTGAGAGACAAGTCAAACTCCAACGGCAATCCGTTGTTCGTTGAGTTGGTAAAAAGTGGCAAAATGGACGAAGAAACGGCGTACACGCTACTTGCCGGTTTCTTGAACTACGAGTACCGTTTTGTTCAACTTTCCGAACTGGATTTGGAACTTGTTCGTGCCTACCCAAGAGACAAATTGGTTGAATACAGCGGTCTTCCACTCAGTTTGGAAGGGGATGAATTGACCATTCTTTGTTCCAATCCATTCCGCACGGAGGAATTCAAGCAATTTTTGCACTTCGGTGGCAAAAAAATCAAGTTTGTCATCAGCCCACCGTCGCAAATGAAGCACTTGTTGGACTACGTCAACAACAAAATTCAACAAGTAAACGTGCTTGCCGACTACTCCGACGAGGAAAAGGACATTTCTTCCGGCGTCAGCGAAACGGACATTGCAATTGACGCACCCGTCATCAAACTTTGCGACTCCATTTTGAAGGACGCAATCAGCCGTGGTGCAAGTGACATTCACATTGAACCATTCCCCAGATGCGTGTACTTGCGTTTCCGTATCGACGGCAAACTTACCAAAATTGAAGAACTTTCCACACACTTGTACCCTGCGCTTTTGGCAAGATACAAAATCATGTCGGACCTCAACATTGCCGAAAGGCGTGTGCCACAGGATGGCAAAATCAGCATGGATATCAACGGCGTGCCCTACGACTTCCGTGTGTCCACAATCCCCACAATCCACGGGGAAAAGGTGGTAATTCGTATCTACAACCGCAGTTTCTCCTCCAGAGATTTCTCCAAACTTGGTCTCAACCAAAAACAAATGGATTTGGTGCTCAACATGATCACACGCCCACACGGCATCATCTTGTTGACAGGTCCAACAGGTAGTGGCAAATCCACCACGTTGTACACCTTCCTTCGCTACCTCAACAACGAAGACACCAACATCATGACGGTAGAAGACCCTGTGGAAAACGAAATTGAAGGTATCAACCAAGTTCAAGTAAACCCCAAGGCAAACCTCACCTTTGCAGCGGCGCTTCGTAGCTTCTTGCGTCAAGACCCCAACGTTATCATGGTCGGCGAAATTCGTGACGAAGAAACTGCGCAAATTGCAACACGTGCCGCAATCACAGGTCACTTGGTGCTCAGCTCCATCCACACCAACGATGCAAGTGGCGTAATCACACGTCTCATCAACATGGGCATCCCCAAGTACCTTGTTGCCGACTCGCTTTTGGGCGCAATTTCCCAACGTCTTGTGCGCAAACTTTGCCCCAAGTGCAAGCAAGAGCACATCACAACCAAGGCGGAAATGCAACTGCTTGGTTTGAAGGAAGAGCGTGTCATCTACGAAAAGAAGGGTTGCCCCTTCTGCAGTCACACAGGCTATCTTGGCCGTATTGGTGTGTTCGAAATCATGATCATCAACGACGAAATTCGCAACATGATCATGTCGGACGATTTCACAAGCGAAAAAGTTGCTGAAATTGTGGAACGTGACATGGTCACCGTTTTGGGCAACACACGGGAACGTGTGTTGAACGGCGAAACAACCATCGAAGAGTACGACTCCTTGGTGGACATCGTCAAAGCGTAGACCTTTCAAAAAGGCGACCACGGGGTCGCCTTTTTTGTTGTTTTCAATACTTTTTGCCCGTGTTGTACAGCAGTTTTTCGGCAATTTGCGTTGAACATTTTGCCACAAAGGTTGCTTGTTTTGCGCTGTGACGGATTGTTGCTTTTTGTTGTTTCCAATGCGTTTGAGTGGGTTTTCCACAGCATTGCAAGGCGTTGCGGTTTTGCGTTTTCCATGCTTGTTTTGCCACGCATATTGGGTTCCTTGCTACTTGTTGAACGTTGTGCGTGTAGTTTCAACAACCTTTGTCAACGGACACTTTTTTGTGAACTGTCGTTTTGGTCGGCAAAGGCACTTTTCTTTTTGTCGCATGCGTGTTTTGCGGAAGTCGTCGGTTTTTTCAGTTGCCACATTGCTTTCGAGGGGTGGTAGTTGGTTTTTTCAACCCCTGTTGCCAACAAATGGCTTGCAAAGTCGTTGCGCCAAGCGCCCGTTGCCCAACGTTGATTGATTTTTGTTTTGTTCCACGGGCATTTGCATTTCGTCGGCAGTTTTTTGTCACTTGCACGCCAACTGTTTGGCAACGAAATCGGTGCTTCTTGTTTTGGCAAGGTCGGGTTTTTGTTGGAAGTTTAGATATTTCATATCTAAAAGTAGACCATTTTGCAAAACGGTACATTTTGTGTACATAATTGCAAAACGGTGTCTTGAAAAAATCTACAATTATGATAGACTAGTATCATAAAAAAATATAATTTTTTTAGGAGGAAACTATGGCTAAAAACAATATCACCAAATTGGTCATCATCGGCGTTCTCGTTGTTGTGCTTGTTGCAGCAAACGTTGTTGCCGGTGCATTTGCACCAATGATCACAAAGTTCCTGTCCAAGGGCCCAACCTTTGAGTCTGAAGAGATGCAAGAAGCGTTGGAACAATCGGACAAACTTTGTACGCAACTCACGGCGGACAGTATCGTAATGCTCAAAAACCAAGATGATGCGTTGCCTCTCGAAGACACCAACATCAACGTTTTCGGCTACGGTGCAACAGACCAAGGCTTTTTGCTCCGTGGTGTAGGTAGTGGTTCTTCCACTATTTCACAAAGCAAACGTGTAACTTTGTTGCAAGCGTTGGCAGAAGCAGGTTTTTCGTACAACCAAGCCATCATCGACGTGTACAACAACTTTGCAAGAAACAACAACAGCGTTCGCCCAAGCAGTCCAGGCAACGGCACAGCGTACCGTCTTGCTGAACCAGCCCTTGGCGAATTCGAAGGTTTGTGGAACGATGCGTACGACTTCTCCGGCACAGCAATTTTCGTTATCAGCCGTGACGGTGGCGAAAACATCGGCGAAATCCCCAAAACACAAACCGGCAACGCAAACAAAACCTACTTGGACATCACCGACGATGAACAAGCAATGTTGGACGTTCTTGGCGAAAAATTCGACAAGGTAATCGTGCTTCTCAACACAACCAACACAATGCACTTGGGCTTCTTGGAAGATGAAAACGTGTCTGCTGCTTTGTACGTTGGTTTGCTTGGTCAATCCGGTACACGTGCAATTGCAAGCATCTTGAAGGGCGACGTTAACCCATCCGGTAAAACAACGGACATCATCACGTACTCCTCTTCCATTGCAAAGGAATTTGACCCAACGTTCCCCAACAACGAAGCAAAATCCAGTAGCATTGCCTACGTAGAAGACATCTACTACGGCTACAAGTGGTACGAAACAGCCGACTACGAAGGCTACTTCGACCAAGTTTCCAACACCTACGGCGACGGCTACGAAGGCGTTGTTCAATTCCCATTCGGCTACGGTCTTTCCTACACAACCTTCGAATGGTCCAACGTTGAAGTAAGTTTGCCGGCAGGCTCCGAACTTGCAATCGACAGCAAAATCACAGTGAAGGTAATGGTTACCAACACAGGCGACGTTGCAGGCAAGGACGTTGTTGAATTGTACGCTACTCCTCCCTACACAACAGGTGAAATTGAAAAGGCACACAACAACCTTATTGGCTTTGCAAAAACTGTAGAACTTGCACCAGGTCAATCTCAAATTGTAGAAATTGCATTCGATGCATATGCTCTTGCTAGCTACGACTGCTACGACAAGAACAACAACGGTTTCTGTGGCTACGAACTTGATCAAGGCGAATACCAAATCAAGTTGATGCGCAACTCTCACGACGTAGACACATGCGAAAACAGCACAATTTCCTACACAGTTTCCACAGGTATCAAGTTCGAAACTGACCCATTCTCCGGCGAAGAAGTTATCAACCGCTACACAGGTCAAGATGCTTACCTTGGCGTTCCAACCGACGGTTCCACAGCAGGCATCAACGTTACATACCTTTCTCGTTCCGACTTCAAGGGCACATGGCCAAAAGCAGCATCTGCTCCAAACAGCACAGTTGTTAACGGCGCAGCAAGAGCGCTCTACGACGAACCCTATGCAGACGCTACAATGCCAACAACAGGCCAAGACAACGGCTTGTACCTTGCAACAACAACGGAAGGTGGCAAGGCATCCTTCAACCAACTCAACAAACGTCAAAACGTTGAACTCAACATGGAATTGTTGCTTGAACTTGGCAACGACTTCAACAACGAAAAGTGGGAAGATCTTCTTGATCAACTCTCCTTGGACGACTTGACAACAGTTGTTCACCTTGGCGGTTTCGGTTCTCGTGCGCTCGAATCCGTAGGTAAAGTTGCATTGCTCGACTTCGACGGTCCTGCAGGCTTCAACATGGCAACACAAAAGGGTGACTTCGGCGGTTCCGTTTCTCAAGAAAGCTGGACAGCATACCCAAGCGAAGCATTGATTGGTTGCTCTTGGAACACAGCGCTTATGTTCCAAATGGGTATCTCCATGGGTGCAGAAGCACAACAATCCGGTCTTAACGGCTGGTACGCTCCCGGTATCAACCTTCACCGTTCTGCATACACAGCAAGAAACTTCGAATACTACAGCGAAGATGCAGTTCTTTCCGGTAAACTTGCTGCAAACGTTGTTCACGGCGCAAAGGCAACAGGCTTGACATGCTACATCAAGCACTTTGTTGTTTCCGAAGAAGGCCCCAACCCACGTAACGTAAACACATGGCTCACCGAACAAAACTTGCGTGAAAACTACTTGCGTGCATTCGAAATTGCTGTAAAAGAAGGCAAGGCAAATGCAATCATGTCGGCATTCAACCGTGTTGGTCCTGTTTGGGCTGGCGCAAACCACGCATTGCTCAACGAAATTCTCCGTGGCGAATGGGGATTCCGTGGCGTAGTTCTCACCGACTGGTCACAAGGTGAAGGTCTTGGTGGCATGAACCCACGTCAAGGTGTTCGTGCAGGTAACGACACATGGCTCAACCCATCCAACAGCATTTCCGGCGGTTTGGAAAAGGGCAACGCAATCGACATGCACTGCGCACGCATCGCTGCAAAGAACGTTATGTTTGCTTGGGCTAACACTCTTTCCTACGCTACCTACGTTTCCGAAGAACATCCCGAAATTTTGGAAGGCGTAAAAGTTAACGTTGGCACATTGACCGAACAAGACACATCCAGCGGAACATGGTGGGTTCCTGTTCTTGTTGGTGTTGACGTTGTTGGCGCAGGCGGACTTGGTTTCTGGGCATTCACAGTTGTAAAACCAATGCTCAAAAAGAAGCCCGAAGCAGTAGAAGGCGACGACGACTAGTCAACAGGCAAACTTTCCACCCCGTGGTGGAAAACACAACAAAACAACAAGGCGAATTGGGCAACCAATTTGCCTTTTTTTTGCGCCCGCAAGGTGGTGCAAAACTGTTTGTGTGCAACAAGCAACAACTACACTTGCAAAGCAATTTTGCCGTGTGACAACGGGGATGTTTTTTTGCATACGTGGTGCATGTTTTTGTGTGCAATCACGGCAAATTGACGGGTTTTTCAAAAAACAAACGCCCCTTTTTTGTTTTTGCTATTGAAAAAGCAATTTTTTTGTGCTACAATAGTTGTTGACAACAAGTCGTTGTTCAAAATTGTTGTTCAAGGAGAGAAATTGTGAAAAATAATGGTGGTTTGAAACGTGGCGGACTTTCTGTAAAACATTGGTTTGGCTACATGTTTGGGGATTTTGGCGGGTGCATGACTTTTGCGCTCATGTCTAGCATTTTTTCCATCTACTGCACGAACGTTTTGGGCGTCAAGCCCTGGGTGATGGGAATTTTGACAATAGTTTGGACTGTTTGGGATGCCATCAACGACCCGCTGATGGGCGCATTGATGGACAAAGCCTTTGCCAAGAACAAAAACAAGCGTGGCAAGTTCAGACCTTGGCTGTTGCGTGCAACGCCCTTGTTGGCTGTGAGCGCAATTGCGCTGTGGACCGTTCCCACCTTTATGGAAGGCATTCCACTGCTTGTGGCATTGTTTTCCTTCAAAATTTTGTACGAAGGCGCCTACACGATGTTCAACATTCCAATGGGCTCGTTGCTTTCGGCAATGTCTACAAACGACACCGAGCGTGCGTCCCTTTCCTCGTCTCGTGGCGTGGGATCTATGTTTGGCAACATGATTCCGGGCATGGTTGGCCCTGCCATCATCGGCATGTTTGGCGACACTCGTTCCACCGGCTACATGATTGTTGGTTGCGCTTGTGCGGTTGTGGGGTTCGTGTTGTGTTTGTTGCACTACGCAATGACGGAAGAACGCCGAGTTGTTTTGGAAAAAACCAACCCCGACGACGTCAAACTGACGGACATTTTGCAAGTTTTCAGCAAGAACCGTGCTTTCGTGGCATTGTGCATTCACGGCGTTTGCATTTGCGTTATGCAGTACCTCACGGAAAACATCAGCATGTACATGTACTCTGCCGTGTACGACGACGTCACCTACAAAACCATTGCTTCGGTGCTGTCCATGCCGTTTATGGCAGGTTCAATGATTGCCGTGCCCTTCATTTGCAAAAAGCATGGATTGGAAAAAGTCATTCGCTACTGTTTGCTTCTTGGTGGAGCAATTTGCGTGCTGTTGTTTGCCTTGCACTTGGTACTGCCCGTTGGCCCGCTTGTTCACGGTGTGCTGTTGGGCATTGGCACGGGGCTTGCAATGGTTTCCATCCAAATGCAATGGGGGCTTGTGGGCGAAACAATCGACTACAACGAGTATCTCACGGGCAAGCGCACCGAAGGTTCTATCTACGGAGTATTCAACCTTGCTCGCCGTGTTGGCCAAACCATCGGCTTGGGCTTCAGCTTTTTTGCATTGGAATGGATCAACTACGATCCGGAGTTGCCAACGCAAACGGATGGCACGGTGTTCGGATTCAAAATTTTGTGCGTGCTTGTTCCCGCCTTGTTCATTTTGGGTTCGTGGGTGGCATTCAAGTTTGTGTGGAACATCACCCCACAAGTGCGCCAACAAATCAGCAACAGCAAGCAAAACGCAGAACTTTCCACAGCAACGGAAGCTGTGGCGGACGACAGCCAAGGCAACGTTGCCTTGTAGTATAGTTTGACAAAAAGGAATTTGTTATGGAATACATTGTAAACACAAAATGTGGCGCCGTGCGTGGAACAAAAGTTGGCAATGGCGTTGTTGCCTACAAGGGCATTCGCTACGCCACGGCTGGCCGTTTCGAGTATCCAACGGAAGTGACGAGTTGGCAAGGCGTGTACGATGCCACACACTACGGCGCTTGCGCTTTTCAAATGCGTGGCGTCATGAACGAACAAAAACTGCCCCAAAAGGCATTCTACTACAACGAATTCAGGCGTGGCGAAACCTACACCTACAGCGAAGATTGCCTGTTTTTGAACGTTTTCACGCCGGAACACGCAGAGGGCAAATTGCCCGTTATTGTGTACATTCACGGTGGCAGTTTCACAGGGGGCTGTGCGCACGAAAAACACTTCGACTACCCAATTTGGCCAACCAAGGGCGCAATTGGTGTGACCATCAACTACCGTTTGGGGCCCTTTGGTTTTGCCGTTTTGCCGGAACTCAAGGAAGAAGCAGGGCACACGGGCAACTACGGCTTGTACGACCAACTAACGGCGCTGTGGTGGGTAAAACACAACATCGAAGCCTTCGGTGGGGATGCCAACAACGTCACCATCATGGGGCAATCTGCGGGCGCAATGAGCGTGTTGTACCATTGCTTTTCGCCGTTGTCCAAGGGCTTGTTCCACAAGGCTGTGATGAGCAGTGGCGGTGGTGTGAGCAACATGGTCAAGGTGGGGGAAGCAAGCAAGCGTTTCGACTTTTGGAAAAACATTTTTGAGCAATGCGGTGCAACCACTTTGCAACAAATTCGCCAACTGCCTGCGGAAAAAATTGTGGAAGTGTGGTTGAAAAACAGCAGTGCATCCTTCCGTAGCGCTTGTGCGCCTTGCATCGACGGCAATATGATTGTAGACACCGAGCCACGGATGCTTGCGCAAGGCAAACAACTCAAAATTCCCTACATGGTTGGCACCACCAGCCACGACGTTGTGGCGCCGTTGTTCTTTGGCATGGCAAAGAAATGGTGCAAAAAACAAACCACGCCTGCCTACTTGTGGTTTTTCGAAAGGCATCTTCCGGGCGACAACCACGGCGCTTGGCACTCGTCCGACTTGTGGTACTGGTTTGGCACGCTTGGTAACTGTTGGCGACCGTTTGAACAAAAGGACAGGGAACTTTCTGACGAAATGGCAAGCCGTTTGGTGGCGTTTGCGCAAAGTGGCAATCCCAATTTGCCAAATGGCGCAAGGTGGCAGTCGGGTGGCAAACAAGCGCTCGTTCTTGGCGACAAACCAACTGCGATGGGCAACCCTTCCAAACTGAAATTGTGGAAAACAATGCTGACCGTCAAGGCGCCCGGCGAGTAGGCAAAATTGCCACCCCGTGGTGGAAAACACAACAAAACACAAAAGACCAATTGGATGTTTCCAATTGGTCTTTTTTTTGCACACGTGGTGCATGTTTTGCGTGGTGTTTTTGTGGTGCTAGTCGTCCAAAGATACGGAGTAGATGCCGTAGCCCGCACTGTTTTTGACTACAACAAACTCAAATTCAATTCTTTTGTCGCCAACCTTGCGAGAAAACTCAATTTCGTGCACCATTCCGTCGCTGTTGCTATTGCTTTCGATGGAAAAATTTAGTTTGTTTCCAATACCGTCGGAAAAGTCAATGCCAAAATCCTTTTCCCAATTGTAGATGGCGTTGCTCAAATTGCTTGCGCTTGGCTGTGACTGTGGGTGCATCAGGGCTTTTGCGCCGGCAATGTCGTTTTCTGCAAGGCATTGGCAAAAATCTTCTACCAACGCCGTGGCTTTGTCCATTTCTACAATAAGTTCCTTGAACAGCCCGCAACCGGAAAAGCAAAGAACGCACAGAACAAGCATGATTGCCAGTAGTTTTTTCATGTTTTTCTCTCCTTTTTGTGGTCTACAAGGGGTTGCACGTCCAAATGCCGTAGGAAATCCCTTGCAACACTACTATATCACAAATGCCAACGCATTTCAACAGTTTTGCAAAAATTTTGCAAAAAAAATGCACACGTTTGCGTGCATTTCTATTTTCGAAGTATCACCGAATGGAAGTACTGCTCTTGGAAGTGCGTTGCTTTCCGAATTTGCTCGTCGGTGATGCAATGGCCATCCTTGACAACAACAAGCTTGTCGTCGTTGTCGTTGGTGCGGTGGATGATGGCAACAACCCTTCCCGTGAAAGTTTGCAACGGCACGTTTTCCCCCAACACGTAGGCATCCAATTCTTCCCCATCTCCGGAAACTGTGTTGGGGATGTAGCCGTAGTTGACGGGGTACACAAAGCCGTGTTTTGGGTGTTTCGAGCCAAGCGGACGGTCCATCACAACCGTCACAATTTTTCCAATCATTGCAGTCTCCTTTTGTTTGATGGCGCACCACACACCAAAAATCCGCCAAACAACGTGGAAACAAGGTGTGGATGAATTTTGTTGAACGGCGCTTGTTGGCTTTGGGTTTTGCATCTACGTGGTCAGCCCACCTGCAAGCGTGCAGTTGTTTTGGCACGTTTGATTGCCAGTGCTATCAACGTGTCCACGGCAACCAATGCAACCAGTATTGCAAACAGCCAAATTTGTTCAAGTGGAAAGTATGCTTTCAGCACTCGCAAAACGCATTGGTAGCAGTAGATGGCAAAACTTATTTTGCCCAAAAAGTTGAAGAATTTGCAGTTTAGCGACAGTGTGAAAGTGAAGTAGATGAGCATTGGAATGAGCAACAGTACCAAAAAGTACTCGTTCACGGGGCTTCTTTTGGGCATCCAGGCAAGAAAAACCACCAAGGCAAAAACAATGCTTGTCACAAGCGGATTGAGGTACAAGTTTGCAATGCTAATCCGAATTTTTGGAAGCATGCTAATTAGCACGCCAAAACTAACGGCGCCCAAACCACGCACAACGCCCAACTTTTCTGCAATGGGCAAGTACAGTATCAAGTAGCTTGCAACAACAACCATCACAAGGGAAAGTGCAAACAGCAAGTCTTTTTTGAGCAATCGGCGCAACGTGTACACCACAACAAAGGCAAGATACATGATGGGAACGTACCACAGGTAACCCAACAAAACGGGTTTTTGCTCCAACAATCTTTGCCAAAAAACAAAAACAAGCCCAATTGCAAAGGGCAACCCCAACTTGCGCACCTTGTTCCACAAAATGTGGGCAATACCCACAAAAAAGGGTTGGTGGTTGTGGTTGCTCATTGTTTTGAGGAAATGGTAGCCACTCAAAAGAAAAAAGAACTCAACAGCCATGTAGCCGCCGTCGAGAAATTGGTTGGAAAAAGCAAAGTAGCCATGGTACCACACAACCCACATTGCAAAAAGAAAGCGGTATAGTTCCACAAAAGAATTTCTTTTCAATTTGTGGTTTTGTTGCGTTTTGTTGTTTAGGTCGACGGTAATCACAAGACACCTCTTTTCTTTTGTACGAATTAGCGTTGCATTGTTATTATAGCAAACAAACGAGCAGTGTTCAACTGTTTGCAGGCAAAAACCTGTGGAATGTGCAAAATCGGGTTGTTTTGCGTGCGTTTGGTGCAAATTCCCTTTGTTTCAACGCAAGGTTTTGAAAAAAAAACAACCCCCTGCTTGGCAAAGCAGGGGGTTGTGGTGTTTGTGTGGGCTATTCTTGTTGTTCTTCCACGTGGCGGGAAAGCCTGCTTTGCTCGTCGGCAAATGCTTGCGCTTCCTTTTTGTCCTTTTTGGAAACGGTGTGTTTCTTTTCGTCGGGGTAGTTGATGACAACCTGTGGGAAAGCAATGTCAATGCCGTTTTCCGTGAGCAATCTGCGGTATTCTCGGTTGAGGTCTCTTTCCACTTGGAAACGGTCGTCTTCCAAACATTTTGCAACAATTTTGATTGTCACGTTGGAATCTTTGAACATGCACACGCCCTTGTAGTAGGGGCCTTCCTTGATGGCAGGGATGTTTTTGGCAATTTGTTCAAAGTTGTCGCTCAGTATTTTTTCCACAAGTTCAACGGGCACGTCGTAGGGGAAGTCGCAATCCACAACAGCAAGGGAAAGTTCCCTAGAAAGGTTGATTACGTCGCCAATGGCGCTGTTGTTGATAATTTTGATGTTGCCGGCAGCGTCCAACAACTTGGTGGAACGAATGCCAATTTCCATAACGGTGCCACGGAAGTCGTTGATGGTGATAATTTCGCCAACGTGGTACTCGTCTTCAAAGATGATGAAAATTCCTGCAATAATGTCGGCAATGAGCGGTTGCGCACCAAGGCCGACAACAAGCGTAAGCACGCCAACGGATGCAATGAGGGCGGTTGTGTCCACGCCACAGGCTTTTAGTACCAACAGTATCACGGCAATTGCGCAAGCGTACTTAACAAAGCCGTCCAACAGCGAAAATATTGTTTTGGAACGAGGGTTCTTTTGCATTTTTGCGCCAAAAATCATGCGCACAAGCCTGCACACTGCGTACACAAGCACAATGTACACAAGGCTTTCAATAAGTACCGGCACGTGAGATTTCAAGGAAACAAGCGTTTCGTTGATGTCCCAAACATTTTCTTTTGTCCACACGGACAGGGCGCTTTCCGGCATTGCAAGTTGAAGCACAAGGCATCCTGCAAAAAGTATCACAACAAGCGCAAGCGCCACAATTTCAACAATCAACAGTGTTTTGTTTTTTGGTTTGCTGTTCATATTTTTCCTCCTGTTTGTAGTTCTTCGGCAGTTGATGGATTATATCAACGCCGTTTTTCGGTAGAGTGCCACCTTGCCACAGGGCGCACGTTTTTGGCAGTTGCGCCGTAGCAATGGGCGTTTTGTAGTTCGGGTGTTTTTTTGTTTAATCAGCACACGGGTGCGTGGTTTTGTTGCCAAATGGCGCAAACTATTCGTTTACAGTACCGGATGGCGCCACGTAGTGCAGTGAGTAGGTAACTCCGTTCACGTCCACCAAAACGTGGTAAATCAGCACGTAGGTTTCGTTTGGCAAGCCTTCTGCCACGAACGTTGCATCTTGGCTAACAAATCGGTAGTCTCCCAATGCAACCTGGTAGTACACGCTCGAGTCGTCCGATTGGAAGTCCGTTTGGATGGTGACGTTGATGGTTCCATCGTCGTTTTGGGTAACTTCCACGTCGCCCGGGTTTTTGTAGTTGAAGGTGTAGGTTGCCGAGTGCGAGAATTGTGGGTTGAAGGAGAATTGCACGTCGTTGGAGACTTTTTCTCCCTCTTCGGAACACAGGCAAACGGCAAAGTTTGCAACTTCGTCGGAAGTGTCGTAGTAGTAGGTCAAGTTGCTACCAAACAGGTACTCGTTGTACACAATTTCGCCCGTGTTTTGGTCGGAAATTTGCACACGTGTTGCCCCGTTTGTCATTCCCTTCAAGTAGATGGTGAGCATTTGGTAGTTTGTGTTCACAACAACGTCGGCATCTAGCAATTGCTCGGGTTGGAAGTTGAACGGTTCAAGTTTCAACGGTTCTTCCCCTGTGGAGAAGTTGACAACCGGTGTGACGGAAATGGACGTTGCGCTTTGTTCCAGCGTTGTTTGTGCGTACCCGTTTGCCAAATCCCTTGCGGAAAGCGCAATTGTTTGTTGCGTGCCGTCGGGGTAGCCAACAACCAGTTCGGGTGTGCAAGTTTCGTCCAAATCTTGGTGGTGGAACAAAACTTTTATTTGGTCTAGCCCAACCGCTTCAACGTTGTCCACGGCAAACACAAGCGTGGGTTCGGGTGGTGGCTCCGGCGTGACGTTGCGTTTGGTTTGGAAAGTTTCTTTCAGCAAAACTTTTCGTCCAAGCATTTCGTCCGTTTGCACAAAGGAGAGCGTGTACTGCCACTCGGGTTTCAGGCCTTCGATGGAGTTTTCGTGCAGTCCGTCTTCTTCTATGGGGATTGTTGCCACGTCTTCGCCACTTGCGCTAAGCACCACGGCGTATTGGTTTTGAAGGTTCAGTTCTTCCACCGAAAGCACGTATTCAATTTGGGTGCTTTCCACAGCAAGGTGCACAAATTGCGCCTTTGGCGCTGGGGCAACGGTGGTGGCGCCTGCCACGGCAACCACAGCAACGGATGCAGCCACGCCACAACTTTTGATGGAGTTGAAGATTTTGTCTATCAATCCATTGGTTTTTGCGCCTTTTGCGCTTTTTTGCGTTGGTTGCAGGGTGGTAATTTCTTTGCCAAGGTTGCTTTGTTCCGCTCCCAAGGCGTTTTCCTCCTTGGGCTTCAGGTAGCACTCTGCTGGGAAGTGTTGGTATTCGGTTGTTTTGGCAAATTCGCTACTGCGGTAGAATTCGTCTTTGATATCAACCCACCTCCTTTTGCATTTTTTGTTCTAGCAAAATTGTATCATGTGCAAAAGCAAATTTCAATAGGTATTGAAAAATTTTTTGTGAACACACCAACAAATTTTTTCATTTTGTTGTGCGACGTGGTGGGGGTGAGGATATATGTGCAAGGCGTGTTTAACTCTCAAGTAGTATTTTGTGGGGATTTTTTGAAGTGAATTTTGGTCGATAAAAATATTTTTTCCTTTCACCCTTTTGGGGTTCCTATATTTTTATCTCGTTTTTTGATAAATGTCTCTTGGAAAAATAAATAAACCCTTGCGTTCCCAATTGAGATCTTTTTGATTTTGTGATATAATAATTTAAAAGTGCTTCACAATAGCAGATGTACGATTAGCTACTAGAAATTATGGAAATTACTGATCGACAAGGAGCCAGGCAAGCGTGAGATGATTTAAGATGGCAGGGCTCAGTTTGTGTACGCTAAACAAGCTTTTCTTGATAGACCAGTAAACAGCTCAATTTGGGAAAAAGCACCAAGTGAGTGTTTTGCACTTACGGTTGAACAGTGTGCAACTAAACTAATTAAGTGTGGCTCAATTACCGATTTAGACAAACTCAAAGACAATTTGGCAATGAACTGCATACTACTTTCTGTTGTCGACAAGACTTTTGAAAACTACGAAGAATTTCTCGTAGAACGTCGTAAGTTGATGGCAGAAAAATTCAAAGATTACTATTACGGTTTGTAAATAGAGAATAGGGCAGTCGGGATTGAAAAGAATTTCGTGAGTAATGTTTTTAAGCATCTCAAAGAGAATCTTAATCGAACAACGGTTCTGTTGCCTGGTTGCCCACAAATCATATTGTCATATTTTGATGAAACGTGAGACAAAAGTGATTACGTTATTAAAACAATGCAAGACATAATCGAAAAACTACAAGAATACAAAGAGTCACTAATTTACGAATGCGTAACAGGAAAAAAGGAATTTATATGATAAACGAACTTGTTAGAGAAGTGGAATATTGTTTGGATCATGGCTGTTATATGGCGGCCTTAGCTACGGCTCTGATTTTACCAGATATATGTGGCAAGGCTAAATATCCGAAAATGGAAAAACACACAAAACAACGCTACATAAAATGGTTCGACGAATATATCGGGGAATATGAAAAGGATCCAGAAGATACAACAGGTATGCCGTACTTGAGTGGCGAACTAGTATATTCTTTGAGATGTTCAATATTGCATCAAGGCAATCCCAATATTGAGGGCAAAAAACAAGATATTGAATATTTTGAATTATTGTATCGAAAGGAAGAAGGCGCAAGTGTTTGTGTAAATTGTTCAGAAGCAAGAATAGTAGAAGTTAATGGAAAAGAAATTGCTGTAAACAAAAAATATTGTGTAAATGTAAGGATGTTATGTGACAAGCTTTGTCGCGTAGCAATGTACTTTTACAAACAGCACAATGAGCTTTTTAACTTTTTTAATTATAAAATTGTAGATTGCGATTTTCAAACACGGAGAGCCTTTGGAATAAAGGATTAGGTGGGAAAGAAAATGATAGCGAGCCCCCTTTTTTTCTAGCAGTCAGAAAAACGCATTGAATAGAATCATGAAAGTATTTATGTAAGTTTAGGTTGGCACGCAAACAGAAGAAAAACAAAAAGCAGTTCACGTTGTGTGAACTGCTTTGTTTTGCGACCACAAGGGGAGGTCGCCACCGTTGGTCGAGGTGACAGGATTTGAACCTGCGACTTCTACGACCCGAACGTAGCGCTCTACCAAGCTGAGCCACACCTCGATGTCTGTTAGCATATTATAGCACAGTTTGGCAAAGATTTCAACTTGTTTTGCGTGGTGGTGCAAAATTTTGTTCAAAAGAACTTGCAACACTCCAAACTTTTTGGCGCACCTGCGTGCTTGCATACCCAAAAGCCACATTCAAAACGTGGGCGTGTGTTCTGTTGGGAAAACACAAAACACCAACCCCGTTGTGCAATATCGTGGAAAACTGCCAATCGGTTTGTTATATTATATGCAAAAAAATTTCATTTGTGAAAAAGTGCAATCAAAAAGGCATTTTTTCAAAACCACGCACACGTGGTGTGATTTCTCGGCACTTTGTTGCATCAACCAACAACTTTCCATCAAGGGAAAATGAGAATTTTGAAATAGGGGCGCAACAGCAATCTTGTGTCAAAGACGTATTTTTGTGTAATGTTTTTTTCTAAACCACGCACCCGTGGTGCGATTTTGTTTCGTTTTGCTGCAAATTACTGAAAAAAGTTGAATTCTCTGCCGGTCTCAAAACGCAATTTTGCAAAAAGTTGGCAACTTTTTCCTGTTGCTTTGTGTGGCGCATTTGCAAAATTCTCGCACGCAAAGAAGGTTTCTTGTGCAAGTTTTTTGGTAAGACTCAATTGCCGTTGCACGGCGTTGCAAGTTGCATTTTCCTTGCCCAAGCCAACCACAAAACAAAGTTGCAACTGTTGATTTTTGCCTTGCAATGTGGTATAATGCACAAAAGGGCGTTTGCCCAAGCGTTGCAAAAGGCAACGTATCTAACGCACAAGGAGGCGCAAAATGAAAATTGCATTGATTGCACACGACAAAAAGAAGGACGAAATCATCCAACTTGCAAAAAACTACAAAGAAACACTTTCTAACCACGAATTGTATGCAACGGGCACAACAGGCACGCTCATCATGGGCGAAACGGCATTGCCCATTCAACGCATGAAAAGTGGCCCACTTGGTGGCGACCAACAAATTGGCGCAATGCTTGCCAACGGCGATTTGGATTTGATAATTTTTCTTCGTGACCCACTCACGGCGCAACCGCACGAACCGGACGTTTCGGCGTTGCTTCGCCTTTGCGACGTGCAAAAAATTCCACTTGCAACCAACTCCAGCAGTGCAACCATCATGTTGGAAGCACTCAAATCCGGAATGTTCTTTCAATAGTTGGAGGCTTGGCTGAAAGGTTTGTGGAAACGGCAAATTGCTACCCCGTTTGGGTGGCGCAAAACGAAGAAAAACTATTGTTGGCCCAAAACACCCCTAGGATTTTGAACAAAACAAAAACACCGCATATGCGTGATGTTCTTAGCGGACAAATTGGAAAACACCGCTAAGTGCAAGCATGGCATTTGACTGGTCAAATGCATGATGGGATACCCAAACCCTTATTATGAGCAGAGCCAATAACAAGGTTCTGCGTAGCAGGTTCTTATAACGACAGAAAGAGATAACAAATCAGTTTGTAGCTGAAATGTTATCTCTTTTTCTGTTCGTTGAATGAAATCGTGGTGTAACCACGATGAAATCTTCGCTTTGCTCAGATGAAATCCAAGGTCAAGCCTTGGATGAAATCAAATCCGTCTATCATATAACCCTGCGAAGCAGGATTTCATCGCAAGAGCGATTTCATCCGCCGAGAGCGGATTTCACCCGTCGAAGACGGATTTGACTGCGTGTTCTCCTTAACGGAGAACACGCATATGCCGTGTTTTTTTTGTTGCCCGTTTTGAATTTTTGTTGTGTGTTTTCGTTCAACAACACAGGCGGTTACAAGCGCTTGTTGTTGCGAAACAAATGCAACAAATTGGCAAAGTCCATCAAGTTTTTGCGAAAGTTTGCAAAAAACTTTTCACTTTTTGTTGCATTGGTATTGCAAAATGCATTTCGATGTGGTAAAATAGTTTTGCAAGATGTTTATCTTGCAAACATGTGTGCAAATTGCAACCGTGCAAGTGGCTTTTGGGTCGCAAGCGTCGTTGCAAATTGCAATCAAAACAACCAAAGGGGAACACACATGACAATTAGCTACAACAAGCTTTGGAAGTTGCTTGTAGACAAAAAAATGAGCAAAGCCGACCTCAGGCGAGCCACCGACATGGCGCCCAACACAATGACAAGCCTCAGGCGAGACAAAAAAGTTTCCATGGACGTTATTTTGCGCATTTGCCAAGTGTTGAACTGCGACATTGGCGACATAATGAGCGTTTGCCACGGCGAAACTGCAAACTAGGCGCAAAAAGGAAAAGTGCCGTCCCAAAGGGACGGCTGAATGGTTAGGAAACCTTGTTTGACTTTTGGTCGGGGTCGGCAATGTTTTCCAAGGCGTACTCCAAGCATTGAATAACAATTTTGTTTACCGATGTGTTGTACTTTCCTGCAAGTGTTTCCAACTGTTCAACAATTGGCACGGGCAGGCGAAACGTCTTGTTTACCGACTCAAAGCCTTTTGTAAATTCTAGCATGTCTTTACCTCACTGTATATGCTATTATACAATAAAAACCGACAAAAAGAAACAAGAAAAACGCAAGCAAATTATCTTGCATTTGCAATGCATGGCAATGGAAAGCAACAGCGCAAAATGTCGCTTGAAATGCGACCAAATTTCCACAAGAATGTGAGATAATGTGTGTGTTGGCAAACCACGTGTTGGTACTTTGCCACAAAAGGGGGAAACATGACGGCGGAAAAACTGCAAAGAATTGAACAACTGCAACAAGAACTGGAATGCATTGTTGGCACCGACAAAACGTTGGAACAAAAACTGAGCATTCTTGGCAATTCCTATTGGCGATCGCATCACGCCGGCTACTGCGACTACATTGCAGGCATTTTGATGAGTGGCCGAAGCACTTGGGAAACGGATCAGCACGAATTGGATTGGAAACACCGCTACAAAGTGGAAGAACTATTGGAATTGCTGACTGAACTAAAGCAAGAGCAACAAGGCTGACCAACAGCAAAAACCCACCACGGGGGCAAAAAATGCAACTTAAACAAGCAATTGAAAGCATCAAAACCAAACTGCAAAACACGCCTTGGAACAAACCCACACAGCAAGAAATGCAAGTTTTGCAACAACAAGCGCCAAGCAACGCACAAGCACGTGTGTTTTTGGCGTTGGCAATGCTACTGCAAAGCAGTTGTAGGTTTTCCAAACTCAACGGAACGTTTTTGGGCTACGACAACTTGCAAACACAGGCATTGCAAATGCTTGAACAGGCAACGGAGCAAGGCTGTGAACAAGCAATTTTCTACCTTGCCGAAGTGTTTGGTGGGCTGTTTGGAAAATTTCCAATGCGCTTGGACGAGGCAAATGCGTTGTACCAAAAGTACTGCAACTTGACCAACGACGAGCAAACAAGGGCACACGTGTTGCAAAATTGGCAACAATTTGCCCAAAATCGCAAGCAAATTTTCCAAGACAAAGTGCTTGTGGAAAGAACAATGGCGTTGAACCTTCCCCAAACGGGGCTTGGCTCGCACGATCAATGCTACTACGAAAGTTTGTCCCGAACGGACAAAAAGGAGTGAACACGTATGTCAAAAAGGCTGTTTTTGCAAGTCAAATGGCAAGAAATCAAGGAAAAGAACAACCAAAAGGCAGGTGGCGACGGTTGCTACCAAGAGGTTGTTGAACAAGGTGGCAAAATTGCACTGCTTGGATTGGGGCAAGATGCCCTTGTCAAGCAAGTCAACCAAGACGGCGTGCTTTTGCAAATTCCCCACAAGGGCGAATGCTTGTTGAAGTTTGATCAACCCACAACCTTTTCCTACGGCGACGGCTACCAAGTTGCAGGCGACTGGGTGGACGTGTGCCAAACCTACGAACTGACACTGTTGGCGCCACAACAACAAGACGGCGTGCAACTGGAAATCAAGGGGAACGTGTTGATGAAAGTGTCAACAACGGATGCAAAAGTTGTTGTGCCGGAAGGCATCACACGCATTGCCCAAAGCGCATTTGCCAAGTTGCTTGTGGAAGAAGTTGTTCTTCCCGAAAGCGTTAGGGAAATTGGCAACTACGCATTCGAGTATTGCAAGTTTTTGAAAAAAATCAATTTGCCAAAAGGCCTTGAAAGCATTGGCTACGGCGCATTCAGCCACACGGCTGTGGAACACTTCGACATTCCTCATTCTCTGGAAGATTTGCAACCATATGCATTTTGCAGAACGCCGTTTTTGAAGAAATTCCAAGGTCAAGACTTTGTTGTGTTGGGCAACGGATTGCTGTACCTGTACAGCGGTTTGGGTGGCGAAGTGGTTGTGCCGGATGGAGTGCGTGTCATTTGCCCACGTGCGCTGTCCTCTTTGAACGACAGCAACGGCAGGCGTGGTTTGTCGCAGTACATCACAAAAGTGGTGTTGCCAAACAGCGTGCAAAAAATTTGTTCCGGCGCATTTTTTCAACAAAGAGAACTTGCCGAAATCAACGTTGGCAAACACATGGAAATTGCCTTGGATGCTTTCAAGCAAACGGCATTTGAACAAGAATTTGAACGATTGGTTCAAAACAACTAGCAAACATGAAACAAATTGTAGCAGAATGCAAACGGTACATTGCCCAAAACAAGCAACCCGTACCGCAAAAAACCATCAAACGGCTTGTGTTTCGCAAGGAAATCAGCATTCCACAAGTACAGCAGTACTTGGCGGAAAACATGGGCGCATCTTTCAACGAAAGGCTTTTTGTGCTGATAGACAAAAGTGGGCAAAAGGACAGCGACGTCTACAAAAAAGCGCTTATCGATCGCAGGCTTTTTTCCAAAATCCGTTGCGACAAGCGCTACGTGCCAAGCAAAAAAACCGTGCTTGCGCTGTGCATTGCTTTGCAATTGACGGAGCAGGATGCAAACCAATTGCTTGGTTCGGCAGGCTACAGCCTGTCTCGTGCAAGCGAGTTCGACCTTGCAATTGCATTTTGCTTGAACAAACAACAGTACAATTTCAACGACATCAACGAAATGTTGTACCAACTTGGGCTAGACGTGTTCTAGTTTTTGGTTGGAAAGGGGGCTCAAATGAACAGTATCAGATTGAAAACAAAGTACCAAGAGCAAGAGTTGCCACTTGGCTCGTCCAAATTGTTTGGTTCGCCGGACGTTTTCGAAGGCTTCGAGTGGCCGTTTGTGGAAGTGGATGGCGAAGAGTACGATTTGTCTTTCGTGGCGCAAATCAACCTTGCCGAAGTTGCCAAGTACGACACGCAAAACTTGCTTCCCAAGCACGGAATGCTGTACTTTTTCTACGACTTGGACGAAATGCCCTACGACCCAAACGACACCAACGCTTGCAGAGTCATCTACCACCCTGCAGACGATCACTTGCAACAACTGATGCTTGTGGACGAAGATGGGCAAGACCTTTCCTTCAGGGAAATGGCAATAGATTTTGAGTGCGTGGAAGAAGGATTTTTGGCAGAAGAAGATGGCACACACCTGCTTTTGGGCGTTCCATCCATCGACAACGGCTACTGGTCGGAATGCATCGACGGTTGGCAAATGCTTTTCCAACTGGATTCCATCGAAACGGACGACACGTGTGTCAATTTTAGCGACGAAGGCGTGCTTTGTTTCTTCATCGACAAAGACAAATTGGAAGAAAAAGACTTTTCCGACGTACGCATCATGCAAATTCACTACTAGGAGGGGGTGCAAAATGGCACAAACATTGAAATGCCCGTACTGTGGCAGTACAAACGTAACACGCATGGACGGCAGTGGCGTTGTGTCCAAACTTGGCAAAAGGGTGATGGTAGACATTGCCCCGGACATTGTGCTTTGCAACGACTGTCACCAAGATTTTTCGGCGCCCCTGTTTGACGAAGAAATTGCAATTCCCGACTAAACAAAGGGGGCGTGGTGTGAAAAACTACAAAATCAAAATCATCGTGTACTTTTGGGCTGTTGGCAAAAGAACACGCCGTGTGTCGGCTTGCAAAATTCCACTTTGCCAAGGGCAAAAGGCAATTGTCAACAACATGCTGTTTGTTGTAGACAAGGTTGAGCAAGACTGCGCAACGGTTTTCTACTGCAGGCAAGATGGCACATTGCTCAAAACGCTACAAGTTGCCAAGGGCAAACCTGCAAGCCACCGACCAAGGTCGATGGACGCAGGCTACGAGTACACACTCAAAATCACAAGGTTTTTCTAGAAACCAACACAAAAAAAACAACGTGCTTTGCACGAGTGGGAGGACATCATGAACAAACAAGAATTTGAAATTTTGTTGCAAAAAGCGCAAAATGGCGATGCCAACGCAATGTACCAAGTTGCCTTGTGCTACGAGGACGGCATAGTTGTTGAATACAATTTGGACGAAGCCATTGCTTGGATGAATTCTTCTGCCGACCTTGGCAATCTGCAAGCGGTGGATTGGCTCATGGAATACTACTTCGACGACGATTCCGGCGTTCAAAGCCAATCCTAGGGGGTGCAACATGACTGAAATCAAGTGCCGTTGTAGCAAATGTGGCGCAATGGAAGTTGTGGTGGTGGAACCATCGGCAAATCCATTTGGCACCAAAACAGCAAAACTTGTTTGCCAAAAATGTGGGGCAGAGTTCCCCATTGACAGTGGCATTCGGCTTATCAACAACAAAACGACGCAAACTTTCCCGTCGGCTTCCGACTTGGACGTGGAAGATGCGCTCTCCAAAAGAATCAAAAACAAACGCACCGTCGACTAGTGCATTTTGCGCCACCAACAGCCCCAATTTTTGCAAAACCCAAGGGGCGTGGTGCAATTTTGCAACGTTTTGGGTGGGCTTTTTGCTCAAAGTGACGCTATCTTCAAGGAGCAAGCATGACCAAACAACAACTTTTTGAACAAAAACTCAAGGCGGACGAGTTGTTGGCAAGCGAAAGTGGCATTTCCAGCCACAAAATCTACGAAATTGCCAACGCTTTGGATGCCGAAATTGTCGATTTGCAAAGTCGGCTAGAAAAACTGCAAACCATCTACCAAGTGTACCACGGGTTGGATGAAATGGACTTTTTAACAAAGCAATCCGTTGCCGATCAAATGGTAGACTACGCATTGCAACTTGCCAAAAACGGGCAAAACGGCTACCACGTGTTGGACCTTTTGTTCAACGCCGTGCAGGATGGCTCGCAAAAAGCCGTTGTGGAGTACGCACACATCATTGCCTACGGAAAGTACGGTGTTTCCCCTTCCCCGTGGGAGGCATACAACTGGTTGGAACGCCATGCCGAGGGCAATGCCGAAGCGTGCTACTGCATCACTTTGTTGCACGTTGATTTTCCACACGTGGTGGAAGGGCAAGTCGCCTACGACTACTGCCAAAAATCCGCAAGTCTTGGCTACTCGCCGGCAATCAAAAGGCTGTCGCAACCCTTCGATTTGCGCACCTACACGCAAAAATTGGTAGACCGTGCCAACAATGGCGACACAAGCGTGTACTTCCAACTTTCCACAAGGCAAGATCTTTCCACGCACCAACAAAGCGCCTATCTTGCGCTTGCATTGCAAAGTGGCAACGCCCAAGCGGAATTTTTGCACGCATCGGAGTTGGAGCAAGGTGGCGACACGGAACTTGCCAAAACCTTCTACCAACGGGCAGGGCAACACGGCAGTGCGCAAGCCTTTGTAAAACTGGCGGAACTTGCAACGCCACAAGGTGGCGAACCGTACCACAACTTTTCCAAATTGGACGTGACGCCGTTGCCACTTGCCTACCACAAGCAACAGTTCAACTACCACGTGCAAGCAATGCAATTGGGCCACGCATTGGCAACCGTGTACGTTGGCATTGGCCACATGCAAGGCTACGTCACGTCGCAAAACAATCAAATGGCGTTCAACTGTTTTGCAAAGGCAGTGGAACTTGGCGAAGAATTTCTGGGCGCATTTCATCTTGCACGTTGCTACCACTTTGGCATTGGCGTGGACGTCGACGAAAATTGCGCCGTGCTGTACTACACAATGAGCGCCGAGCGTGGCAACGTTTCGGCAATGCTTGCGCTTGCGCAAATCTACCAAGACGGGCTTGGAAGCATACCAAAAGACCAACAAAAATCCGCCAAGTATCTTTTTATGAGTGGCGTTGGCAGACCCTAGGGAGGACAAAGAATGAAAGACACAATTGTTTTGAAGTACAACTATTCCTACGTTATTTCCGGCAACAACTACCAAACTGCCGAACGTCAGTACTACCAATTTTGGGAAGAAGGCAAAGAAGAACCACGCTCTTTTGCTTTGGGCTACGTTCCAACCGACGTCACCGTGAAGGTCACAAAGTTTGGCAAGGACGAAATTTGTTGCGAGCACACTTTTGTTGCCTACACAAAACCCTTCACTTTTGCCAAGGAGATGGAAGTTATCACCAACAAATTCACGTTGAAAAGGGGGCAAGCCTTCGAAAGCAAGTGCTACGAAACTTACTGGATCTATGCCCGTGGTGGCGAAAACGGCCCTGCGGTTTTGCGAGTAGAGTGGATTGAACAAGAACAATTCATGGACGAGTGCCAAAAGGAAGCGCAAACCGACGAAACAAAGGCCGAGCATTTTGCCGAATATTTGTTGTCGTTGAAAGAGTACGACAGGGCGTTCCAAATGTTTTGTTCGCTCAGCAGTCCCTGCCCTGGCCTTGCGCTTTGCTACGAAAAGGGCTACGGCACCAATCAAGATTTGCAAAAGGCGCTGGAACTGTACGTCGGAATGAATTCTCGCCGTGCGGAAGAAGGCATCGAAAGAATTTTGAACAGTTTCTCCGAAAAACGAATTGCCTTCGACAAAGTCAAAAAAACAATGCTGTTGGAAAGGCTTGGCAAGATCAAGGAAGCCTACACCACCGCAGTTATTCCAACAAAAATGGGTGACAACTCTTTGGAAGACATGCGCCACAACGTGGAACTGAACATTGTGTACTTTTTGTCGCTTGGCTGGCCCCACAACGATCCCAGCTACAGTCACACACACAACGTGCACCATTTGGCAGAGTACTACGACATGATCAACGGCGTTCCGGAAAGTGATCGACCTGTGTACTGGAAAACGTGGGAAGAGGACGACCCCTACGAAAGTGGCACAATCACAAAGGAACTTTTCGACTACACGGCAATTCTCAACACCATCCGTGCCGAAGCAAACAAGGGCGACGTGCTTGCGCTTGGTGTGCTTATTGTGCAATTCCACCGAGATCACAGGGTTACCGACCATGCCGAACTTGCCGAAAAACTGCTTGCCATTGCCGAAAAGTATCGTCGTGGCGAAAGCAACTTGGCGTTCTACCTTCTTGGGCTGTACCACCGTTGTTTGGCAAAGGAACACTTTGAGTTCTACGAGTACGATTGCACCGAAGGACACGTGCTTGACTACAATGGCACGGACATCGAAGCCGACATCATGGCATACGCCGACAGGTATGCTTTCGAACCAAACAGTTTGCTAAGCAGGCTCAGAACTCGACGAGCAATGATTCGGGACGACTCCCACCGTAAACAGGAATACCACGACGTTTGCAACTACATCACGTACTTGTACAACAAAACCAAGGCGGAACACAGCCCTCTCCACCAATACCATCACAACAAGGCTGTGGAGTACTTTGAAATTGCCGAAAGGTACGCTTTCCACCTTGCCATTGCTCCGCTGGCAAAAGACATTGTGGAAAAGTACCCCGAAACGGCTTTGCACAGGTTGTCCCTGCACGAAAAGTACGTTCCGTACATTCGATATTTCACCGACGACTACTACAAAGCGTTGAAAAAACTAAGGGGCGAATCCAACCAGTAGGCAACTTTCAACTTGCCGTGTTTTCACGGCAGTTTGACATCAACTTTTGGCAACAATCCAATGGCAGGGGTGGGGTTTTTCCACAACAAACCTGCCAATGGCACCACAAAAACAACAAAACACAGGAGGCAAACAAATGGCAAACATAGACCACAAAAGCGCAATGGACGCAAAAATTGAACGTCGCAGAGGTGGAGTCCTTGGTTCAAAAGGCTACCGCTACGATCCCGTGGAAGACACAGCCGAGTACAAGGCAATCGAAGAGGAACTTCATGCAAAAATTTTGCAAGAGTTGGGCGGTCAATTGACAAGGGGCAACGCCCAAATGTATCCTCAAATCAAAAAGGAAATTTTGAAAAGGGACTACGGCATCGACTGGAAGAGCCCACAAGAACTTAACCCAAGGATAAGGTTTAACTGACATGAAACTACACTATACCTATTATACGCACGGTTTTTCCGGTGGAATGATGCTTTCCAACAGCACAAGTGGAGAGTGGCATTTCGACACTTTCCAACAAGGCGCAACACTTGCTTGCCCCAACAGCGAATTGCAAGTTGTCGTGCAGGAAAAAACGTGCAAGTCCGTTTTGCTCAACGTCAAATATCGACAAACTCAAGCAACTTTGCAAGTTTCTTGCAACAATCCACAAAGGTTCGGCAGTGAAGCCAACGCCTACGGATTTTCCATTGAGTTTGCCGTGAAGGAGTAGCCCATGCAAGCAACGTACTTTTCTTTGAAACAAATTCAGCAAGAAGGCCCCGAAACCTACGCACTTTCCAAATTGTTGGGAGTGCCGGTGTTTCCCATTGGCTTTTTGAAGCACAAAAACGGCAAAAGCAAGTTGTCGCCAGCCGACTACTTTGTGATGCAACTAAATTTGCAAGAACTTGCCGACTTCCCAACCCAATTGCCCAAGCAAGGCATGCTGTACTTCTTTGTGGACGTAGACAGTTTGCAGCCAAAGGTGCTTTTTGCCGACGATCTCGACTGCGATTGGGGTTTTGTGGACGACATAAACGACGGTTTTGCGCCGGAATTTGGCAATACGCAAGGCTACCAAGTTGTGTTCGACGGCCAATTGCAAGAAGGCCACTTTGTTGCAGGCGACATCAACCCCGACATCGACTTGGAAGCCGACCTAGACACCACAGGCTACGTCACCTTGTTGGAAATTGACAAACTTTGCTTGCCACACGACAACATGCTCAAATTTGGCCACTTTGCAGGGGATGGCAGGTACGTTTTCCTCATCAAGCAAAGCCATTTGCAAAAACACGATTTTTCCAAAGTGGTGCTTGTGGAAAAGGAGGACTAGCCGTGACTGCCAACTACCAAGCCTACCAACACACAAAGCAACAAATTGACCAAGCGTTGGAGCAACTGGACGGCTTGTTGCGCTCGCAAAAAACCTACTTCTCGGCGCAACAACTGTTGCAAGCAAGGTTGTGCAATTTGGATGACCCAAGGTATTTGAGCAGAATTGCGCAAGCACCCGACTCGCCTGCGCAAAAACTGTACCACGTGGTGCTACAAAACAAGGCGCTTATTGAACAAACGGTGGCTTCAATCGACAGTTTTCAACAACAAAGCATTGAATTGTTGCAAGAAATTTTCCACAGGGGCGTAATGGAAAAACAAGATTTGGAAGCAATGTTTTTCTACTTGCACACTTTGGTTGTGGACAACAACTCGCAGGAAAAAATCCCCATGGAGTTGATTGATTTCTTTGCAGTCAACACCTTGGAAAAATGCAATTTGAGCCAAACGGAATTGGCAATTTTGCTTCATTTGCTAATTCAAATCAAGGCAAAAACTCGCTTTGCATTTGCCTACCCGCATTGGGCGGACATGCTTGTGCAAATTGTCGAAAGTTCAACAAACATTCCGTTGCAAGGCCGTGCTGGATTTTTGCTTGAAGCCGGCGACTACTACGTGGTTGCTTGCCAACGTGCCAAGGCAATGCAGTGCTACCACCGTGTTGCGGAATTGTATCGCAAGGCGGACGACTTGCAAAACTCTGCCTACGCATTGCAAAAGTACTACAAAATCAACAACAGTTTCCCTGCCAACATGCAAGTTGAAGCCGACCAACAACAACTGCAACAGCAGTACGGCAAGTTTGCAAAAATTGTGCTTCAAGGTGTGGAAAGCAAGGTGCTAAAGGTGGATCCGGTGGAATTTTCCGACGGTTTTGCCGAAATTTTCCAACAAGTAATGCACAAGGTGGAAAAGGAAATAGACAAAGTTGGCGACTTGCACTTGGTGCATCAACGTTGGCAACTGATGGCAAAGTACTTTGAACAGGCAGGCATTTGTTGGAGAACCCCCGGTGTGATGAACCCCGGTGTGAGGTTCGACTAGCCCGTGGTGGGGAAATTCACCAAAAGCCGTTGCAAAAGTGGCGTTTTGCCCCTTTCTTTGCAACCAACAACCAAAACAAAATTTTTGAATATAAACAAGGAGAAAACAACATGCAAGACAAAAAATTTCTCAAAGTTTGTGGAAAAGCAGTAAAGGACGGACAAATTGTTTCCCAAGCGGTGGCAGTTGTTCCCTACAAAAAGGGTGGCTCGGCAAAACTTCCCGACGTTGCGCCTTTCAACACAAACGTGTGGCTCAGTGGCGACGATGGCTACAACATGATGTGGATTGAATTCACAACCGAAGGCAAATTGCTGTACTTCTACAACGACTACTTCGACTTTGTAGATGGCAAAATTCATGCAGAAAGGTGCATCAGGGGTGTGGACATGATTTTCGACTTCGAGTTGATTGACCGTAGCAAAAATGCCGACTACGCAATTGCCTTGAAAGTTCGCAAGGTGTTGCCCGATGAAAAAATTGACGAAAGTTGTAGCAAATTTTTTGGCAAGCCTTGCGTTCCGGAACGTTTGGTAGATGCCTACCCGGACGACGGCGTGTTCTTTGCGCAAATCAGGTGCGAAGATTTGAAGGACCTCGACCCCGACTGCCGTTTGCCACACAACGGCTACTTGTACTTCTTCCTTGATGCGGAAATGTACCCAAGCGACCAATTGTACATGATGGTGGACCACACCGAAAAACCACCCAAGTTTGTTGTGGACGACTACAACGACGAAGCAAACATCAAACTTACCGAAACCTACGTCATTTCCTTCGAAAAGGTGGATGCGTCCTATGCAGGCACAAAGTTGTTGGGATGCCCCAGCAACGACGTGGACGACGACAACCAACGTGGCCAATTGCTTTTGCAGTACGACCCAATGGAATTCCAAGTGCCCTTCCTTGAAACTTGCGATGGCTATGCATTCGTGTTCTTTGGCGACGACGACAGCTTTGACGGCGTGGACTACGTTGTTTGGGGTTCCTAGAATTTTTGTGGAGGTAGATGGATGAAAATCAAAATCTTCAAAGATGAAAAAGGCAAGCCTTGCTTCGATGCTCCCGGTGTGGACAAGGGTCCAATCTTGATGTTGGTGCTTGGTTTGGGTGCGCTTTCGGCGGAAAAAATCAAGCAAAAGTTTGGCGAACAAATGCCCGAACTGGACGTTCAATGCCAATTTGAAAGCGACAACAAGCAGGACAACGAGTGCTTGCGTGCCATTGAAATGATTGAGCAAAAACTTGTGGAAGTCTACAAGTAGTTTTGCTCAAACTGTCAACGAATTGCAAAAAACCCCACCACGTGGTGGGGTTTTTGTGTTGTTGTTTGCCAAAAACTATGCAATTTTGTTGTAGGTTCCGCCAACAAAGTGCGTCGGGTTGAAGGTGCAAGCCGATTGCTCGTCGAAGTACTTGCCAAAGCCCAAACTAATTGAATTGTTGCCCAAAACAAAGTCTTCCAAACAGTAGTCTGCCATTGCGTAGGTTCCGCTTTCTATTGCAGGCTCGTTTTCGCCGTGTGTGACGTAGACTAGCGCACAGTTGCGCACTTCGCCCGTGTCCCAATCTTCGTACCAACTCATTTTGATGATTGCTTCCACAAATGTCCCTTCGGCAACGTTTTCGTAGCGCATGTAGATGGAGTAGCTCACGTCTTGATCGTCCGAGCAGTAGGCGTTGTTTGCAAAGTAAAAACTGTTGCCAATTTCATCCACAAAAGTGCCGTCCAGTTTGGCGCAATCAAGGTAGTTTGCCTTGCCGTTTTGGTAGGTGTAGGGCGTTGCTCCTTCCTTGACGTACGTTCCAAATGCGTAGGGCATGTTGGACAAGTGGTAGTCCCTAACAGGCACGCCACCGCCACGCACGGGTTCCACGTGGTAGCTTTCACTCATGATGGTGAATTGCTTCAAATCCGTTTTGCCGTCCTCGGTGTAGCATTCCAAGTAGTCGTAAATTCTAAAACCGTCCTCCTCTCCAAAATTCAAAACAATTGTTAGAGGGCTGATGGTGTTGGTTGGCCCCGAGTAGGTTATGTGGTGTTCGCCTTGTTTTTTCAAAACGTCGTTTTCGTAGTATTTGAAAGTTTTGCTGTCAATTTCAAAGTAGGCGTTGTTCACAGGGCGAAGTTTGTTGTTGTTGGAAACCAAGTTCCATTTCACAGGAGTTTCGCCATTGCCCAAATCAACAACGTCGCCGTTGTCGTCGAAAATTTCCAACAAAACGCACCCACAAAGCGCAAAGCACGTGGTGCAAAGTAGCAATGTTGCAAGCAGTACAACAAGTATCTTTTTCACAGCGCACCTCCTTGTTCAAAAATGTGTTTTTGCAAGTTGTTTGGCACGGCATTTGCCGTGCTTTTTGTTTGTTTTTTGCAACACGGGTCAATGGTTTTGCCGTGTTTTGTGGCAAAAAGTTGCTACTTCAACTTTGCCTTCACAAAAATGGGGAAGTGGTCGCTTGGGTAAACACCGTCGAACACGTTTTTGCACACCCCGTATTCAAGAATTTCCGTTTTGCCCTTGGATGCAACAATGTAGTCGATGCGCACGGAATCCAACTTTTCGCCCCACTTTTGGTAGGTGCAACTTTCCATTGTGATGGGCGCAACAACTTGGCTGTCGTCGAAGTGTTCCGTCACGGCATTGAGTGTGTCACTGCCGGGTTTTGCGTTGAAATCCCCCATCAAAAAGGCAGGCACGTCGCCAAATTCTTGAATTTTGTCTAGCACAACTTGAATGCCGTTGATGCGTGCCAAGTCGGAAACGTGGTCGAGGTGTGTGTTGAACACAACAAACTCTTTGCCCGTTGCCTTTTGCTTCAAAATGGTGTAGGAGCAAACACGGTAGCAAGCGCTGTCCCAATCCTTGCTCATCACGTCAGGCGTTTCGGAGAGCCAAAATCCGCCCTTGTCCACAAGTTCAAATTTGTCCGTGCGGTAGAAAATTGGGCAACCTTCGGCAAGCACAAAGTCGTCTCTGTACAAAATGGTGCTGTCGTAGCCCGGCATCACGTCTTGCAGGTAGCCAAGGTGTAGCCAAGTCACTTCTTGAAAACCAATGATGTCCGGTTGCACTTGGTCAATTGTTTCGGCAATAAGTTTTGCACGGTAGAACCAACTTTTTTCGAACAAATCGTCGGGAGCGTAGCAACGCACGTTGCAACTCATCAGCGTTATTTCATCGGTGGTGTTGTTGTTTAGCGAAATTTCTTTGCGATCAAACCAGTAGCGTGGAACGTACCAAAATTGCACAGCCATCACTGCCAAAATTGCCACCAAAGCCACCAACGCAACTGCCAAAATCACTCTTTTGATAATTTTTGCCATGGTCTTTCTCCGTTTTTTCTCTATTATACCACACATTTTTCCACCTTTCAATGCCTACACAAAAAAAGTGCGCAAAATTGTTTGCAAAAAGCAATTTGCACAAAGGTTTGATCAAACAAAACGCACGGCAAGCAGACGGCGAATTCGGTCCGTCAACAATAAAGTAGACGGCGTGCCACTCCGTCGAGAGTGGCACGCCGTGTTGTGCTTTATTTGTTTAGTTTGTGGTAGAACTGTTGCCTTTCCAACCGAAAACGTCTATGTTTACAATTTGTTTGTTTCTAACAAACACCTTGGAAACAACCGCCGTTCCCTTGTAGCTTCGCTTTGCCACCCATCTGCCGTTTTCCAAGACTATGTCGGTTTTGTAAACTTCTATGGTTTGGCCAACTTGACTGTTTGTCAAGTATTTGCTAGCAAAGGTGTAGGCTGTAAAAAACGTGTCCGTTTCGTACTTGACGGCAAAATCCAATGCTTCCATGGAGGCATCATCAATCAAAAGGTGCTTCAAGTTGCCACCGCTAACAGTTTGGTTAGAGTAGACTGCTTCCAAACCATCTTCCAGCAACAAATCTTTCATAATTGGTTTCTTTGTTGCGTTCAAACCGTAGGTCACGTGGTTAACAATTCTGTCAATCAGGCTGTTGTGGTTTTGCCCAACTTCTACTTCTTGATCGTTTTGGTCGCCACCGGGAAGAACTTCGTCCGGGGTGTATTCAAACTCTTGCAAAATGATATTTGCGCCATTGCTGTCACCAAGCGACAACGACAAATCCGGGTATATCCACTGTGCGTTCAGCCCAACCACAAGCGTACAGGCAATGCAAAGTGTCAAAACAACAATCAGGGGTAATCTCAAGTGTTTCACAGGTCACCTCCATGAATTGTTATCATAAGCAGCTCAAGCAACCATCTAACTTGTCTGTCGGACGTCACCTTCACACGCATTGGGTAGTTTGCGTAGGATTTTGTTGCGGAAACGTCGGTAAAGATATACTTTGTTCCTGCAAACATAAGCGGTGGCAACGCAACGTAGGCGTTAAGCGTTTTGCCACGCATGCTAAACCTTGCAATCGGTTTGGACTTGCGCTTGTACGTGATGCGTTTTTTGCCTTCAATTTTGCGAAGGCCTTCAATTTTGTCAAGCTCTGCCGTTATTGCAACGTACCTTGCTTTTGCCTTGGGCGAAAGTTCCAATCTTTCGGCAAAGGTTTTGCTTGCGCCACGGCGTAGCCTTGCAAATATTGGGTCTACCAATTTGATTCCGTGCCTTTCGGCAAGATTTTTTAGCAATTCTACAACCCATTTTGCTCGCCTGTCGGAGGTCACCTTCACACGCATTGGGTACTTGGCGTACGCACGTGTTTCCGACGAATCGACAAAAATGTACTTGCTGTCGGCAAATTCGGCTGTAGGCAACGCAATGTAGGCATTGAGCGTTTTGCCACGTATGCTAAACTTGACAACGGGTGTAGATTTGCGTTTGTAGGTTCTGTATTTTTTGCTTTCGATGGTGCGAACACCTTGCATTCTGCAAAGTACTTCTTCCACAATGGCGTTGTACCTTGCTTTTGCTTTTGGCGAAAGTTCCAGTTTTTCGGCAAAGGTTTTGCTTGCTCGCCTTGGCAAGCTTGCAAAGGAAAACGGCACGTCTTCAACTTCCGTCGGAATGGGCAATGCCACTTCGGCAAGCGTCAATCCGTGTTTTGCAACAATGTCGTGCAACAATTCCACAACCCATTTTGCTTGCCTGTCGGAAGTCACCTTCACACGCATTGGGTAGTTTGCGTACGCCTTTGTTGCCGAAACGTCGGCAAAAATGTACTTTGTTCCCTCGTAGTCGGCAGGTTGCAACGCAAGATGTGCATTGAGCGTTTTGCCACGAATTGTAAATTTTACAATGGCAATTTTGCCAACCTTGAAAGTTTTTGCCTTTTTACTAGAAATTGCACGTATTTTTTCAATTCTTGCAAGCAACGAACAAATGGTTTCGTACCTACCCCTTGCAATTGGCAAAACGGCAAGTTTTTCGTCGAAAGTGCGGGTGTCTCTTGCCCCACGCAAATGTGCAAATGGGCTTGGCAGTGTGACGATGGCAGAAATATCTTCCGCCAACGCAACGTCTACTGCGGTTGCAACCGGTTCGTCCACAGGCGGAACAGCCTCTTCAACAACGGGTTCGACAGTTTCTTCCGCCACGGTCGCAGTTGCTTCAACTTCGGTAATTGCATCTTCAACCGGTGGGAACAGCAACGGCAACCTTGCTTTGCGTGCATCGTTCAATTTCTTTTCGGCAATTGGCGTTGCAATCATTGCAAACACAACAAGCAAAATGCACAACCAACCTGCAGGCGATTGCATGAACAACACAAAACTTCCAACAAAAGGAATGCGTGTGCCGTTGTAGATGCCCACCATGCTGTCGTAGGTAACGGGGAATCTGTCGGCAAGGTCGTTGGCATCGCCTTGCAACAGGAAGTAACGTTGATTGGGGTGCGCATCGTTGCGTTCTTCTATTGCAACAATTCTGTGGATGATGAATGAATCTCGAAACTTGTACACAACAATGTCGTTTACCTTCAACTCGTCCTCGGATGGCAACTGTTCAACAAACACCACGTCGAACATTTGCAATTGGTCGGTAACGTCGCCTTCCTTCAAGTACTTGTGGTTGGGGGAAATGTACGACATACTTTCGCTTCGCACGACGTTGGCTTTGGGAACGCCGTCTATTGGCGTGCCGTTGCAACAGGACGAAACGGAAAGAGACATTGCAAAGGAAACAAGCAACGCAACAGTGCAAGTGCCCAACAAAAACCAGTCGAATATCTTGCCGATAACCGACGGTTTCTTGCCCTTGTTCTTCAAGTATTCAGTTTTGATGTCCTCATCGAACAACCCTGCACGAATCATTCTCAACGCATACCTAACAAGCATTGTCACCAAAACAGTGAACAGTGCCGTAAGCATTGTAAAAACAAATGCGCAAAGTATAAATTGGTAAATTTCAAACGTCATATCTTGTTGCGTATGTATTGGTGTTTCTTCAAATTGTGGCAGTTTGTTTCAAATTTTTGATTGCCAAAAATAGGCAATATCCCACGATGCCAAAAATGGCTCGTGGGATACATATTGTTGTGAATTAGTTTCTAAATCGAGCAACAATCACTCAATGTGCAGTTTTCAACTAAGCAGGTTGCTTGTTGCTGATGTGCATGTGGAGTTGGATGCTGTGAGATCCACCAAGTGCAGCAAGGAAGTCGTTGTAGTCGTCGATTGTTGGGAGATAGATGTTGCTAGAGAATGCAATGAGTTCTTCGATGGAAGCAAACGTAAGTTCGCATTTGAAAGCGTTACCTTCTTTTGTCCATACCCTTGCAGCACCGCTGTTTACAGCGCCAATGCTCATTGGAGAAGTCTTGCCGTTAGCAAACGTAAACATAGAGCCACCATCCCATGTGAAATCACGTTCTGTTCCAAAGTAAACGTAGGATGCAAGCGCATTTGCTTCAATGTCGTCACCGGCGTTTGCTGTTGGAGTAAATGTCAACGTGAGTTTTGGTGCCGAGCTACCATCTGTATAGGTTGCTACCAATGTTGCCAATTTATCATCTTGGTTGTTTGGAGCAATGCTGATGGAAGCAATGTTGTGGCTGAGTGTGTAGGAACCTGCAGCGCCATCTTGAACGGCATTTTCAAGTGTAATTGTTTGGTTCACTTGTTGGCCGATTTCAGTAGATGTTCCGGCATAGTTCCAAGTAGCGTATACGCCACCGATTGTCACAATAACGATGATTGCAACGAGAATACTAAGTTTTTTCATTGTTGTTCCTCCTTGTTGGGATTTTTTTTTGTTTATTGTAGCACCAATGGGGGGGGGTGTCAATACTTTTTCAAAAAAAAATTAAAAAAAATTAGTGTTTATTATTGCGATGCTGTGATAAGCAAAGGGAGAAAACATAACAAAGTCCAACAAAAGTGGAAAGATACGATACGTGTTGGCATTTTGCAAGGTTTCAAGGCCAAGTAAGGTGCAAAAAGACGGGGTGGCGTTTGCCCCCATGTCGGGGCAAGTGTTTGGATGCGCATCCAACAAAGCCGTGCAAAAAATGGCGACGTCATTGTTTGTTATTTATAGCACCGCAAACTTGCGTGTTGTGTTGCAATTGATATGCCAATTGCAAATCCCTTGCCCGTGGTGTGGAATTGGCAGTGTAGTGTCTGTGGTGTGGGTGGCACGGCAACTTGATTGAGGGGAAAATGCCACCCCATGGTGGAAAATTTGCTGTGCTCCCATTGGAAGTAACTATTCGCCGATTGAAAAAATGCCACCCCGTGTGCGCAATAATTGCGTTTTTGTTTTGGCAACACAATGTGCAAGCATCAACTGCACACATTCCCAAACAATACGAAAAAAAAGACCCCGTGGTGGGGAAACTGAAAAAAACTTTCAAAAACAAACAAAAAAAACCAAGCGCCTTGCAACTGCAAAGCACTTTTTGTTTTTCTTCAAATTTCGTACGTTTTGTGTAAACTAGGGCAAGCACTTCTTTTGAGGCTAACAATGGCAAAACGCCAAGACGTGGTGTCAAAGTGCATGCCAAACCGGGTGGGGGCAGGGCTTGGCAATTGGCAAAAGCCTACACCCGTGGTTGGAAAAACCATGCAAAACGCCTCGCATCCACAGCCAACGAAACGTTTTGTAACTGCAAAGCAAAATGTTCAACTAGCAGGGCTGTACGCAACTGCACGTGTAGAATTGTTTTGCCCTTCCGTTGACGTTTGTGCTGTGCGCCCTCTGCCGTGTTTTGCCGTTGCTTTTTTGTTTTGTAACGGAAATGCTTCTTGCAAAAACTCCGTCCCAAAATTTTGGGAAATTTTATTTGCCAAAGCAATTGCAGTCCTTCTGTTTCGACGGCTGTTTTCAAAGCAATGGTTTTGGACAAAACACGCCTGTTTTTCATCGGTTTGCTCGCAACAAATCTTTGAATGTGAACAGGTATAAATAATATAAATGCACTCTCTACAAAAAAACTATATTTTTTATAAAAAACTTTTCAAAAAAGGGTTGAAATTTCGGTTTTTTTGTTGTATAATGATTTTGGAAACCTTTCCAAAATGCTTTTTGTGACATTTTGGTAATAAAATTAGGTAAAAACAAAGGATTTTTAGAAAAAGAGGACAAACCTATGTCGAACTTGCTACTGAGGCACATCTACAAAGTATACCCTGGCACAGGCACAGCCAAAAAGAACGCCAAGGGCGAAGCAAAGAAAAGAAGCGGAGATTTCGTTGCCGTCAAGGATTTCAACATGGAAATCAACGACGGCGAATTTATCGTGTTCGTTGGCCCATCCGGCTGTGGCAAATCTACCACGTTGAGAATGATTGCCGGCTTGGAAGAAATCAGCGGTGGCGAATTGTACATTGGCGGTCAACTTGTCAACGACATCGACGCCAAGGACAGGGACATTGCAATGGTGTTCCAAAGCTATGCGCTGTACCCACACCTTTCGGCGTACGACAACATTGCTTTCGGCTTGAAAATGCGCAAAATCCCAACCCCCAAGTTGGACGAGCATGGTAACCAAGTTGTTGCCATCGACACTCGCAAGGTCAACGGTATTCAAAGGTCACTTCGCAAACTCAACAAGGAAAAGCAAGAGTTGCGCATTGGCATTGCAACCAGCCAAGAAACAATAGCAAATTGCAAAGCAAAAATAGAGCAAACAAACCTTTTGTTGTCCTCGGCAACGGACAAGCAAAAAAACAAGTATCAACAAACGTTGGAAAACTTGCAGTTGGAACTTGAACGTGCCCAAAAGGACGTAGTTTTCTTCCAAGAAAAACAAGTGTACCTTTCCAAGCGTTTGGAAGAGGCAACGGCAGACTTGAACTACTACTCCAAAACACCCGTTCCCTTGTTCAACTACGTGCACATGAGCAAGGAAGAAATTGACAAAAAGGTGCAATGGGCTTCGGAAGTGTTGGGCATTGAAGAACTGTTGGATTCCAAACCAGCGGAAATGTCCGGCGGTCAACGCCAACGCATTGCCTTGGGGCGTGCAATGGTGCGTGGCCCAAAAGTGTTCCTTTTGGACGAACCGTTGTCTAACTTGGATGCAAAGTTGCGCACGGCAATGAGAGCGGAAATTGTCAAATTGCACCGTCAACTCAAAACGACTTTCATCTACGTAACGCACGACCAAATTGAAGCAATGACGATGGGCACACGCATTGTTGTGATGAAACTTGGCGTGGTGCAACAAATCGACACCCCCACAAACTTGTTCGACTACCCGGAAAACAAGTTTGTTGCAGGCTTTATTGGCACTCCGCAAATGAACTTTTTCCAAGTGGAAATTTGCAAGGACGGCGACAGCTTGAAAGTCGTTTTCAAGGACGGACAAGTTGCCCGTTTCAAGTTGGACAAGCTTCGCACAATTCAACCGCAGTACTTGGACGGCAATGTTCACGAAGTATTTTTGGGTGTTCGTGGCGAAAACATTTCGCTGGACGACAACGGCATCCAAGCAACGCTTTCCATCAAGGAAGTTTTGGGCAACACAACGCAATTGTTCTTGCGTTTCCAACCCAAAGACCAAGATTTCATCGTGTGCGTGCCCGAGCGCAACGCATTGTTGCCCGGCGACACGGTAAAAATCAGTTTTGCCGAACAATTTGTGCATCTTTTCGACAAGCAAACGGAATTGTCCATCATGTCTAGAGACTACGGAAACAAATAACTATGAAAAACTGGCTCAAAGCGTTTTTCCTTGGATTTTTTTGCCACAGGCACTCCAAGGCAAGCACAAAATTTGGCTACTCAAACATCTTTTTGGCGTTTGCGTTGGCAATGGTGTTTTTGTGGGCAGGCTTTGTTGGTGGCGACATGCTTCCCTTCAATTTGCACTACCAAAACTCGCCCAACTTTCAGCAAACTGCCCAAGCCGTGTTTGCAAATTCCAACCCAAGCAACAGGCTTGTTGCCGTGGTGGAAAACGGCGACTTGAAGGTGGCAAAAAGTGGTGGAGAATTTGTGCAACAACTGTTTGTCAACACCTTTGAAAACGAAGAAGACAAGCAAACCTACTCGGTTGGCGATTGCCACGTCGTTGTGGACACACGCCCCGCAAGCACACTTGCCGAAGTGGAGGCAGTTTGCGCGTCTAACGACGGCAAAAACACCGTCATTTCCTACGAGGAATATCTTGCGCTCAGCGACGTTGCAAAACTCAACTTCGACTTCAAATTGAACTACACGGGTAGGGCGTTTGAGTTGACAACCGACCTTGTGGAAACCTACGAACAGTACCTTGAAGGGCTTGGCAACGAAAGCACGCAACAGGCGCAAAACTTGGCAACTCAACTTGCCCAAAACAAACTGACAACGGAACAGTACAACAGGGAAATCTACCAACTGTACTTCTCCAACTACTATCCATCCATTTCCGCCTACGAAAGCACTTCCAAAGTTCCGCTTTTGCGCAACTACTACTACCACAACTACATCAGTCAAGGCGCAAACAACTACTTGCTTGTGTTCGACGACTACGTGACGGGTGCTTTCCAAACCAAAAACGGAGTGGACGTTGCTTTCTACGGCTTCTACAACGATTTGCCAAACGGCAGTATCGTGGCAGACGGCGCAACGCAAAGCCAAGCGCAACGCATGGTAGACGATTTTGTTAAGCAGGCATTCCACGCAAATTTGTACCTCAATTGCTATGCCCACGCAATGAACGTGTTTTCCCTTGTTCCATTTGTGGCGCTCATGCTGATGGTGGCATCCATCTTGTCTAGTTCGCTTCTCAAACTGATGGGCGTAGAAAGCGTGCAAACGCTTGGCGAAATGTTCAAAGTGGTGGGGGCGTATACGTGGATTTGCGGTGCAATCGGCGCTGTGTTTGCAATTGCAATTGGATTTTTTGCACGCAAATCTTCCATTGTTGCCTTGTCGTTGGTGGCATTTTTCGTGGCATTGATTGCACGATGCATTGTGTTCGTGCTAAAAGAAAAATCGTTGCACAAGCAACTTCAACAACAAAAAACTGAACAGGCAGGGGGTTAATTTGATACTTTGCATTGGTGAAATTCTTGCCGACATGATTGGCGAGCAAAAGAACGGAACAGTAACATACGAAAGAAAAGCCGGTGGCGCTCCATTCAACGTTGCCTGCGCTTTGAACAAATTTCAAACGGACGTCAAGTTTGTTGGATGTGTTGGCAACGACTTGATTGGTCAATTTCTTGTTGACTTTGCCAAAAAGTTTGGCATGGACACAACCTACATTCACCAACACCAAAGTCGCAACACAACGCTTGCGTTTGTTGAACTCAACGAGGAAGGGGAACGCTCCTTCTGCTTCTATCGCAAAAACACAGCCGACTACTGTTTGCCACACGTCGACACGGCGTTGATAGATTCGGCAAACATCGTGTGCCTTGGCTCGCTGATGCTTTCCGACGAACACTGTGTGGACTACGCACTAGACGTTGCAAAACGTGCACACGTGTGCGGAAAACTTGTGGCTTTCGACGTCAACTATCGCACGGATATCTTCCGCAACAAGCAAAGCGCTGTCGAAACCTACAAAAAGATTTTGCAAGTTGCCGACATCGTCAAGTTCTCGCAAGACGAAGTGGAAATCTTTTCCGAAGACTACGTACAAAGCCTTGCAAACGCCAACAAATTGGTGCTTGTCACCTTGGGCAAGGACGGTAGCAAGTGGATGTTCCACGGCAAGCAAAACAACGTCAGCACAATTACCGTCAACGCTGTGGACACAACCGGCGCAGGCGATGCATTTTTTGCAGGGGCATTGAGCGTTTTGCACGGGCACGATTTTGCTTCTTGGACGGAACAAGTGCTTGACCAAGCATTGAAGTTTGGCAACGTTGCAGGGGCGTTGAACACCACCGGCCGTGGCGCAATCGACAGCCTTCCATCTCTCAAAACAATCAACACGTATCTTGAAAAAAGGTAGGGAACAAACATGAAAATAGCAAACAGAATTCTTTGTTTTTTGTTGGTTGCCATCATGAGTTTTTCGTTGGTGGCATGCAATTTCAACAACAACACAAACGACGTTGTGGCTAGCGTGCCCAGTGGCACAACAACTCAACAGCCCAACGGTGGCACTACCAACAACGGTGCAAACGACTTTGTTTTCGAGGACAAAAACAAGTACAACGCCACAGCCGACAACGTTGCAATGGAAAGCAACACCGACAAGTTCACTTTGTTGGAAACGTCCTACACAGCCGAACAAAAGTTTGTGTACACGGCAATAGTTGCTTTCGAAAACGGTGTGGCAGCAGGCCTTGCGTTTGGCGCAGAGGATGGCTCCCACTACTGGGTGTTCAACGTAGACAGGCACGCAAACCTTGTCAAACTGCTTTACTTTTCCGTTAGCAACGGCAAAACAAGCGCAGTAGAGTTGATGACCGACTACTTCATCGGCAACGACAAAATGACGGAAAGCGAAAGGCGCTTGGTTGGAGAAAGAGTTGCCAACGTTGCTAGCGTTCAACTCAAAGTCATCATCACTCCGGAAGAAGACGGTGTGTACGCCGAATTCTACGCCGACAACATTCGCAGGTTTGGCATCGACAACACAATTGAACTAAACAGTTTGAACAATTTGCCACAAGGCGTTTCCTACCAGGGCGGTAGCATTGGTTTCAACTGCTTCAACTCCAAAGTCAACTTCGACAGCATCTACTTTGGCAAGAGCGACTACTCCTACTACACCGAGTTGTACCGCAACCAATACCACTTCTCTCAATATGCCCACTGGAACAACGACCCCAACGGCTTGATCTACTACAACGGCTACTACCACATCTACTACCAACACCATCCATATTCCAACTACTGGGATCAAATGTACTGGGGCCACGCACGAAGCACAGACCTTGCGCATTGGGAACTTCTTCCCATTTGCTTGTTCCCCGACGACGACTGGAACGCAGGCGTTGGCTACATGTGGTCCGGCTCTGCCTACGAGTACCACGTTGGCGACAGCGAGGCTGTGGACAAACTCAACTGGTTCCCCAATGGCGATGGCAACGGCATCATTGCATTCTACACACGAGACGGCGCAATGCAAGACCAAATGATCATGTCCAGCGACGACGGTGGCATGACTTGGACAAAGCGCAAACTCATTGCTCAAACGGAAGCAACGGCATCCAACGGCATTTACCACAAGGAAGCCTGCCGTGACCCCAAAGTTTTCCCTGTGGAAACAGACGAAAACGGCAAAACAACTGCGTGGGGCATGGCGCTTACAGGTCAACAAGCCAACAAGGTTTGGTTCTTGAAATCCACCAACCTTTTGGATTGGTCCTACGCAGGTCAGTTCGACATCAGCGTTCCCGAATGTCCCGACGTTGTGACACTTACTGCCGACGACGGCAAAACCTACACGGTGATGACGTTTACAGCAAGAGAGTACATCGTGGGCCACATGAACTACGACGGACAATCCATTGTGTTCACCGACAAGGACGGTGGCGCAATTGACCAAAGCGACATTCAAACAATGGATTTCGGCCCCGACTCCTACGCAACACAAACTTTCAGCATCAGGGATGAGTCCAGCAACTATTTCGGTCAAAGTGTGGCAATCAGTTGGTACGCAGGCGTTCCAGCCCACACCGACAGTGGCATCTACGCCAACGCAAGAAAAATTTGGAACGGTGGTGGCATGACGATGCCCGTCACCTACGGCCTTGTCAAGGAAGGCAACGGCTACATGCTCACACAAACGCCAATTGTCAAGGACAGCACGGCGTTCACAAAACAAAACGTTGTGTCCATCAGCAACAAAGTGGTGGACGAAACAACTGCAAACATTTTGCAAAGTGTCAACACGCACGTGTTTGAAATGGATTTGTCCCTCGACAACCCCAACAACCACGCAGTTTCCATCAAAATCAACGTTGGCGACAACGAGTACACGGAAATTGGTTGGAACGCCGAGGAAGGCTACTTTGTGGATCGCAGATTTGCTTCTTCCGCAGGGCTCAGCATCAAGGACTACCGTTTCAGGTACACTTCCGGAGCAAGAAGTTTCGGCAAACAAAACTTCTACATTTTGTCCGACAACGGTGGCGTGGAAGTGTTCTGCGACGACTTCAAAATTCCTTTCTACGTGCTGACTTTGGCATCCCCCTATTCCGTAAAAGCAGAGTTTTCCGTTGAAGGACAAGTGACTGTCAACAACCTTGAACTCAACGAAATTGCATCCGTTTGGCGCACGGGCGAAGTTGTCGACGGCGAAACTGTTCTCTACGTCAGCCACGACACTTTGGAACTGGACACAGCCATTTCAACACAAAAACAAATCACAGCCTACTCGGCTTCCGGCCAAGACATCGTTTTGTCGGTACAAGAAGGTCAAGAGGTTGTTTCCATTGAACAAACAACTGGTGGCGCAATTGTCAAGGCGCTTGGCGCAGGCAAAGCAACGCTTGTTGCAACCTGTGGCGAACAAACAAAAACCACCGAAGTTACCGTTTATGCCGGCAACCCACAAACGGACGTTCCGTTTGACGGCACGGGCATTGTTTCCGGCGATTGGGTTGCGCAAGGTTCGGAAATTGTTGCCCACAGCCCGGCAGGGGACGGCTACTTGCTGTCTAGCCAAAGCGCAAGCGACTTCAACTGTTCGGTAACTTTCTCCCTTGAAGCAGTTGCAGGCGCATTCATCTTCCGTGCCAACCAAGACATGAGCAAGTACATCATCTTCAACTACGACAACAACGAAAAGGTTGTGAAGATGTGGTCGCATCTTGGCGAAATTGGCAGAGCAAGCGCTCCCAACGTAGACACGGGCAACGTCGTTTTGCGTGTGGATGCAAAGGGCAACGTTGTCAAGGCGTACATCAACGGCCGTTTGGCAATCGACACCGTTTTGAGCCCCGAACAACCCACCGAAGGTTTGTTTGGTTTGAACGTGTACTCCGGCAAGGCAACGTTCAAGTCGGTGTTGTACTTCAACGATCAGTATTCCTACAACGGCACAGGCAGTTTGACGGTTGTTGGTGACTCCAATCAATTTGTCACTGCGCTGTACAACAAAACAAACAAAAACACCAAGGTAGACGGGGCGTTCTACACAAGCAACGGCCGTAACCTTGTTATTGACCAAACCTACTTCGAACTGCTTGAAGTTGGAACCTACACTTTCAAGGCAGTTGGAGCATCCAGTTCCTACGAATTCACAGTGCAAGTCACGGCAGTTTCCACAACGGTTTTGCAAGACCTTCAACTTGAACAAGGTTGCAACGCAGTTGTGTACTTGGGCAACGTCAAGGTTGAGTCCGTTTCCGTAAACGGCACGCAACTTGGGGCAGAGCAGTTCAAGGTGAAAAACTTCACGTTGACAATTGACAGCAGTTTGCTGACAGAGCAAATCAACACAATCGTCATCAACGGTCAACACACTGTGACGGTAACTATAGTTAGCAACTCCTAGGCAAAACGCCCGTTGCACGTCAGCGGGCAACAAAATAACAGCGAGGGCACACATGGAAGTAACAATCAAAGACGTAGCCAAGTACGCAGGCGTTGGCATTGGTACCGTTTCTAGGGTTATCAACAACGAAAAAGCCGTTGGCGAAAAAACAAGAAAAAAAGTGCTGGAAGCAATGAAAGCGCTCAACTACTCTCGCAACAACATGGCGTTCCGGTTGAGAAAAAACGAAACACGCATCGTTGCGTTGCTTGTTCCCATCATCAACCACCCATTTTTTGCAAAACTTGCCTACTACGTGGAAGACGAAGCAAGCAAGTTTGGCTACTCGGTACTTTTGGTTTCCTCCCAACAAAAAGTTGGCAAGGAAACGGAAATTATCACAAAAATTGCGCAAAGGGAAATTGACGGTGCAATTTTTGTAACGCACTTCATGCACGAAGAACAAGATTTGCAAAAATGCCCAATCGTTTCCATCGACAGGCGTTTTGGCGACAACATCCCCTACGTCACAAGCGACAACTACCAAGCAACGGTCAACGCCATCGAGTACATGATTGAACGTGGCGCAACCAAAATTGGCTACATCGGTTCCAAACCACTTGTTTCGTCGGAAGTTTCCGAGCGTGAACGTGCCTACCTCGACGTCATGGCAAAGCACAACATGCCAATTTGCTTGGTCAACGAAGTCATCCAACACGAGGAAGAACAAGCAGTGGTGCAAAACTTCATGCAAAAGTACGCCGACGTGGACGGAGTGTTCATTTCCGGCTACACGATGTCGCAAGTGTTCTACGACCACGTGGTGGCGCTTGGCAAACAAATTCCCAACCAATTGCAAATTGTTTCCTACGACGGAATGTTCAAGCAATGGGGAAGCAACAACATCACCAGCGTGGAGCAACCCATCGAGGAAATGGCTCGCAAAGTCGTCGGTTTGCTTGTGGACAAAATTCACGGCAAGGAAACGGCGCTTCGCACGGTTTTGCCAACAAAATTCGTGCCGGGCACAACAACTAAGTAACAAAACAAAAAAAATACATAACAACCAAAGTTGTACTACAAGGAGATCATCATGAAAAAACTTCTAGCAACACTTGTTTCTCTTTTGCTTGTTGCCACAATGCTTTTGGGCGTTGTTGCATGCACACCCGGCGGTCCGGACGAAACCGACCCCGAAGGCAACACAATTGTAAAAATCATGTTCCACGTGGACAAGTCTTCTACCGAAGGCCAAGCGTACCAAAAGCGCATTTCTGCTTTCAACGCAGCCTACAAGGACAAGCAAATCAAGGCTCAAGCCATCTTCAAGGCTCGTAGCGCAGGCGCATCCGGCTACGAAACGGAATTGCAAAACAACCAACTTGAAGGCACCTTGGCAGACATCATCACTTTCGACGCTCCCAACACGGCAGCCTACGCAAGTTCCGGTTTGCTCTACGACATCAGCAGTTTGATTTCTGCCGAAGATCAAGCAAAGTTCTACTCTCTCAACAAGTACAACGGCAAATTGTACGGCTTGCCCATCCAAGAATCCAGCGCAGGTTTCTTCTACAACAAAAAGATTTTCCGTGATGCAGGCATCGACGTTGGTGGTTTCACGGCGGAAAACCCCTGGAACTTGCAACAATTCCGTGACGTTTGCGCAAGACTCAAGCAATTCGGAGTGACTGCAGTAGACATGCGTCTTGACGCAACCAAGGACGAAACTGCTCCCTACCTTCTTTACCCATTCATCTATGCAACGGGCGGCAGCTTCGTTTCCGAAGACGGTTTGACAGCAACAGGCTACTACAACTCTGCCGAAACAGCGCAAGGCTTCCAATTCATCAAGGACTTGATCACCGAAGGCTACACATCCTACTCCATCGGTTCCACCGACTTCTTCACAGGTAAAGTTGGCATGTACTTGTCCTCCGGTTGGACAATTCCCGACCTTGACAACAAGTACAGGGAATACTTTGCATCCCGTGACGATTGGGGACTTTTGCCCTATCCAAAGGGAACTGTTGCAGCAAGCGCAACGGGAAGCTGGTCCTACGCAATCACAAACAACCACCACAAGGACAAAACTGCAGCGTTGGAATTGCTCAAATGGATGACTTCTGCCGAAAGTTCACAAGCAATCACAAACGCAACGGGCATGATTCCTGCACGCAGGGATGCCGTTGGCAACTACGCAGTTGGTTCCCCCGAGTACACCCTCATGAAGCAATTGGAACTCAGTGGCAAGGAACGCCCCGTGACAATTGCATACCCAACTTTCTCTACAACGTTCAACCAAGTTATCTACGGTCTGGGCAACGGCGACGTCAACACTTTGTTGAACTCTGCAACCAACACACTTCAAGACGCAATCGACAAAATCAAGGATCGCTAGACTGTAACCAAACACACCAACTAGAAAAATGACTACAACTTCATTGATTATTTTGGGATTATTCCTGCTTGCTTTTGTTGGCTTTGTTGTCTACGACATTGTCACAGCCAAAAAGCGCAAAGAAGTATATCGAGTAAAATCCACGGCAACTGCCTACTTGATGCTGTTGCCGGCGGTAATACTTGCGTTTTTGTTCATTTTGCTACCAATTTTGTACTCTTTGGGCTACGCATTTACCGACTACTACTTGTTGCTTCCGGATGACATTGGCTTTGTGTTCTTGGACAACTTTGCCGAAATTTTCCAAGAAATTTCCGCCAAAGGCATGCTGTACAACGCAATCAAAAACACCTTTACTTTTGTTATCGGTGTTGTTCCACTTCAAATTGGCATGGCGCTTTTGCTTGCGCTGTTTGTCAATCGCAACAACGTGGGAAGCAAAATTTTCAAAGTTTGCTTTTTTGCGCCGGTGGTTATTTCCCTGTCCGTAACGTCCTTTTTGTGGGAACAAATTTTGGCTCCGGGCGAGGGTGGACTGCTCAATTCCCTTTTGGGAATGTTTGGCGTTGCCCCACACGATTGGCTTCGTGATCCAAACACGGCAATGCCCTGCATCATCGTGCTCAGCGCATGGCAGGGGTGCGGTTACCAAATGTTGATTTTCCTTTCCGGACTTTCCAACATTCGCAAGGATTTGTACGAAGCGGCGGCTTTGGACGGCGCAAACTGGTGGCACCGTTTTTGGAACGTCACTTGGGTTGGACTGCGTTCCACCTTTGTGTACGTGCTCATCACCGTGTTTATTGGCGCTTGCCGAATCATGACTCAACCAATGTTGATGACAGGCTACATGAGCCACACGGTAACGCTGTCGTACTACATGTACAACACAGGCTACACCGAACGTTTGGTGGGCGAGTCGTCGGCAGTTGCGCTACTGATGACCATCTTTATTGGTGGTGTAACGCTGTTGCAACGCAGATTGTTCAGGGAGAAATAGCACATGGATAATCGACTACTGGAAATGCCTAATTTCAGGCCCAACAAACAACCCATCAAAAAAACCGTCAAGGAAATTATCTACCACATCGTGGGCATTGTGCTTTCCTTGTTGTTCATCATGCCCATCATGTACATGTTGGCAACTTCCACCAAAAGTGAAAGCGCCTACGCCGAAAGCGTCGGTACGCTCAACATGTTCTTGCCCGACTTTGCAAACTTGGGCGTTGCTTTCGACAACTACACAAGCGTGCTTGTCAACTACGACATTTGGAAGTACGCTTTGAACAGTTTTCTGTACGCAGGAATTGTCATTGTGCTCAACATCCTTGTCAACGGACTTGCAGGCTACGTAATGGCAAAACTGACTTTCCCGGGCAAAAGGCTTTTGTCCTTCATGATCATCTTCTTGATTGTGGTACCTGTGGAAACTTCCATCATTCCTTTGTACTCAATTGTCAAAATCATGCTTGGCCTCAAGCAGGAAATGTCGGTGGTGGGCGTAATTTTGCCGGCAACCATCAGCATTTTCAACATTTTCCTGTTCATGCAGTTTTTCCAAAACATCCCCAAGGAGTACGAGGAGGCTGCACGCATCGACGGCGCAAGCACAATGGACGTCTTCTTCAAGGTGATTTTGCCACTGTCCAAGCCCATTTTGGCAACGGTAGCAGTGTTCTGCTTCATCGGAGTTTGGAACGACTACCTTTGGCCATCCATGATACTTCCCGCTGCCGACGACGGCTCTTGGCCACTTTTGCCCATTCAAACGGCGCTGATGTCCATCAAGAGCATCGAAAGCATCACCACAGGCGAAATCATGGCTTCGTTGGTTATCACCAGCATTCCAATTTTCGTAATCTACGTTTGCGCACAAAAATACATTGTACAAGGCTTTGGCACGTCCGGCCTGAAAATGTGAGGACTACTATGAAATCTACAAGACTTATTGCACTGATGTTTGTTTTTGTCATGCTACTTGGCGTTGTGGCAGGTTGCAACCCCAACCCAAGCAACCAAGGGGATGGCAACCAAAGCACCCTTTTGTTGCACTATTCCTTGGACGAACAGTCCGGCAGTTTTGCAAAGGAATCGGTCAGTGGCAACGACTACACAATCAACTACGTTTTCAACGAGCAAAACGCAGCAAATCTTTTCAAAGAACCCAACGATCCGTTGAGGAGGCCCGGTGTCAAGGGTAACGCCTTGTACATGGACGGCTTTTCCAACAACATCGTCAACAGGGATTTCCGCACACCAAGCAAGGCGTTCACAATGTCGGCGTGGGTTGCTCCCCGTGTTTTCGAAAACATCGTCTACTACGACGGTGGTTCCGATGCGGCAGGCCACACTCGCATGACTTCCATCCTCAACAAGGGCGACATTGAAATGTGCGAAGGATTCCTTCTTGGCTACGGCAGACTTGGCCTTTGGGGCATTCAAATGGCATTGCACAGCGAGGAAACGGGCGAAGACTTCGTTGTTGGTTTCTACGATCCACTCAACGCATTGCCTTTGTACGAATGGTCGCACGTGGCAGTTGCCTTCGACGGCGAAACAGGCTACATCGGCTTGTTCTACAACGGACAAAAGTCCTACGAAGCCATCATCCCCGACCTTGTTTCCACAAGCATCATCTACACCGAAGAACCTTTGCGTGTTGGTTGCTACGTCAGCCCACAAATTGAGTTTGGTAACAGAAGGCAAATGATCTCCGGCCTTTTGGACGAAGTTCAAATTTATTCTTCGGCGCTCTCTCCCAAAGATATCGTTGCTATCTACCAAGATACCGACAGCACGGCAGGCCATCCACAACTTGATTGGAAGGACATTGCGTTGGATTCATCCGTGTACGAAGGCGACCGCTACCGTCCACAATACCACGCATTGCCACCTGCAGTGTGGATGAACGAACCGCACTCCCCGTTCTACTACAAGGGAATGTACCACGTGTTCTACCAACACAACCCTGCAGGCCCCTACTGGTCGCAAATCCGTTGGGGACACCTTGTCAGCGAAGACATGGTGCATTGGAAGGCTGTCAAGGATGCAGTTGCTCCAACTGCGGGCATTTGCCCCGAAGGCATTTGGACGGGTGGCGCTTGCATTGGCCCGGACGGAACACCTTGGTTGGTTATCACAGCAGGCACCAACTTGTACGGTAACCCCAACCACGGCGGACAAAACGTTGCTTTTGCCCACGCAGCCGACCCGGACGACCCCTACCTTTCCGATTGGATTGTGGAAGACAAGCTTGTCATCACCCAACCCAACGACAACACTCAAGGCGAAAGGGAACAATTCCGTGACCCATTCGTTTGGTACGACGACGGCACCTACTACATGATGGTTTCCACTTCCATCCCCAATGCAGGCGGATCGGCAGTGGTGTACACCTCGCAAGACATGCGTGAGTGGGAACACCGTGGCTACTTGTACCAATGCCCAATGGACAAATACCCCGAACAAGGCGCACACTGGGAATGCGTTGTTATGCTTCCCATCAGCACCAAGGACGGATCTCAAACAAAGTACGTTTTGTTCGATTGCCCACAGTACACAGTCGATGGCTACACCGTTGAATGCTACTACTGGATTGGCACCTTCGACAAAAACACTTGCCGTTTCATTGCCGACGACGACCAACCCAAACTTTTCGACTTGGGCAGGGGCGTCTACACAGGACAAAACGGTTTCTGCTACCTAACGGAAGAGGACATTGCACAAGGCAAATCCTACGAACAAGGCAGAACAATTTTGTACGCAATTGCGCAAGGCAAGGATGCCGGCACAACGCAAAACATAACAGCAGGCTGGGCGCACAACTTTGCAATCCCACTTGAACTGTGGCTGTCCGACGATGGCAAGGAAGTCATTCGCGAGCCCATCAAGGAAGTGGAACTCCTCAGGGAAGAAGCACTGTACGTGTACAGTGGCGAAGGCAAAACAGCCAGCCAAGTCAACAGCGAAATTTCCAACATTCGTTCGGACATGTTCGAAATCAGGGCAAAAGTGGTGCTTGAACCCACCAGCCCCGACTACTCCGCAGGATTCTACATCCGCTACAACCCCAACACAGTCGACGGCAAAACAGAGCGCACGGAAATTGTGTTCAGCAACAACGGCGTGTTCGTAGAGCGCATTCAATCTTCCTTGCTCGACTACGTCAACCGTCAGCCAAGCCACGTTTGGGGGCGTGTCAAGAACGAGTACGAAATCACAATTTTGGTTGACCGTTCCATGGTGGAAGTGTACGTCGACGGCGTCATCAGCTACACCATGAGGGTGTACCCCAAGTACGGCAACTCCGACTATTTGCACATTTTCGACAACAACGCCAACATCAAGTTTACCGAACTGTACATCTACAGCATGAAGAGTGCGTACAGCGACACAACAACACCTGCCTACTACGGCAACGTGGGTAACTTTGGCGAATAAGGGGGCAACACATGCGTAAACTAACTTTCATATTTCTAGGTATTTTGTGCGTGGCGCTTGTGTGCCTTGGGTTTGTTGGTTGCAAACCCACCACGGAAGCAGTTGTTTCGCCCATTGTCAACGGCGGTTTCGAGTCGGCAGATTTGTCCGGCTGGACAGTTGAGTACGGCGATGCATTCAACGACGACTGCGTTTCTTCCCAACAAACTTTCATGTTCGAAAACGACTCCAACAACAACGTGTTGTCCATCAACCACACGGGCAACTGGTACCTCACCGGCAAGGGCTTCCACGGCAGGTTCTCCGGCGCAAGAACAGGTGCGCTTCGCTCCACAAGTTTTGTTGTTCCCAAGGATGGCGTTGTCAGCTTGAAGTTGGCAGGTGGCGCCTTGACAGTTGGCAAGGGCACCAACGCCCCACAAAAGGAAGAAGAAAAACTTTGTTTTGTTGGCTTCTACCTTGTGGAAAACGACAAAATGATTGCAATGCAAACCAACGAGTACTTCCACGAACACACCGAGGACTACATCATCCCGGAAAGATACCAAACAGGCGTGTACAACACCGACAACTTCTACGAATACTTTGTGGATTTGTCCGACTACGCCGGTCAAGAAGTGTACATTCGCATTGTCGACAACGACCAAAGCTACTACTACGGCTACATTGCCGTGGACGACATTCGCATTGGCGAGTACACCGAACCACAAACGGAAGGCGTGTTCTTCACAAAAGTCATCAACTACCAAACAGAAGCAACTGCTCCGTCCATCCACGAAATTGCCAACGGCGGTTTCGAAACAGGCTCGCTTGCAGGCTGGACGGTTGTTTCCGGCGATGCTTTCTCTAACGAAGGTGTCAACAGCGAAAGCGTGTGGTGGAACGAAAACATCCCCTACTCCAAGGATGGCAACTTCCACTACGGCAAGTACATGCCAACTGCAACAGGCGTGATGCGTTCTTCGGAATTTGTGCTTGGTGGCAGTGGCTACATCACCTACAAACTTGGCGGTTGCGCAAACAACAGCCAAACCTACTTGCGTTTCATGGTAAAGCAAGGCAACGACGCTGTGGAAGTGGCAAGGTACTCCAACTTCAAGTACTGGAACTACCAATTCCCCTACGTTCAAAACGGCATGCGTTTGCTCAACATGGTGCAGTACTACGCAGACTTCTCTGCGTACATTGGCGAAACAATGTACATCGAAGTGGTAGACACAAACTCTTCCCCGGACGAACTTGGCTGCCTTGTTTTGGACAGCGTCCAAACCTACTGGGAACAAAAACCCACTTGGTACAACAAGGAAGCATTCTTTGCCAAGTACGAATCGGACATTCAAATTGAAAGCCCCTACCAAATTGTGAACGGTGGCTTCGAAACAGGCGACTTGACAGGTTGGACTGTGGAAGGTCAACCAATTGGCCAAGTAACAAACGCTCACGGTTGGTGGGCGGAAAACTTCCCATACAACAAAAAGGGCGCTCACTTGTTCAGCGGTATCGTCAACGAATCGGCTGGCATTTTGGAATCCAACACAGGCGCAATCACAAGTTCTCCATTTGTGGTTGGTGGCAGTGGCTACATCACCTTCTTGCTGGGTGGTGGTGGCAATCCGTTGGAATGCTACGTTTCCATCATCGATGCCGAAACGGGCGAAGAACTTGTGCGCTACGCAAACAAATTGTTCAACGACAAGGGCACAGGCCTCATCAACAATGGCAGTAACCTTGCAAACATGGTTTGGTACAGGGCAGACTTGTCCAACTACATGGGACGTACCCTTCAAATTCGCCTTGTAGACAACGGCGCAACCAACTGGGGCTTGCTCACAGCCGACAGTTTTGTCACCTACTACAAGGACATGGCAGGCGTGCCACAAAGTTCGCATTTGGCTGTGGACATCAAGCCACAACCCCTGCCGGACACAATTCTTGGGCAGGACGACCCGTTCCAAGTTCTCAACGGTGACTTCGAAACAGGCGACTTGACTGGTTGGACGTTGCAAAGCGACGTGGACGGCCAAGCAATTGGCTACGTTTCCGCACAGGACGTGTTCTGGAAGAATGCCGACAAACCCTACAACAAGGACGGCACTTTCCTGTTCACGGGCATCGAGGACGTCAACGGTAGCATGGAATTTGCCACAGGCGCACTTTGCAGTTCCACTTTCACAGTGGGCGGATGTGGCTTCATCACTTTCAAGCTTGGTGGTGGCTACAACCCCGAGTGCTACGTTCAAATTGTGGATGCATCCACCAACACCGTGTTGGCGCAGTACCACCACAACGGCGAACCCTCTGCCGAAGGTCGCATGGTTCAATTCATGGCAGATTTGACGGAATTTTTGGGCACGGAAGTGTTCATCCGTGTGGTAGACAACGCTTCTTCCGATTGGGGTTGCTTGGCTGTGGACAGTTTTGTCACTCACTACCAAGCAATTGAGCAGTTGCCCGAAGCAACTTTGTTGCCAAACCAACTCAACTAGCAATTTTGCAAATTTTTGGCTAGTTTGCTTGCAAATTTGTGGTGGATGTTGACAATTTGCGCACATCCATCGCAACAAGGCTTGCCCACCTACAACGGGCGTTCAGTTGACTTTTGCCGAAAGGCACAAAAATAACAAAAAAGGAGACAAATTATGAAAAGCACCAAAAAAGGTTTCACCTTGGTAGAATTGCTGGTTGTAATTGCAATCTTGGCAATCTTGGCAACAGTTTCCGTTGTTGGCTACACAGCCTTCATCGAAAAAGCACACCAAAGTGTTGCCATGCAGGAAATGACACAAATTCGCAACGCCCTTGTTGCGGAAGACATCACAAACGACGGTTTCGACTTGAGCGATGGTATTTCCGGCTCGTCCACAATCGTTGTGGCTTCCACCCAAGGCGCACAAGGCACCCCAAGCGAAGCGGAAATCGTTTTGAACTTTGTGCAAACGCTTGGCATTGCAGGTACCTACAAAGTGACGGGGGGGGGTGCCCTACAATTCTCCCCAGAGGGCAAGGATGCAACAGCAACTTGTGACTTTGTAACTGGCGAAATCACAACGGAAAAGGGCGCAATAGAGTGCGACCACGCAAACAAAGAAGTTCTTTCGGCGGTTGCACCAACTTGTACAGAAACTGGTTTGACGGAAGGCCTGAGATGCCTTGATTGCGGACTTGTTCTCACAGAACAACAAGTAGTTGAAGCAAACGGCCACACCGAAGCTGTTGATTCCGCAGTTGAAGCAACTTGCACAACAACAGGTTTGACGGAAGGCAAGCACTGCTCCGAATGTAACGCAGTTCTTGTACCACAAGAAACAACCGATGCACTTGGACACAAGTACGACGATGACCGTGACACATCTTGCAATGTTTGTTCGGAAATCAGAGCAATTGCCCCTGTTTTGGTAGAATCAAGCATCACACAAGACATTGATGTTTTTGTAGTAAACAACACAGGCATTGTTCTTGACTTTGCAAATGTAGACAACGTAAGTGATTTGCAACTTACATATTCTGCAAAACGTGGCGAAGAAGAAGTTGTACTTGACGGCACAAAGCATACCTTTGTATTTGGCACATACAGTGACCAAATCACAACAGAAACATTTACCGTAACAATTTCCTACACATTGAACGAAGTTGAAGAAGCTTTGACCTATACCTACACACTCAATTTGAAAGACACTACAAAATATAGACTTGCAAACGGTGGTTTCGAAAATGGTTTGGAAGGTTGGGATGTTGTTGGTAACATTGGTGATGTAAGTTCCGAAAAGACTTATTGGAAAGAAGCAATTGAATTTGGCATGGACGGCGACAAGATGTTCTCTGCCTATGCTCCCGGTGCGCTTGAATCCGCAGTTGGCACGTTGACATCTTCCACGTTCACAGTTGGTGGTTCCGGCTTTGTAACCTTCAAAGTTGGCGCAATGAAGGATGGCAACTATGTGTACATCGACGTTGTTGATGCCGAAACAAAGCAAATTCTTGCTCGCTACTACAACGGTTTGTGGAGTGACGCAGATCTCGGTGGTTGCAAGCTTGTTGCCTACAAAGCAAATTTGTCCGCATTCATGGGTAAAGAAGTATTCTTCCGCATCAGCGACAATGCCGACAGTGGCTACGGCTTGTTCTTTGTTGACAGCTTCATCACTTACTACGAAAATGCACCAGATGGATTCAACGATGCAACACCAGTCAACTACACAGTTTCCGGAACAATCTACGATTTGTTCAACGGCGGCTTCGAAATGGGCAACGTTCAAGGTTGGTGGAACAACGGCGAAATCGGCGTTGTAACTAACGCAAGCGGATACTGGGGAGATAATATTTCTTACGGCAAAGTGGGCGACTACCTATTCACAGGCGTAGAAAGTTTCGGCGCAGACACAAAGAGAGAAGTCAACAAGGGAGTTCTCACAAGTTCCGCATTTGAACTTGGTGGCACGGGCTACATCTCCTACATGCTTGGTGGTGGCAACGATCTCTGCTACGTTCAAGTAATTGATGCAACAACAAACGAAGTTCTTGCAAGATTCCGTCAACAAGCAAGGGAAGATGCTGTTCTCAAAACTTACGTTGCAGATCTCTCTGATTACATTGGAGATACAATCTGCATTCAAGTTGTAGACTATGCTACAGACGGTTGGGGTTGCGTATCTTTCGACAACGTTGTAACTTACTATCCAGTAGGCAAGGCATTGCCAGAAAACGCAATCACAGCAAATAATATTTATAACGGCGTTTACACAATCACAAATGGTGGTTTTGAAACAGGCAACCTTGAAGGTTGGACGCAAAATGGTGATAAGTTGGGTGAAGTCATTTCCGAAGAAATTGACGCAGAGTGGTATTCGAAAAACGATGAAAGAAAAGAAGGCGATTGCTTGTTTAGCTTTGCATTTAAAAACGGAGAAGGAATAGAAAACCTTGAAGGTGCAAAGGGCACGCTCGAAAGTTCCACGTTCACATTGAAGCAAGGCACTTACGTATCCTTCCGTTTTGGTGGCGCAGGTGGTGCAAAGAATCAAGCCCTTGTAAACACTGATGTATACATTCAACTTGTAAGAGCAGATGGCACAGTAATTGCAACGTTCTACAACGATGCTACAGACAAGGTGCACACTGTGATGAATGCTTACTTCTACCAATACACGGGCGAAACTGCAGACTTCTTCTTCAGAGTAGTAGACAACTCTACAGGAAACTACGGTTGCTTCGTTGTGGATGACTTCAGAGTAAACCTTGAATCTGCTCCAGAAGGATTTGTTGAAAAAAAATAGTCTCCGAGACTTCCAAAACATCAGTTTTGGCAATCTAAACTAACAAAATGCTCCCCCACCAATTGCGGTGGGGGAGACAAAAAAGAAAACCTACTAGCAACTCTATAATAGGGGATAAGAAATGAAAAAATCCTTTGTAACAACATTTTTGACAATTCTTTTGCTCGTTCTGCTTGTTGCAACCACAGCCGTGGGCTGTGAGCCAACCGAGCCAGAAGTGCAATTGGACACGTCTGCATTGATTGCGGAAATTGCTTTGGAAATTGCCGAACAGGGCGACTACACGGCGGAATCCTACAATGCGTATGTGGAAAAATTGCAACTTGCAAAACAAATTGCAAGCGACACGCAAACAACGCAACAAGCAATTGACCAAGCAACGGCGCAACTTGCCGAAGCACGCTTGGAGTTGGAGTTGCGCACCGTTGATTTGGTGCCCAATGCAAACGTACAATTCAACATGACGTCCGGCGACAGCACGGAAGTTGTTTTGGCGGACTACTTCAACACAAACGGACTGAGCAAAATTTCCTACAAAATTTTGGCAAGCAACCCTGCTGTTGAACTTGGCGAAATTGCCAATGGCAAGTTTACCATCACGGCAGGCACGGTACAAGGCAAATTGGTTGCCAAGGTGGCAATCAACGTGTACTACGACAACGTTGCAAAACACTCCGTGGAATTGACTGTGACCATCAAAAACGAGGTTGCGCCAACGGTTATTGAACAAGAATTTTGCGCAAACTACGACCTTGTTGATTTAGAAACAGAGCAAAGCATCACTTTGGACTTTGCCCAAAACGTGCAAAACCTTGGCGAATTGCCTTTGCAATTCTCTGCTACTCACAACGGCGAAAGTTTGCAATTGGACGGTTCTTTGTACACGTTCCAACTTGGCTCCTACACGGAACAAACAACCTACGAAATTTTTGAAGTGCAAATTGATTGCACGGTAAACGGCAAGCCAACCACAGTTGCCTACACCTACAAACTTGGTTTGAAGGACACCCGTGCATACCAAGTGGCAAACGGCAATTTCGAAAACGGTTTGGACGGTTGGACGTTGACAAACACACATGGCGAAGCACCCTTTGCAGGTATTGACGAAAAATCCACGTTCTGGAACGAAGGCTACCCCGTGTTCAACGTTGGAAAGTACTTCTCGGCATATGCAGACGGCGCTTTGGAAGCATCGCAAGGCACGCTGGCGTCGTCCTTCTTTGTGGCAAACAGCAACTACGCAACCTTCATGCTTGGTGGCGCAGGCAACCACAACGTGTACGTCACGGTGGAAAACAGCGACGGACAAGTTCTTGCTTTGTTCCGCAACACGAAATTTGCAGATTTCACCGAACAAGACAACGCAATGAGTGTTGAAGACAGAAAGGCAATGGTTGGCAACACAATTTTCCTTGTGAACCTTGTGACCTACAAAGTAGACATTTCCGAGTTCCGTGGGCAAGAACTAAGGTTTGTAATTCACGACCACGCATCCAGCGGTTGGGGCGTTGTGTACTTCGACGAACTTGTAACCTACTACGAAACTGACGACGCAGTTCCCGAAAATGCAACTTTGGCAACAAATCTTTTGGCAGACAAAACGCAACTCAATGCGGAAATTGCTTTGGAAATTGCCGAACAAGGCGACTACACGGCAGATTCTTTCAATACCTACACTCAAAAACTCAACCAAGCAAAAGCGCTTGTGGCAGACGTTGCCGTTGCTCAATCCACGGTAGACCAAGCGTTGAACGAGTTGAAAAACGCACGTTTGAACCTTGCGGTGCGCTCCGTTGAAGAAGTGGAAGGTGGAAAAAGGTCTTTCCGACTTATTTCCGGCAACAGCGTGGAAGTTGTTTTGGCAAACTACGTTGAAGAAAACGGTTTGAGTAGCATTTCCTACACCGTTCAATGCGACAGCGCAAACGTGACCTTGAGCCAAATTGCCGACGGCAAATTCAGCATTACTGCCGGTCAAGTTGACGAGGCAATTCGTGCAACTGTGACAATTGCCGTTTTGTACAAGGGCGAACAACAACTTGCGGTGCAATTGGACGTGGAAATTACCAACGACATTGCGCCCGTGTTGCGTAGCCAAGAAATTGCAACGGAACACGACGTGTTTGAGTTGGACGACAAGCAACAAATGCTGTTGGATTTGTCGGAAAACGTAGATAACGTTGGCAACTTGCAACTTACCTATTCAGCCAAGATTGGCGAAAACCAGTTGGCAGTTGACGGTGCTGTTTGCACATTTGTGCTTGGCACCTATGGCGACTCCATTACTTACGAAACAATTGCTGTGACTGTTTCCTTCATGGCAAACGGCGAACAGCAAATTCTTACCTACACCTACAAACTTGGTTTGAAAGATACCACAGCTAACAGACTTGCAAACGGTGGTTTCGAAAACGGTTTGGAAGGTTGGACTGTTGTTGGCAACATTGGCAACGTAGACACAGCCACTCACTATTGGTTGAACGACCCCGAAAGTGCCGAAGGCTTTGCGTTTGGCATGGATGGCGAAAAGATGTTCTCTGCCTATGCTCCCGGAGCAGCAGAAAGCGCAGTTGGCACGTTGACAAGTTCCACGTTCACAGTTGGCGGTTCCGGCTTTGTAACATTCAAAGTTGGCGCAATGAGGGACGGCAACTACGTTTACGTTGACGTTGTTGATGCCGAAACAAAGCAAATTCTTGTTCGCTACTACAACGGACTTTGGGCAGAAAGAACAAATGAAGTAAAGAGTGGTTGCACACTTGTTGCCTACAAGGCAGATTTGTCCGACTTCATGGGCAAGCAAGTATTCTTCCGCATCAGCGACAACGCCGACAGTGGCTACGGCTTGTTCTTTGTTGACAGCTTCAACACCTACTACGAATCCGAACCTGCCGAAACGTTCAACGTTGCAACACCAGTCGGCTACGCAGTTTCCGGCACCATCTACGACTTGTTCAACGGTGGCTTCGAAATGGGCGACGTTCAAGGTTGGTGGAACAACGGCGAACCGGGCAAAGTAACAAATGCAAACGCCTTTTTCAGTGGCGTAGAGTACGGCAAGAACGGCGAATTCTTGTACAGTGGTGTGGAAGACCATGGCGCAGGCAACGGCAGGGAAGGCAACACAGGCGTTCTCACAAGTTCGGTATTCCAACTTGGTGGCACGGGCTACATTTCCTACATGCTTGGCGGTGGCAACGAATTTTGCTACGTTCAAGTTGTTGATGCTACAACGGGCGAAGTGCTTGCAAGATTCCGTCAACAAGCAAGGGAAGATGCCGTTTTGAAACTGTACGTTGCCGACCTTTCGGAACACATCGGCAAAACAGTTCGCATTCAACTTGTAGACAATGCAACCAACAACTGGGGTTGTGTATCTTTCGACAACGTTGTGACCTACCACACATCAATTCCAACAGGCATAACAGCAATTGACGTTAAGTACGAAATTGCCAACGGCAGTTTCGAAAGTGGCATGCTTGGTTGGAAAATGAACATCACAGAAACAGGCGCTCACGACACATTGGGTTGGGTTGAAAGTTCCGAACACGATGCTGGTTGGTACACCAAGAACGACGACAGAAAGGACGGCAACAACTTGTTTACATTCTGTCGTCCAGATGGTACAAACTGCGAAAACAGCAAGGGTACACTCGAAAGCACCGTGTTCACATTGAAGCAGGGCACCTACGTATCCTTCCGTTTTGGTGGCGCAGGCACACGTGACGTGTACGTTCAACTTTGCAATGCTAACGGAGAGGTTATTGCAACCTTCTTCAACGAAGCCGAAGGCAAGCAAAACACCGAAATGTACGCTTACTTCTACCAATACACAGGCGAAACTGCAGATTGCTTCTTCCGTGTGGTAGACAACTCTACAGAGAACTACGGTTGCTTCGTTGTGGACGACTTCAGGGTAAACCTTGAATCTGCTCCGGAAGGATTTTTGCCGGCAGTGCAGTAGTTTGCAAACGGCAACACAAAACACAACCAACAAACATTTGCGCCTTTCCGCCACACGGCGGAAAGGCCAACCAAGAAGAGAGAGACTAACTATGGAAATTGTAAAAACACACAAGCCCACGTTTCACGTAACAGGGGAACAGGGTTGGATCAACGATCCTAACGGTTTGATTTTTTTCAACAATCAGTACCATGCGTTTTTTCAACACTACCCACACGACACCAAGTGGGGGCCAATGCATTGGGGGCACGTTGTAAGCAACGATTTGACCAACTGGAAGTACTTGCCAATTGCCCTTGCGCCAGGTGGCAAAGGGGACAAGGACGGTTGTTTTTCCGGCAGTGCAATTGTTCACGATGGCAAACTGTGGCTGTTGTACACGGGCTACGAGCATAATTTCGGTGGCGAAAGCATTCGTCAAGTGCAATGTTTGGCAGAAAGCGCCGATGGCGTGCACTTTGTGAAGCACGGCGTTGTTATTGGCACCGACCTTTTGCCAAGCGACTACGCCCCTTGCGATTTCCGTGACCCAAAGGTTTGGTTTGAAAACGGCAGTTTTTGGTGCATTGTTGCAGCACGCAAAATTGCAGGCAGGGGTAGGATTCTTTTGTACAAATCTGCCGATTTGTTCAATTGGGAATTTGTGAACGACCTGTTTGGCAAGGACAGCGCAGGCACAATGATTGAGTGCCCCGACTACAACCAAGAACTTGGCTACTTGATGTTTTGCGAGCAGTACCAGCCCAGCGAAAACGGCATTCATTTGAACGTGCACACTTGCAGGTATTGCATTGGGCACATCGACTACCGCACAGGGCGCTTTGTTGAACAAAGCCGAGACATTGTGGACTACGGTTTTGACATGTACGCCCCACAAAGTTTTGTTGGCAAACCCATTGTGATGGGTTGGCTAAACATGTGGGATCGCAACGTGCCGTCGGCAGACTACGGCTTTGCAGGCATGCTGACTGTTGCTCGCAAGGTTTCCGTTGTGGATGGCAGATTGTGGCAAGAGCCAATTGTTCATTGCGCCGAGGTGCGCAAGGCAAGTGGTGGCAACACCGTGCAAGACAAGGTGGTGGAAGGCGTGCTAAAAATTTCCGCAACCAACTTGCAAAACTTCCAACTGACGTTGCGCTCTAACGGCACAAATTGCACCAAGTTGACCTTGCAAGATGACAAGTGGGTGTTCGACCGTTCCAACTCCGGCGCAAGCATTGTTGGTGTGGAACAAGACCAGGATTCCCTTGCGGGAATTCGCAAAATGCCAATTTCCAACAACAAGCAAGTGGAACTGACCATTGTTTTGGACAAGTACTCGGTGGAAATTTTCCAAGATGGCAGGGCAATGACGTCCACAATCTATCCGCCACACGGCGCCGACGACTTGCACCTTTCCATCCAAGCCGACAATTGGCACTACACTCGCTACCAAATTTGCACAAACTAACCACCCCGTGGTGGGAAAAATGGTGTTTTTGATTTGTCAATGCCATGCATTGGCTCGGACAGTATCTACAACACAAAACATTGGGCAAAAACCCAACCCCGTGGTGGGAAAAATGGTGTTTTTTGATTCGTCAATGCCATGCATTGACACGGACAGTATCTACAACACGAAATATTGGGCAAAACCCCAAACCCGTGGTGGGAAAAATGCAAAAATTCTCTCGAACAACAAAAACAAAGTGCTTTGCAACTGCAAAGCACTTTTTGTTTGCCATCAAATTGAAAAAAAGCAAAACCATTGTGTGAGTACCCGTAGCGTCTATCGCCAACTTTCAACCATGCAATTTCAAAACACCCAATACGTGGTGGAAAAACATTGCAATTTTTGCACAACAAGGTGCTGTACAACCAATTTTTTTGTTTCGTCGCAAACAAAAAGCACAGCAATTTGCATTGCCGTGCTTTTCATTGCCTTGCTCGTGGCACCTGCGGGAATACTACACTGCGTTCCGTGGCGTGCGCTACGCTTGGCTGAGCGAACCACAACTAGCCCTTAGGAGGATATATCTGACCCTAATGTAGGGTTTGCAAAATACCTAAAATGCATATTTTGCACGATTTTCGCCGTTTACTCGCCGTATTTTGCGTAAATTTCACGCCGTTTAATAACTTTTATAGTGTTCAAAAAACCAAGGCAACCAAAAAGGTCACCAAATTTGGTGACAAAAAAAATTAAGCAATATTTGAACGTTGCATGATAGAGCGATTAATTATTGCCATATTTTCTTCGCTAACATTAATAATCCGAAAAAGGCTATTGAATTGAATAAAACCAAAATGCTGTATCATTTTACCAATAAATTCATCTGCGAACGAAGACGCAATAATTCCAACCCCAGAGAAATCAAGAAGAATTAATTGCTTGTAGTCAGACTGGATAGCGCAGTTTATTGCCATCGTTCTAGCTCGTTCTCCAGCCACTCGTGTAGCATAACCAAAAGAAAAATCATTCACCTTCAATGAAATTCTTTCGTTTTCATCTTCTAGTGATTCCAGGTTTAAATTGGTGTATAGATAATCCGCACCAAAAACTTCAGTTAAAGACACTTCATTATTACATTGAAATTGAAAATCAACCAACGTTCCCATTTGGTAACAAAGTTCACCTAAATAATATTTTGTGCTAACAGGTCTTTTTATCATACCATTTGACTCGGTTATAGAAACATTAGCTTCGCTAGAAGCAATACTCAAACTACCTTTATTGCTTGCTAGCAATTTTGACATCCCCCATAATCCATTTCCTTGTCCTATTGATTTGTCACGAGTTGCGCCTTCTTGCATCGCTAAAATGATGGCATCGTAAGAATTTTGCAATCTATAATGAGTTCCTTGGAATGATTTATATATCCCTATACCATTATCGTATATAGCAACGGAAATATGGGAATTGCTAGTCGCGGTACACATTATGTATCCATTTGCAGATTGAGAATGCTGTATTACGTTGTCCATAACCTCATTAACGGTCCATTCAAACGCTTCAACAACACCTTTCGCACATATAATTTTAGTGTTTAAATGTTTAACTAAAGCATCAACAATTTTATATACTTCTTCAGGAGAGTTATATTTCCATACTTTATACATTGGCGATAATAATTCATAAGAATTATCTGCAATGGTATATGGCTTATGCATTCCTGTTCCCATCAATGGAGTATCGTTATACTCTACATAAAGAGAAAATCCTTTATTCCTTAAAAAATCTAAAATCCCAGACAAGGGAATAATAGTTTCAGGATATGTGGGAAACTCCTTCTCAATTTTGATTGTTATATGCTTGTCTGTAGGCTTTAATTTTAGCGCCCTATTAAAACAACGTAAAAAATATTCAACTGTTTTAATTTTGTTAAAACGATCGAAGGTTATTACCATAATACTTTTCCTTAGTAGAATTTTTAATATTATATCATATTTTCACAAGTTTTTCAAGTGCTTTCGCTGGGCTCTTGCAAACCTTTACGGTATACTTTGCTTAACAATAATATATGGAGGCAAAAATGGCAAGTATATACGGATTTACATTAAAGAACAGAAAAACCTTTCAAGGGCTCGACTGGCAAGGAAACCAAGGCAACCTTTATTATAAAAGAAAAAAGGTAGCTTGGTACAACGACAGCGGAAACGGCGGTTCGTGCGATATCGTCTACTACGATAACGCTTACGCACCTATCCTGAAAGAAACGATTAAACACTACTTCAAAGAACGACCGATAATCACGGAGTACGGCAAGTTAGACGGCGACGAAGATTTATTTATGGCAGAACTACTTCAACTGATGGATGACGAAAAGGAATATAAAAAAGCCATCAAAAAAGGCTACTCCTGCCTTGTCACGTATACCGACGCAAACACTCACTTCTCCTACAGCATGATGTGTAACGAAAACAGCGCGCAAAAAATGAGCAATCGCACGGATATCACGGAACTAAAAATATACCGCTCCGAAAAAGACTTTATAATAGAATAAACCTTCACCGCCACGGACTCACCCTTGGCGGTTTTATTTAAATTTAAGCCGTTTTAAGACGATTTAAGACGAATTAAGCCGATATCGGGTGTATAATAAAAAGGGAGCGAAAACTATAAAAACCTAATAAAGAATTATGCTCTTATACACACAACCCGTCCAAAGTGTCCATCCGCCCATAACCAAACACCCCTATACATAAAATGGGGGTATATGTCCTTTATATAATGTGTCTTTTTTGGACGGGTGGGCGTGTTGGACAGTTAGTGTGTATAAGGAAATATAAATAAAACAATATCAGGGGCAGACAAAACTCTAGACAAGCCTAGACGAAACTAGACAAAACTGAACGCTAGCCGTGATATAATGATTATGAGGATATTAATTTTAAAAAGTGGACGATGGTATAACGAAAGTAGACAAAAGTAGACGAAACCCATGTTATACTGAAAGTAGGGAGAGATTAGCATACGTTAACATACGTTAACATACGTTAGCATACGAAAGTATACGAACGCTGTGTTATAATAAATATGGGAGTAATTTTGCGTACGCTAGCATACGGTAGCGTACAAAAGTGTCCATGAACTATGGTATAATAAAATTGACGATAGGTTACTTATAGGAAAATGAAATCCATACGATACCATACGCAGTCCATATTTTTCAACTTTTTTACCCCCTAAATCAATTCCAAAAAAATAACACCCTACTATTATTAATTCAATATTGCGCTATAACCGATAAAAGCAGAGATTAGATTCTCTGCTTTTTCGTTTTGCACAAAAGAAACTATACCACACTAGAAACAAGCCATCATATCGGCAAAGGAGAACGTTGATGAAACAACCATTTTATTAGAACTGCATTTTGCACCCCCAGGGGGAGGTCAAATCTCTACGGAACACGCCCGATAAGCGGGGCGGCAGTCATACGCAAGTTTTCGCGTAATCAAAAATCAAAGCGCAAAATCAAAATTGCTTTTCAAAATTCGGTCGAAGTGGCAAAAACGGCGATTTTTATGGCAAAACCATTGAAAAACACTAAAAATACGCCACTTTGCTCGGTTTTGATTTTTGATTTTAATTCAAACGAAAATCAAAATTTATTCAAAAATTCAAAGATTTCAAAGATACGAAGAT
>JAFVYC010000035.1 GCA_017500855.1 Clostridia bacterium | reverse complement strand
TCACCCATCACCTATCACTTATTCCCCTGCCCCGTGTAGCAAAACCAACCACAACTCATCACTAATCACTTATTCCCCCACCCCGTGGTGCAAAAAACCAACAAAAATGCACAAAGTAAATCTACGAGTGGTGTGTGTATCACCGTGTGTTACACACGCCTAGCAATTCTCTCTGCTCAATTTGCTTACCACGAACATCTCCTGCATTCCCACTTCTTCACTTCATTTTCTACTTTTTTCTATCAGTTAGCAGTTGCTAACCCGAAAAAAAATATTGACATTTTTGCGTTTTAGATATATACTATATCTAGATTATTTTGGGAGCAGTCATGAAAACTAAATTCAACGTTACTGGAATGACCTGTTCTGCGTGTTCATCCCACGTGGAAAAGGCAGTAAAAAAAGTAGACGGAGTGCAAAGTGTCACAGTCAGTTTGCTAACCAACAGCATGGTTGTCGACCACGACCAAAACGTTGCCACCGTCCAAAAAATACAACAATCCGTTGCCAACGCAGGCTACGGCGCATCCGTTGTCGGGCAAACGCAACAAGCGCCACAACCACAGCAAGGGGAAGTGACCTTGTTTCGCTTGGTATTTTCCCTTGTGCTTTGCGCATTGCTGATGTACGTGGCAATGGGGCACATGGCAAATTTGCCCTTGCCCAACTTTTTGGTTGGCGCACAAAATGGCGTTACTTTTGCGCTTGTGCAATTGCTGTTGTGCTTGCCCGTGTGGTACGTCAATCGCAACTACTACGTCGTTGGCTACAAGCGACTTTTCAAACTTTCCCCCAACATGGACAGCCTCATTGCTGTTGGCTCCACAGCAGGCGCTTTGCAGGGTATTGTTTCCTTGCTTGTCATGAGCCACGCACTTGGCAAAGGCGACTTGCAAACGGTGGAAACGCTCATGCATCAACTGTACTTCGAGGCATCTGCCACAATTTTGGCGCTTGTAAATTTGGGCAAGTTTTTGGAAGGCAAGTCCAAACGCAAAACGGGCAACGCCTTGGAAAAACTCAAAAAACTAGCCCCACAAAACGCCCTTCTTTTGGTGGATGGCAACTTTGTGGAAGTTGACAGCGCAACGCTCAAAGTTGGTGACGTCGTTGCTGTCAAAGCGGGAATGTCCTTCCCTGCCGATGGCGTTGTTTCCCAAGGCAACTGCTTTGTCAACGAAAGCGCCATCAGTGGCGAAAGCATGCCTGTGGAAAAGCAAGTTGGCAACAAAGTTATTGGTGGCACGGTCAACGTGTCCGGCTACGTGCAAGTGGAAATCACAACCGTTGGCGAACAAAGCGTGCTAAGCAAAATCATTTGCTTGGTGGAAGAAGCCGGCGCATCCAAAGCACCCATCCAAAAACTTGCCGACAAAATTTCCGGTGTGTTCGTGCCCGTGGTGTTGGCAATTTCCCTTGTGACCTTCGTGGTGTGGGCAATTGCCAAGCAGGACGTTTCCGTGGCATTGCAGTTTGCCATTTCCGTTTTGGTAATTTCTTGCCCTTGCGCACTTGGGCTTGCAACGCCCGTTGCGCTTGTGGTTGCCACAGGCAAAGGTGCGGAAAACGGCATTCTCATCAAAAACGGCGTCGTGTTGGAAAAACTTGCCCACGTGCAAATTGTTGCGTTGGACAAAACCGGCACAGTCACCAACGGCACACCCGTTGTGGAAGAAGTGCATTGCACAATGCCACAACAACAGTTTTTGGCAATTGTTGCAGGCATCGAACAGCAAAGCGAGCATCCGTTGGGGCAAGCAGTTGTCAACTACGCAAAGCAACAAAACGTTGCTTTTGTAGCACCGCAAAGTTTCCAAACCTTGCCCGGAATGGGCGTGGTTGGCACGGTGGACGGCACTTCCTACGCAATCGGCAACGCCAAACTCATGCAACAAGTGGGCGTAGAACCAAGCGCCTACCAACAACAGTACCAAGCCATCAGCCAAAAGGGGCATTCAACGCTCATCGTTGCACAAAACGGCAAATTCGTTGGCATCGTTGGCGTTGGCGACCAAATCAAGCAATCCAGCGCATTTGCTGTTGAACAACTCAAAAAACTTGGCATCAAAACGGTGCTTATCACAGGCGACAACAAGTTGTCGGCGCAAGCAATTGCCAACCAAATTGGCGTAGACCAAGTGTTTGCCGAAGTCTTGCCACACCAAAAGCAACAAATCGTTGCCGAACAAATGAAAGTTGGCGTCACAGCAATGGTGGGGGATGGCATCAACGACGCCCCTGCGCTTGCAACAGCCGACGTTGGCTTTGCCGTTAGTAGCGGTAGCGACATTGCTGTGGACAGCGCCGACGTGGTACTTGTCAAAAACGACGTCGTGGACGTTGCCAACGCAATTTCTCTCAGCAAAAAAACTCTCACAAACATCAAGCAAAACCTGTTTTGGGCGTTTTTCTACAATCTTTTGGGCATTCCCATTGCAGCAGGCGTGCTGTTTGCAACGCCACTTCAGTTGCAACTCAACCCAATGCTTTGCGCAGGCATGATGAGCCTGTCTAGCGTGTTTGTCGTTTGCAACGCATTGCGTTTGAGATTTTTCAAACCATTCAAGGGTGCAACAACGCAAGTTGCGCCAAAGGAGACCAACGTGAAGAAGTACAAACTAACAATCGAAGGCATGATGTGCGGTCATTGCACAGGCCGTGTTCACAAAACCTTGCAAGCAATTACCGGCGTTCAAAGCGTGGAAGTAAGTTTGGAAAACAAGTGCGCCATCGTGGAATGCATTGGCGTTGACAGCCAAACTTTGAAACTTGCCGTAGAGCAACAAGACTACCCCGTGACAAACGTTCAAGAATTGTAGAATTCTGCCTATCATTGCCCACGCAAGTCGGTCATATACTAGCCCTATGAACAACAGTTTTTTTCAAACTATTTGCGATGTTTGCGGGCTGGAACTTTCCACGTTGATGGATGGTTGCAAGTACAGCGTGTACGGCAACAAAGTGTGCGTGGTGGAAGGGCACAAAGGCATTTGTTCCTACCAACCCAACTGCATCACGTTTTTTGCCCAAAAGGGCAAACTCAAAGTTGTGGGCAGTGGCATTTCCATCAAGCAACTGCAACAAAATTTCGCCATTTTGGCAGGCCAAATTTCTTCGGTGGAGATGCAAATTGACTAGTGGCTACAAAATTGTGTTCGTGGGATTGAACGTTGCAACGGCTTTGGAGCAACTTTGCAAGCAAAAAATCACTCTCAAGGACGTAAAACGGCAGGCAAAACGTTGCGAAATTACAGTTTCTTTGCAACAAGCCCCTTTGGTTGTTGATTTTCTGCAAAAAAAGTGCTACAATATAGAGTGCACCAACTATGTTGGTGTGTGCAAAATTTTGCATCTCAAACAACACCTTGCGCTTGTTGTTGCTTTTGCTTTGTTGGTTCCACTTTTGTGGGCAAGCAGTTGCTTTTGCTTGGGCGTGGAAGTATCGGGAGATTTTTCCAAAGATCGGGTGCTTTCGGCTTTGCAAAACTGCAACGTTTTCGTTGGCGCAAACATTTCCAACGTCGATTGGAACGCCGTGCAAAACAGCGTTGCAAACCAACTTGATGCAATGTACGCCATTGTCAAGCCAAGGGGAAGCGTGCTGTACGTCAACGTGGTGCAACGGCAAATTTCCGACCCTGTGGTGGATTTGACAAAGCGTAGGGACATCGTTGCCCCTTGCAACGGAGTTGTGCAAAGTTTGCTGTGCCAACAAGGCACGCCACAAGTCAAGGTGGGCGATGCAGTCAAGCAAGGCGACGTACTTGTGTTGGGTGTTCGCACCTTCAACGACGGCACCACCGAGGATGTTTTTGCGCTGGGCAACGTTCAACTTGCCGTCAGCCAAAGCGCCTTCCAAGAGTTTTGCGGTACGCAAACTGTTTTTGTGCCAACAGGCAACAGCGCAACTTGTGTCAACGTGGTGCTTTTTGGCAAAACCTATGGCAAACAGCCAAACTACACAAACTATCAACAACAAATTTCGGTGGTGCACCTTTTTCCACTGAATTTGCAACTACAGTACGTAACCTATCACCAAACCACCCAAGTCACACGGGAAGTGCAACTTGCCGACGTTTTGCCAACTTTGCAAAACCAAGCCTTGCAGGAAGCAACCAAACTTGCAACTTTCCCCGTGCAAAGAGTGGAATATCAACAATTGCCAAACGGCGTTGTAGCCACAGTTTTTGGGGTGGTGGAAGTGTGGTAGCAAAAAATCCAAACGGGAGGTACACGGCTACGGTAAAACGAATAGAAGTAGAAAGCATGGACGAACTCATCAAATTGTTCGGTCCATTCGACGAAAACATCAAAGTCGTTTGCGAAACGTTCAACGTCAAAGTTACCATGCAGGACGGGCAATGCAACGTTTTTGGCGAAGATGGCGATGTCAACAGCGCCTTGGGCGTGCTCAACAAACTGCTCAGTTTCATTCGCAACGGCGAAACTCCGGACATTGGCAGGGTAAACTACATTTGCGGTTGCGCCAAGGATGGCAGGTTGGAAGAAGTTGACCAACTGCTCAACGACGTTGTCACCATCACAAGCCGTGGCAAACCCATCAAAAGCAAAACCGTTGGGCAAAAAAAGTACGTCGACTTGATGAAGAAAAAAACCATCACCTTTGGCATTGGCCCTGCGGGAACGGGCAAAACCTACCTTGCAGTTGCCTTGGCAGTCAACGCCTACCGTGCAAAGCAGGTGGAAAAAATAATTCTCACTCGCCCGGCTGTGGAAGCAGGGGAAAAGTTGGGATTTTTGCCCGGGGATTTGCAAGAAAAAGTCAACCCCTACCTTCGCCCGCTGTACGACGCCTTGCAGGAAATGTTGGGTGTGGAAACGTATGCAAAAATGATGGAGCGTGGCACCATAGAAATTGCGCCGTTGGCGTACATGCGTGGCAGAACACTTTCCAATGCCTACGTCATTTTGGACGAAGCGCAAAACACAACCAAGGAACAAATCAAAATGTTCCTCACTCGCCTTGGTGAAAACAGCAAAATGGTCATCACAGGCGACCTCACACAAACCGACCTGCCGGACGGCAAAACTTCCGGCCTAAAACACGCAATTCGCATTTTGCGAGATATCGACGACATTGGCATCATTCGCCTTTCGGAAAAGGACGTTGTTCGCCATCCGTTGGTTCAACAAATTGTCAAAGCGTACGAAACACAAGAGGAAAAATAATGGCTAAATCATCTAAACTACACAACATCAAGTGGAAAAGCATCATCTACATCTACATTTTGGCGTTTTTGGTGTTTTCCCTGATGGCAATTTTGCCCAACTGGGCAGAGCGCACAAGCGTCAAAGTTTCCGTTCAACTCACAACAACGGCTTTGCTTTTGTTCTCCCTTGGGCTGTACGTCTACTTTGTCGACCACGACACAATGGTGTTGCGTCGCAAAACTGTGGTAATGTTCACAACAATGCTACTGTTCTACGCAATGTTGCAACTTGCCAAACTGTGGGAGTTCGGCATCTACATCGTGCCATTTGCATTTTGTTCACTCATGCTCTCCCTCATCGTTTCCGACAAGGTGGCGTTTTTCTCCAACTTCGTCATTGTCATTTTGGTGTGCATGCAACACATCAATTGGCCCACTCAGGAAGGAGTGCTCACCGAAGAATTCTTCTACTTGCTGTTCAGCGGTGTAATCGAATCGGTGTACGCATCCTACGTGTTTGTTCGTAGCAACAGCCGTTGGAGGTACATTTTGGTTGGGCTTGTTCAAGGCGCAATTTCCGCAGCGTGTTGCACCTTGAGCTACTTCATGTTCCAACAACAACCGGATTGGAGCAACTTTGCTTTGAAAGTTGGTCTTTCCTTTGCAAGTGGCATTTTGGCAGTAGTGTTCATCTTTGCCCTTGTGCCGTTGTTCGAAAGGTTGTTCAAGGTTGTTTCCGTTTTCCGCTACTCGGAAATTGCTTCGTCCGACACGGCGCTCATGCGCATGCTGTTCGAAAAAGCCCCCGGCACCTACAACCACAGCTTGACGGTTGCCATCTACGTGGAAGCAAGCGCAGTTGCAATTGGCTTGCCCGGCGCAATGGCACGTGCAGCAGCCTACTACCACGACATTGGCAAAATCAAGGCTCCATCCTACTTTGCCGAAAACCAATTTTCCGGTGTCAACCCCCACGACAGCATGACTCCGGAAGCAAGTGTCAGCATGATCAAGTCGCACGTTGTCAACGGCTACGCACTTGGCAAGGAACACAATCTTCCCGAGGACGTTTTGAACGCTATTTTGCAACACCACGGCACAATGCCCATCAAGTACTTCTACTTGAAGGCGCAAAAGTACACCGACGGCGTGCTTCCCTACGAAGGCTACTGCTACGAAGGCTCCAAGCCAACAAGCAAAATCAGCGCAATTTTGATGATTTGCGATGCTGCCGAAGCGGCGTTGCGTTCCGTTGGGGACAAGTCCCGTTCGGAAAAAATCGTCGACGACATTGTTGCCGAACGTTTGGCATTCGACCAATTTTCCGATTGCGACATCACCATGAAGGAAATTGACATTGTAAAAAGCACAATCATCACCACCTACAACGGCATCCGTCACCGCCGTGTCAAGTATCCCGACGTAAAGTTGGAAATCTAGGGGGCAACCATGAAAATCTATTTCACAAACATTGGCGCAAAAAGGTTTTTGGCAAAAAAAGTTGTGGAAACGGCGCTCAAACACTTGGGACAACCCTCCAAACACTTGGAAATGTCCGTTTCCGTTGTTGACGAACAACAAATTGCACAGTTAAACAAAGAGTTTCGCAACATCGACAGCGTGACGGACGTTTTGTCCTTCCCCACGTTGGACAACCCTTGCCAAGGCGTTTTGAACTTGCAAGATTTTGCAAGCGACGTCAACCCCGACACAGGCCTTCTCAACGTTGGCGACGTTGTCATTTGCTTGGAAAGGGCAAAGCAACAAGCCACCGACTACGGCCACAGCCTCACAAGGGAAATGGCGTTTTTGGTGCTTCACGGGCTTCTTCATTTGCTTGGCTACGACCACGTTCAAAAGGACGACGAACAAAAAATGTTTGCCGTTCAGGACGAAATTTTGAAAAAATTGAAAATTACACGGTAACTATGAGAAAAACAGGTTTTATTGCAATCGTGGGCTTGGCAAACGCCGGCAAATCCACCTTGCTCAACGCACTTATCAAACAAAAAATTTCCATCGTTTCCCCAAAACCGCAAACCACAAGGGACAGCATCATGGGCATTTGGACGGACGACGACAGCCAAATTGTGTTTGTCGACACTCCCGGCTACTTGCAAAGCAAAAACGCCCTTGGCGACTACATGTTGCGTAGCATCGACAACGCCACAACGGACGTTGACTGCATTTTGGTGGTGGTGGACGGCCACGACGGCATCAGCGACAGGGAAATTGGCCAAATCGAAAAGTACGCAAGGCGCAAATTGCCACTTGTTGTTGCCATCACCAAAACGGACATTTCCCAAGCGGAAAAACTTCTTCCCGAACTTGCCAAACTCAACGCCATCCAAGGCATTTCCGAAGTGTACTGCGTTTCGGCAAAGCGCAACAAGGGCGTGGACGAACTGAGGCAAGCGCTCAAAAAGTACCTTTCGGGCGACCAAATGTACTTCGAAGAGGACGACATCACCGACAAGAGCCAACGCTACTTGGTTGCAGAAACCATCAGGGAAAAAGTTTTGCTTTCCTGCGAAAACGAAATTCCACACGGCATTGGCGTTGCCATCAACAAAATGGCGTGGGAAAACGGCTCGTGGGATATCGACGCAACAATTTTGGTAGAAAAGGCAAGCCACAAACCCATCGTGCTTGGCAAGCACGGCGCAATGATCAAGAACATTGGCATTCACGCAAGGGAAAGCATCCAAAAACTGTTGGAAGCACGTGTGTTTTTGACGCTGTGGGTAAAGGTCAAGGAAGACTGGCGCAACAGCCCCTACGTGCTCAACGAATTGGGCTACACAAGCAAAAAAGACTAGAATTTTTTCGTATATCTTGCAGGGCAAATACGCAAACTATCGCAAAAAGGAGTTTGCGTGATGAAAAACATTGTTTGGAAACTTTTTGAACAAACAGGCAACCCTGCCTACTACGTTTTGTACAAGGAACTAACAAAAGATGGACATCACAACAAGGGCGCTGGTTCTTCGAGCAACCGACTACAAGGAAAATGACATGATGGTTTTGCTGTATTCTTTGGAACACGGCAAAATTTCCGTGCACGCTCGTGGTGTTCGCAAAAGTAGTGCCAAGTTGAAGTTTGCCACCGACCAATTTTGTTTCGGTCACTACGAACTTGCCGAAACCAAGGGCTACTACACTTTGAAAACTTGCCAACAATTGGAAAGTTTCTTCGCCTTGCGGGAAGACGTGGTGTGCTACTACTCTGCCAACTGCATTGCCGAAGCGCTCATCAAACTGACTGCCGAAGGGCAAAGCGATTCGGCGCTTTTCGTGGAAGTTTTGCGAGCATTGCAAAACCTGTGCGACAACGTCGACCCATTGCTTGTCACGTTGCGATTTTTGCTTGGATTTTTGCAATCGGCAGGCTTCAAGTTGGATTTTTCGCAATGTTCCGTTTGTGGCAAAAAGCAACAACCGTTGTTTTTGGACGTTCAACACGGCGGCGTTGTGTGCGACACTTGTTGTTCGGAAATGGCAGTTTCCATCTCCCCAAGGGTGGTTTCCGCCTGCACGATGGTGGCATCCATCGGCTACGACAAACTCAAGAACATCAAACTTTCCAAGGAAATTTGCAAGGAAGCCTTGAACCTTGTTTCAAGGTACATTTCCCACAGTTTCGTTCCGTTGAACAGTTTGGCAGAACTTGCAAAACTGGCATAGCGTATATCAAAATTTGCACTCAAAACAAACCGCAACGGTTTGTTTTTACATATTCAGTAAACAAAGAAAACAAGGTGAACCATGTCACAAAAACTTCTTTTGATCGACGGAAACAGCATTGTCAACAGGGCGTACTTTGCCATGCCAATGCTCAGCGACACGCAAGGTAACAACATCAACGCTGTGTACGGCTTTGTCAACATTTTGCTCAAAGTGGTGGAACAACTCAAACCGGACAAACTTGTTGTTGCATTCGACAAGCGTGGCGCAAACTTCCGCAAGCAAATCTACCCCGACTACAAGGCAAATCGCAAAGGCATGCCGGAAGACCTTGCTTCCCAAATGCCCATTTTGCACGATCTTTTGGCAACAATGCAAGTGACAGTTGTGGAAAAAGCAGGTGTGGAAGCCGACGACATCATCGGCACAATTTCCTCCCACTTCGATGGCGAAAGCTACGTTGTTTCCGGCGACCGTGACATGCTTCAACTTGTTTCCGACAAAGTCACCGTGCTCATCACCAAGAAGGGCGTCACCGACGTGGAAGTGGTAACTCCACACAACATCAAGGAACTGTACGGCATGACTGCAAGCCAAGTCGTTGACTACAAGGCGCTTCGTGGCGACACTTCCGACAACATCCCCGGTGTCAAGGGCGTTGGCGAAAAAACTGCTTTGCAACTGTTGGAAAGGCACGGCGATTTGGACACCTTGTTTGCCAATTTGGACAAGGAAAAGGGCGCCTTGAAGGAAAAACTTGCCAACGGCAAGGACCTTGCCTACGTCAGCAAAAAGCTTGCGCAAATTGTGCTTTCTGCCGACGTCGACTACGATTTGGAAAAATGCGGGCTGTACGTTTTGAACGGGGAAGTCAAGCAACTTTTCCAAAAAATGCAATTCAAATCCATCATCAACAGGGTGCATTTCGACGAAAGCCAAGTTGTTGCAAACCACCTTGCCGAAGTGGTGGAAGTGGACAGCCAACAACAGTTGGAACAACTTGTGGAAAGTTGGAAAACGGCACCCCGTGTTGCGCTAAACTACACAAAAACACACATCGAAATTGCCGTTGAACCCACACGTCAGTACCACGTTTTGTTTTCCGACAACTTCCTTGTTGGTATGACGGAAGACGTTGTGTTTTCCGTTTTGTCGCCAATTTTGCAAGGCGACACACCAAAGATTGTGTTCGACCAAAAAGGCCTCAAAAGGCTGTTCGACGGCTTTGGCATCACACTTTCAAACGTTCAGCACGATTTGTGCTTGATGCAGTACCTTGTTGAGCCACGTGCCCACAAGGACGTTGCAAGTTTGGCAAGCGCCTACGGCTACGAACAAAACGCCGTTGCGCTACTTGAACTCGTGGACGTTTTGCGCAAGCAAATGGTGGAAAAAGGCGTGGAAAAACTGTACTACGAAATTGAATTTCCACTTTCCGAAGTGTTGTACCAAATGGAAAAGGAAGGCGTTGCCGTGGATTTGGACGTGATGCAAAGTCTTTCCAAGGATTTGCAAGCGCAAATTGACCAACTTTCCCAACAAATCTACCAACTTGCAGGTTGCACTTTCAACCTCAACAGCACAGTGCAACTTGCCGACGTGCTTTTCAACAAGTTGGGCTTGCCCCACGGCAAAAAAACTCAACGTGGCTACTCCACGGACAACGAAGTGTTGGAAAAACTGCGTTCCGAGCACCCAATTGCCGACCAATTGCTTGCCTACCGCAAGTTGTACAAGTTGTTGCACACCTACGTGGAAGGCATCAAACCCTTTGTCAAACGTGGTGTGGTGCACACCGTTTTCAACCAAGCGCTCACAACAACGGGTAGGCTTTCCAGTTCCGACCCCAACATGCAAAACATCCCCATTCGTAGCGACACGGGTAGGGATATTCGCAAAATTTTCAAGGCAAAACACGGCGTTTTTGTTGGCGCCGACTACTCGCAAATTGAACTGCGTTTGCTTGCCGCTTTCTCTGGCGACGAAAACCTTTTGTTTGCCTTCAACAACGGGCAGGACATCCACACAAGCGTTGCTTCGGAACTGTTGGGCATTCCCCCACAAATGGTCAACAAGGACATGCGCCGAATGGCAAAAGCCGTCAACTTTGGCATCATCTACGGCATCAGCGATTTCGGTTTGTCGCAAAGCGCAAACATCTCCATCAAAAAAGCCAAGGAGTACATTCAACTGTACTTCCAACGCTACCCAAAAATCAAGGCGTACATCGACGGTTGCGTTGAGCAAGCCAAAACCAACGGCTACGTCACAACCATCACAGGCCGTCGCAGGTACATCCCAGAAATTTCTTCCGGCAACTACAACTTGCGTGCCTTTGGCGAACGTGCCGCAATGAACATGCCTCTTCAAGGTAGCGCAGCCGACATCATGAAAATTGCCATGCTCAAGGTGCACAACGCAATGCAACAGCAAGGCCTACAAAGCAAACTTGTCTTGCAAATTCACGACGAACTGATTGTCGACTGCTACTTGGATGAAGTTGAGCAAGTCAAGCGCATTCTCGTCGAACAAATGCAAAGCGCAATGCAACTTGCTTGCCCACTAACGGTGGAATTGGAACAGGGGGAAACTTTGTATGAAGCATAGCATCATTGCCATCACAGGCACAATTGGCAGTGGCAAAAGCCAAGTGGCACGTGTTTTGCGCAGTTTGGGCTACAACACGGTGGATTGCGACGTGCTTTCCCGTCAGGTAGCGTCGGACAGCCAAGTTTTGCAACAAATTTGCCAACTTTTGGGGCAAGAAAGCGTGCAAAACGGTCAACTAAATCGCAGTTTCGTGCGCCAAACAATTTTCCAAAACGACGACTTGCGCCTTGCCTACAACAATTTGTTCTTTGGCAAAATCAAGCAACTGTTGTTGCAAACTGCACAGCAAACGGACGGCGTGCTTTTTGTGGAAATTCCCTTGATGGATGCCTTCGAGTTCAGCTGGGACGAAGTGTGGCTCGTGCAAACGGACAGGGCTGTGCAAGTAGACAGGGCAAGCAAGCGAGACAACGTTTCAGCCCAAAACATTTTGGCAATTTTGTCAAAACAATCAGTTTTTGCCAACCCAACGCTTGTCATCAACAACAACGGCACGTTGGAAGAATTGGCGTCCAACGTTCAACAAGCCATTTGCCAAAGCAAGGCGCTTGCATGCTAGGCAACTTTCAACTACATATTCAACCAAAAAGGCGTGGCGTTTCACGTCTTTTTTGTTGCCAAAATTTTGCTTTTTCAACTGCAAGGCGGTGGCGCAAATTTGCAAAAAGGCAAAACCAACTTCAAGCAGGCAAACGCAACTTTCAAAGTTCCCAAACTTTTTGCGCAAAATTGCCGTCGAACAAAGGAATTTTTGCTTGCAAACAAGGTGGATTTTCAACGCTTTTGTTCAACGTTCATCTGCAAAAACTGCAAATTTTTTTTGAGCAAAGTCATCAATGCAAAGGGAAGTTTTTCTTTGCAATTTTCCAAATTGCCAATTGATTGCTTTGCAATCAAAAAATCCATTGCATTTTTGTAGCAATGTGTTGGCAAGGCAATTTTTTTTTGTTTTTGGTTGCTTTTTCAAGGTGCAAAATGGTTGACATAAACGTCGAATAGTACTAAAATATTCGTGGTTCAAAATTGCCGAACATCCAACACCTTGGGGTTCGGCAAATATAATGAAAAAAAGGGGAAAAATTATGGGTATCAACACATTGTTGGCCATTGCAATTGCATTGTTGTGCGCATTGTTGGTCACAAGATTGATGAAACTTTTGGGTTTGCCAAACGTAACAGGCTACCTGATCGTAGGTTTGATTATCGGTCCACATTTGTTGGGACTTATTCCGGAAGACAGTGCTCACGCACTTTCCGTTGTCAGCACGGTTGCTCTTGGCTTTATCGGTTTTTCCATTGGTGTGGAATTCAAACTTTCTCACATCAAGGAAATTGGCAAAAGCGCAGTAATCATCACACTTTTCCAAGCATTGCTTGCAACTTTGTGCGTTGACGTTGCACTTATTTTGTGTTCCTTCTTCACGGGAATGCCCATGTCCGAAGCCATCATTTTGGGCGCAATTGCAACGGCAACTGCTCCTGCAGCAACATTGATGGTTGTTCGCCAGTACAAAGCAAAGGGCGTTGTGACGGGAACTTTGTTGCCCGTTGTTGCGTTGGACGACGCAGTTGGTCTTATCGTGTTTGCAATTTCCAACTCCATTGCATTGGCAATGGTAAGTGGTGCGCAAGTAACAGCGTTGAACATTGTTGTTTGGCCACTTGTGGAAATTGTTGTTTCTTTGGCAATTGGCGCACTTTTGGGCGCAGGTTTGTCCATCATTCCACGCTTCTTCAAGTCTAGGGATAATCGACTGATTGCAACAATCACTTGCGTGTTTGCTTGCCTTGGCGTTTGCGAATTGTTTGCCGGTTGGGAACATGCAGGCATCATTCCTTTCAAATTGTCCGACTTGCTCGTGTGCATGATGGCAGGCGCAATGTTTGTAAACTTGCGTAAGGAAGCAGCGCAAATGATGGAAGGCGCCGACCGTTGGACTCCCGTTGTGTCCATGTTGTTCTTTGTTTTGTCCGGTGCGGAACTCAATCTTGCATCCTTCTTGGAGGACGGCATGCTTGTTGTTTGCATCATCATCTACATTGTTTTCCGTTGCGCAGGCAAGTACTTCGGCACACTTCTTGGAGCAACAGTAACCAAGAGCGCACCTACAGTTCGCAAGTTCCTTGGTATCACTTTGTTCCCACAAGCCGGCGTTGCAATCGGTATGGCAACAATGTGCAAAAACGAATTCACAAAAGCAGCCGAAAGTGTTTTGGCAACCAATCCCGAACTTGCCGAAACGTTGATGAACACAGGTTCTTCAATTGTAACAATCACAATGTGCGCCGTTTTGGTGTACGAACTTGTTGGCCCTGTTCTCACAAAGTGGGCGCTTACAAAAGCCGGCGAAATCGAGCCCGAAATGCTCAAAGCAGGCAAGAAAAAGGTAGCATAACTATTGAAATGACGCACCGAGGTTTCGGTGCGTTGTTTGCGTTCTTGGAGGAATATTTTGAAAAAATCAACAATGTACGATTTGATGCGCAAATCGGAAACTATGGACGACGACGGCATGGACTTGGACGAAGCGCAAAGGCAAGACCTGCGCTCCAGCGCCCAAAAGTTCAAGGAACAGTACAAGGACTTCTACACCGACATCAAAATCAGCATCAAGGAAGATTGGTAGTTGGCAAAAGTGGGCAACAGTTCATTATAATTTCCGTTTTGCCCCTTGCAAAAGGACAAAAATTTCACCTATGCACGGTATAAATTTTTTGAAAAAAGTGCAAAAAATGGTGAATAATCTTGTCGAAATCAATTGCAATAAAATGCAGAATTTGGTAGACTAAAATCAACAAGAGATTTTTTTTGCAAGTTGCATTTTCGCACAAAGTAGCACAACTAACCCCCACAACCCCAAATCGGTTGTTCAAAACTGTAACTATGGTATCTACGGGCACCACCCGTACATATAATACAATTTTTTGGAGGAAAAAACAATGAAAAAACTCTTTGGCATTTTGCTCGCAGTAGCAATGATGTTCAGCGTAGTTTGCGCTCTCACAGCTTGCACAGGCACAACCTACGAAATCGCAGTTGTAACTGACGTTGGCCAACTCAACGACGGTGGCTTCAACCAAGGTACCTACGAAGGCGCAAAGGAATATGCAGAAGCAAACGGCATTTCCTACAAGTACTACCAACCTGCTAACGGTGGCGATGCAACAGACGCAGACCGCATTCAAGCAATGAACGACGCTATTGCTAACGGTGCAAAGGTTATCGTTACACCCGGTTACATGCAAGAAAACGCTTTGAGAGAAGTTGCAACACAAAACCCCGACGTAAAATTCATTTTCATCGACGGTTTTCCCCTTGCTGATGCAGAAGGCAACATCCTTTCCAACATTGCTGCAATTTCCTACAACGAACACGAAGCCGGCTACTTCGCTGGCTACGCTGCAGTAAAAGAAGGCTACAGAAAACTTGGTGGCACATTCGGTGGCGCACTTGGTAACCCAGCATGCAACCGCTTTGCAACAGGCTACATCCTTGGCGCAGAAGCAGCAGCAGCTGAACTTAACGTAGAAGTAGAAATCGCAATCAGCTTCAAGTACGGTTCCAAGTTCTCTTCCTCCAGCGAACTTCAAGCACAAATGGACGGTTGGTACAAGAACGGCACAGAAGTTGTGTTCTCTTGCGGTGGTGCCATGGTTAACAGCGTTATCGCAGCAGCACAAGCAAACAACGGCAAAGTTATCGGCGTAGACACAGACCAAGCAGGTTTGGGTTCTTGCGTTATCACAAGCGCAGTAAAAGGTCTTGCTTCTTCCGTAAAAGTTGCTTTGGAAAAACTCTACCAAGGCAAGTGGAGCGAAATTGGTGGCACAGGCACATCCTTGGGCGCTAAGGACGATGCAACAGGTCTTCCAACTGCGGAAGGTTCTTGGAGAATGACAAACTTCACAGTTGAACAATACAACGCATTGTTCGCAAGCATGAAGGCTGGCGAAATCCAAATCGTTCTTCCAGAATACGATACAGATGGTAACTGGGTAGAAGGTTTGAACAGCCGTCTCACAAAGGTTACTGTAACACACGAAAAATAACATCTAGATGTGTCAACTAGAAAGGGCAACGCCTTGCCCTTTCTTTTTGTTACACACACATTTTGCTGTGTGCGAAACAAAAAGAAATTTTCTTTTCCAGTTCACAAAAGGAAGGTGGCAAAACAATGCAAAGTCAACAAACAAACCTTTGCACCAACGACTATGTCATTGAAATGCGCAACATAACCAAGGTGTTCCCCGGTATCGTTGCCAACGACGACGTCACTTTGCAACTCAAACGTGGCGAAATCCACGCCCTGCTTGGGGAAAACGGCGCCGGCAAGTCCACGCTGATGAGCGTGCTGTTCGGTTTGTACCAAGCAGAACAAGGGGAAATTTTGAAGGACGGCAAAGTCGTTCGCATCAACAACCCCAACGATGCAACTGCCCTTGGCATTGGCATGGTTCACCAACACTTCAAGTTGGTGGAAGTGTTCTCTGTTTTGGACAACATCATTTTGGGTGTGGAGGACACCAAACTTGGGTTCATTCAAAAAAAGCAAGCCTACAAAAAGGCGCAGGAACTTTCCAAGCGCTACGGCTTGAACGTCGATTTGGATGCCATCGTGGAAAACATTTCCGTTGGTATGCAACAACGTACGGAAATTCTCAAAATGCTGTTCAGGGACAACGAAATTCTCATTTTCGACGAGCCAACTGCAGTTTTGACCCCACAGGAAATTGACGAGTTGATGGCAGTAATGCGTGGGCTTGCATCGGAAGGAAAGTCCATTTTGTTCATTTCCCACAAACTCAACGAAATCATGGCAGTTGCCGACAGAGTAACGGTTTTGCGCAAGGGCAAGTGCATTGGCACGGTTTGCACCAAGGACACAACTGCGCAACAACTTTCCGACATGATGGTTGGCCGTGCCGTGCAACTCAAAATTGACAAAGCCCCCGCCAAAACAGGGCAAGTGGTGTTGGACGTGCAAAACCTTTGCGTAAAGGGCGCAGGCAACAAAAAACTTGCCGTCAAGGACGTTTGTTTCAACGTGCGTGCAGGGGAAATTGTGTGCGTTGCAGGTATCGACGGCAACGGACAAACGGAACTTGGCTACGCAATCACTGGTTTGACAAATGCAAGCAGTGGCGCAATTGTGTTGGATGGCAAGGACATCACGCACAAATCCATCCGTCAACGCACTTTGCAAGGCATCAGCCACATTCCGGAAGACAGGCACAAGCACGGACTTATTTTGGACTTTTCGTTGCAACAAAACATGGTGCTTCAAACCTACTTCCAACCACAGTTCCAAGCAAACGGATTCATCAAGTTTCAACAAGTGCAACAGTACGCCGAGCGCCTCATCGAGCAGTTCGACGTGCGCAGTGGCCAAGGCGTGGACACAACCGTTCGCAGTATGTCGGGTGGTAACCAACAAAAAGCCATTGTTGCAAGGGAATTGGACAGGCCACACAAGTTGCTTGTTGCAATTCAACCAACACGTGGCTTGGACGTTGGCGCAATCGAAAACATCCACAACGAAATTGTCAAAAAGCGTGACGAGGGCGCAGCCGTGCTTCTCATCAGTTTGGAATTGGACGAAGTAATGAACCTTTCCGACAGAATCGTTGTTATGTACGAAGGGGAAATTGTTGGCAGACTTGACCCTGCCACAACAACCGTTCAAGAATTGGGCTTGTACATGGCAGGCGCAAAAAGAGACACTAACAAGGAGGAATGCTAATGCTCAAACGGTTTTTTGTTGCAGTGTGGCTGTGGCTGAAAGGCGCAGGCATTGCCGTTGCAAAATGGTTCAAAAATTGGTTTGTCAAGGTTGACGGCAAGGACATCATCCCCGTGCGCATTGGCAGGTGGTTCAAGTCGCTGTTTGTGTCCACCAACAACCAACCTCCACAACTTGTGGTGCTGTACCAAAAGGATGGTACCAAGTCGGTGTTGTCCTCGTTGCTGTGCGTTGGCGCAGGCATTGCCATTGGTTTGATTTTGTTGATTTTGGTTGCATTGTTCAGCAAGGACTTGCAAGCAAACAACGTTTTCCGTGGATTTTTCATTTTGATCTCAGGCGTTTTCTACACGGGTAACGCTGCAAACATGTCGGTGGGCTTCGACGCTTTCCAACTCGGCAACTATCTCACCCGTGTAACTCCGCTAATTCTCACAGGCTTGTCGGTGGCAATTGCCTTCAAAACCGGCTTGTTCAACATTGGTGCACCGGGCCAGTACCTCATGGGCACAATGGCATCCTTGCTTGTGGCAATGTCCATTCCGGCAACAACGGCAACGGCGCAATTCTTCGTGTGGTTGCTTGCCCTTGTTGTGGGTGTTGTTGCAGGCATGCTTTGGGGTTGCATCCCAGGCGCATTCAAGGCGCTGTTGAACGTCAACGAAGTTATCGTGTGCATCATGACAAACTGGATTGCAGGCAACATCGTCACTTGGGTGTTCAGCGGTTCGCAATTTGTCAACCCAAAGAGCCCCGGCTTTTTGTACAAAACCAACCACTTCGGCATCCAAAACCCACGTTTGGGCATGGACTTGTTGTTCCCGGGCTCTTGGGCAGACGGTGGCATTGTCATTGCCATTGTCGTTGCCGTGATGGTGTGGGTGATGCTCAACAAAACAACGTTCGGCTTCGAACTCAAGGCTTGCGGTAGCAACCGCCACGCTTCCAAGTATGCCGGCATGAACGACCGTCGCAACATCATTTTGTCCATGGCAATTGCAGGTGGACTTTCCGCATTGGGTGGTGCGCTGTACTTCATGAACGGACAAACGGAATTCCAATTTTCCACAACCTACCAAACTTTGCCAAGCGTTGGTTTCAACGGCATTCCCGTTGCATTGCTTGCAAGTAGTCATCCTTTGGGAGTGGTGTTCTCGGCAGCGTACATTGCCTTTTTGGAAGTTGCCGGCACCAAGGTTTCCAGTTTTGCCGACTACAACGAGTATATTTCCGACTTGATTGTGGCTGTCATCATCTACTTTGCAGGTTTCTCCAAACTCATCAAAGATTTGCTTTCCACAAAACGTCGCAAATCCAAACAAGTTGACGCAGTTCAACCAACAACACAATCCAAGGAGGCGTAGCAAATGGTAACACTCATTCAATCCACTTTGACCTACATGATTCCCCTGATGATTGTTGCGCTTGCAGGCGTTTTTGCCGAGCGTAGTGGTATCATCAACATTGCCTTGGACGGTATGATGATTATTGGCGCATTCGTTGGCGCATTGTTCGTGTACATTTTGCAAGACAAGCAATTTGGCATTCACTTGATCATTGCCAACGGTCAAGGGCAATGGGTATTTTTGATTGTCATGCTTTTGGCAGCAATCGCAGGCGCCGTGTTCAGTTTGTTGCTCAGTTTTTCGGCAATCAAACTCAAAGCCGACCAAACAATTGGTGGCACGGCGTTGAACATGCTTGCCCCGGCAATCAGTTTGTTCCTCATCAACATGATTGCAAGTCGCCCCTACCTTGCAGCCGACCTTCCGCCATGGCTTGGCGAGGGTCCGTCCCCCTACCAAAGCGGAACAACCAGTTGGTTCATCATTCAAAACGAACACCTCAAGGGCACGGTTTTGGAACCGTTCTTTTCCAAAATGTACATTTCCACCTACATCACAATTATTTTGTTTGTTGTGCTTTCGGTGGTTTTGTACAAAACAAGTTTTGGTTTGCGCCTTCGTGCCTGTGGTGAACACCCACAAGCAGCCGACAGCGTTGGTATCAACGTCAATAGAATGCGCTACGTTGGCACACTCATTTCCGGTGCGCTGGGCGGTTTTGGTGGCTTCTTGTACGTGGTGTACTCGGCAAACGGCGCAGCAGGTGGCGACGTGCAAGGCGCAGGCTTCTTGGCGCTTGCCATCATGATTTTCGGCAACTGGAAACCAAAGGGAATTGCCCTTGGCTCGCTGTTGTTTGGCTTGCTCAAATGCATTTCCGTTTTGTACAATCAGTTGGATATCAACGGCGACGGCGTTGCATTGCTTGCAAACATCGGCTTGCCATCCTACTTCTACAACATTTTGCCATTCTTGGCAGTACTCATCGTGTTGGCTTTCACAGGAAAAAAATCCCGTGCGCCCAAGGCAGAAGGTATCCCCTACGACAAGGGCATGCGCTAGCATTTTGCAACTTTTGCTTGGCAAAACACACAAAACTACTTTGGCACGCCCTTGTGGCGTGCCTTTTTTGTTGAAAATTGCAAAAAAAGTCGGCATTTTTTGTCAAACGTATTGAATGTATTGCAAAAATGTGCTAAAATACAAACAATAGAAACTATGCGCAATTTTTGCGCAATGGGGGAAAGTATGACAATTCTTGACATCATCGAAAAGAAAAGAACAAAGCAAGAACTAACCACCGAAGAAATCAACTTTTTTGTTCAAGGTTTCACCGAAGGCTCCGTCAGGGACTACCAAATGTCCTCGCTACTGATGGCAATTTGCTTGAACGGCATGACGGACAGGGAAACTTTTGACCTTACAAACGCAATGCTTCACAGTGGAGACATCGTGGACATGTCCGAACTTGACAAAATTGTGTGCGACAAGCATTCCACAGGTGGCATTGGCGACAGCACAACGCTTGCGCTTGCCCCTATTTTGGCTTGGTGCGGTGTGTACGTTGCCAAAATGAGTGGCCGTGGTTTGGGCTTTACCGGTGGCACAATCGACAAGTTGGAAAGTATCCCCGGTTTTGACACTTCCCTCTCCGAACAAGAGTTTTTCGACGTTGTAAAAAAGGTTGGCTGTTGCGTTATCGGCCAAACGGCAAACCTTGCCCCCGCCGACAAAAAAATGTATGCTTTGCGAGACGTAACGGGAACGGTGCAATCCATCCCACTCATTTGCGGAAGCATCATGAGCAAAAAACTTGCAAGCGGTTCCGACGTTATTTTGTTGGACGTAAAGTATGGTAGTGGCGCATTCATGTCCACCAAGGAAGAAGCCTTGGAATTGGCAAAGAAAATGGTGGAAATTGGCACACGTGCCGGCAAAAAAGTTGGCGCTTTGATCACCGACATGCAACAACCGCTGTCCGACCACGTGGGCAACGCATTGGAAATCATTGGCATCATCGACGTGTTGGACGGCAAGCAAAACAGGCTGTACCACGAACTCAAGGAAGTTGCCGTGCGCTTGCTTGTGCTTTCCGGCAAGTGCAAAACTAGGGAAGATGCCGTTTGCGCTTTCGACTACGCCATCGAGAGCGAAGGTGCGCTGAACAAATTTGCCGAAATGGTCAAGGCTCAACACGGCGACAGTAGCTACATTTTGCATCCGGAAAAATTCCAACTTGGGCAAACCCACAAGGTGCTTGCGCAAAGCAGTGGCTACGTCACAGGCATGAACGCAGCCGACATTGGCAGAGCCGTGACTTTGCTTGGCGGTGGCAGAATGACCAAGGAAGACGTCATCGACTTTTCCGTTGGCGTGGTGATGAGCGTTGAAATTGGCAGCAAGGTGGAAAAAGGCGACACGTTGTGCACAATCTACCACAACGACAAAAACCTTGCCACAGCCGAACAAATGCTTCAAAACGCCATTTTCATTGGCGACACACAACCCGAACCACACAAAATTGCCTATGCATTTGTAAGCAAAGACGGTGTGGAACTGTACTAGGAGGAAGCAACAATGTCAGTAAACGTACTTTTGAACTACTACAATTTTGATGAGGACTGGGCAAAGCCCTTTCTCGCACCCTTTGTTCCAGGCAAAAAAGTGCTGATTTTGCCCCTTGCGTTCAGGGAAGACCAAGTGGGGGATGAGCAAACTTTTCAACAAATCTACGGCGTCAACGGCGAAAAGTACCAAGACATCATTCGCCCCTTCTTGGCGTACGGCATTGCCGAAAGCGACATTCAATGGTTGGACTTTTTCGACCAAAACACCGACCCCGTGTCGCAAATAAACAACGCCGACTTGCTGTTTTTCACAGGTGGCATGCCGGAAAAAGCCATTTTGCGAATGCATCAACTTGGCATTGTGGAAGCAGTCAAAAATTTCCAAGGCGTTGTGATGGGCGCATCGGCAGGCGCAATGCTTCAACTCAAAGACTACCACGTCACCCCGGACGATGACTACCCCAACTACGGCTTGTGGCAAGGGCTTGGGCTTGTTCAAGGCATCGACTTGGAAGTGCATTTTTTGAACACCGATTTGCAAAACCAATGCACAAAACGTGCCATTGCCGACCTTGGTTTGCCCGTGTACCAAATGTACCACGAGGGTGGTTTGCTTGTTGTGGACGGCGTTGTTCAAGTGATGGGCAACGTGGTGTTGGTCAAGTAATTTTCAACCACGTCCCCCACGTTTTGTACAATTTTTGCAAATTTTTTGCAAAAAAACATTCAGTCAAAACATGTTTTGTGTAAAAACACAAGCAGGTTTTTTGGTATTCAACCAATCTTTTGCAAGCACCCAACAAGTGCTTTGTTGGTCAACAACGTGTTTTCAAACGCTCTATACTGCATCTTGTTGACAAACTTGCATTGCTTGTAGCCAAACTTTTTGGACCTACTCAACAAAGATTTTTGCAAGCATTTTGCTTTTAGTAGCCAACAACTTTGGTGTTTAGTTTCGCAAACAATTTTTTGTTGGCATAAAGAATTTTGGCAGTCAGCAACAACTTTTTGCAACTACTCACTCAAACGCATTTTTATGCAATCAAGCAATTCAATTTGCTCAACCAAAGTATTCACAAGGAGGTTTCCCCATGCCACAAAAAGGCTACGAATTTTTCAAACACAAACCCACCGACAAAATTTGGTGGCTCGACACTTCCGAGGAAGACGGACGCTTTGTTTTCAGTTTCGACAGGGAACGTGTGTTTGTGCTGTTTTCCGACTATCCACACAAATTGACTGCCGAACAAAAGGAACTTTTCGACAGGGAAAACCCATTTTGGGCAAAATACTTCAAGGATAGGCAGTAGTGCAACTCAACGCATCCAAACGGATGCGTTTTTTTTTGCGCCGATTGCATCATTTTTCAATTGCACTTTTGCTTCTTCTACACTTGCGCTCTCAACTTTTCCGCACCTATATTTGCTTTCTTTTGTTGTTTCAAGCATTGCGCAAAACGTCCTTCAAACACATTCCGCATGGAACTGCAAACGCTTTCTCAACTTGCCAACGCATTTTTGCCAGTTCAACACTTTTTCCCCAAAAATTTTGGAAAAACTACTCAAACACACTGCATTTCTTCATTACGTGGGAGATATTCAAACACAACTTTTTCTAGCAGCCTAATTTTGCGCTTGTCGTACGCTTCAATCAATTCTTTGTTTTTTCCACTTTTCAACGATAATTTTTGCTTTTTTTTGCCACACATTCCCTTCAATTTAGTTAAAATTTATTTTTGTGGGGTAAAATATGGGTGCAAAAGCCCCACAATTGTTGATTTTTTTTGCAAAAAGTAGTATAATAATGAAGTATGTGTTGACATCACATTGCCGTTTGTTCGAGGTTTTGCATGTCCAAAAAAGTGGGATTTTTTCAATCTATCAAGCAACGAGATCCATCCGCAAGAAATTTCTTGGAAATTTTGCTGTTGTACCCGGGTGTTCATGCCCTTGTTTGGTACCGAGTTGCGCACTTTTTCTTCAACATTAAGTTGAAGTTTGTTGCAAGGCTTCTTTCCAATTTGGCAAGGTTTTTCACAGGGGTGGAAATTCATCCGGGTGCCAAAATTGGCAAAAACCTGTTCATCGACCACGGCATGGGCGTCGTCATTGGCGAAACTGCCGTCATCGGCAACAATTGCACAATCTACCAAAATGCAACGCTTGGTGGCACGGGCAAGCAACACAACAAAAGGCATCCCACTTTGGGCAACAACGTGGTGGTGGGCGCCGGCGCAAAGGTGCTTGGCAACATCACAATTGGCAACAACGTCAAAATTGGCGCAAACGCCATCGTGCTCAAGGACGTTCCGTCCGATTGCACTGTTGTTGGCATTGGCAGAGTCATTGCCAAGGGCGCACAGCCAAACGTTTGCCAAAACTGCAAAAACAAGGAAGAATGCTGTTCTTCCTGCAATCCCACACAGTAGAAAACCAAACCAAAATTCAAGAGGTAACCATGAACATCAAAATCACGTCAGATAGCGTTTGCGACTTGTCTCCAGAACTTTTGCAAAAGTACAACGTGCAAGTTTTCCCCTTGTACGTTTCCTTGGGCGACCAAAACCACTTGGATGGCAAAACCATCAAGTCGGACGATATCTACGACTACTATGCCCAAACAAAAAAACTTCCCAAAACAGGCGCTCGCAGTACTTTCGACTACGTGGAATTTTTCAAACAACAAACGCAAGACGGAAGCGAAATCGTGCATTTTTGCATTTCCGAAAGCATGTCCTCTTCCTACAGCAACGCATTGCTCGCAGCAAAGGAAGTTGACGGTGTGTACGTTGTAGACAGCAGAAACCTGTCCACAGGCATTGGTTTGTTGGTGCTTTCCGCCTGCGAACAAAGGGACAAGGGCAAATCCGCCAAGGAAATTTTCGACCACGTCAACAAGCGTGCGCAAAGCGTTCAAGCAAGTTTCATTGTTGACCAACTGGATTTCTTGCACAAGGGTGGCAGATGTTCCACTTTGGTGTACTTTGCAACCAAGGCTTTGAGCATCAAACCTTGCATCGAAGTTCGCAACGGCGCAATGGGCAACACTCGAAAGTTCATGGGCCCCTACAAAAGTTGCCTCAAAAAGTACTTGGAGTACATCAAGAACACCTACACCAATCCGGACACAACTCGTTGCTTTGTCACCCACACAAAAATGGGCGCAGGCCTTGCGGAACTTGCTGTGGAAACAGTCAAGAGTTGGGGCATTTTCGACGAAGTGTTGGAAACTGATGCAGGTTGCACGGTAACTGCACACTGTGGCGCAAACACAATCGGCTTGTTGTTCATCAACGATGGTGGCGCACAATAGCAAACAAACTCAATTGCGTCTACTTTGGTAGGCGCAGTTTTTTTGTCCAACAAGTGGTGCAAGTTGACATTTTGATCAACTAACAGCAACAATCAGTTTTTGCTTGCGTAATTTGCAACAAACGGCACGGCGTGGTTTTTTTGCACAGTCAACTTTTTTCGTAACAAACGCACCGTTTGACAAACGCAGTTCAACAAACAGCAAATTTTTGTTGAAGGTTTTGCACACACAACGTCAAGTAACCAATTGTGGGCAGTTGCAACAAATGGCAATTTTGAACCAACAAGCGCACGTATTTTTGCAAAACCATTGCTCGTTTTGCAGTGAACGTTTTCAACGCAATTTGCAAACTGCAAACTGCAAGGCATTGCAACGGACGGCAATTTTGTGCCAACAAGCGCATTTTTCTACAATTTTCTACAAAAATACTAAATAATATAATATATTGCACAAAAAAGGTGCCACTAAATATTTGATTATTTTGCCATCTTGTGGTAAAATACTATACTGTTGGAGTATGTCCAACAAACAAACAAGTCAGTACTACAACTGTCGGAGGACAAACATGAAATACACACAATCCAGAAAAGAAAACACTTTGACAATCAAATTCAAACTCACCAGCGAAGACTGGGCTAGTTTCGACAACCGTGCTTACCAACAAAACAAAGGCAAGTACAACGTTCCAGGTTTCCGCAAGGGCCACGTTCCCAAGAACGTTTTGGAAAACAGATATGGCAAAGGTCTTTTCTTCGAAGATGCACTTTACCTTGCTGCACAAGAATACTACACTCAATTTTTGGAAACAAATAAGGATGTGATGCCTGTTGCTCGCCCCGAAATTGACGAAAAATCCATCAAAATTGACGAAAAGGGCGTTGCTTTTGCAATTGTTGTAACAGTTCGTCCGGAAGTTGTTCTTGGTCAATACAAGGGACTTACAATTGAAAAATCCAAGGTTGCAACAGTAAAGAAAGCCGAAGTAGATGCAGAACTTGCAAAGGTTAGGGAACGCAACGCTCGCTACGTTCAAATCACCGACCGTGCCGTTCAAGATGGCGACCAAATCAACCTCGACTACTGCGGAAAGGTAGACGGTGTTGCATTTGCAGGTGGCACAGCCGAAAAGCAAACTTTGGTTATCGGTTCCCACACCTTCATTCCCGGATTTGAAGAACAACTCATCGGCGCACAAATCGGCGAAACAAGAGATATCAACGTTACTTTCCCCGAAGAGTACCACGCAGAAGAACTCAAGGGCAAGCAAGCAGTTTTCACTTGCACAATCCACGAAATCTCCGTCAAGGAACTACCCGAACTTGACGACGAATTTGCAAAGGACGTCAGTGAATTCTCCACTTTGAAAGAGTACACAGCCGACATCAAAAAGAACATCAAGGCAAGAAACGAAAAGTCTGCTCAAGATGCTGACGAAAGCAAACTTGTAGAAACTGTTGTTGCAAACGCAACTTTCGAAATTCCTTCCCAAATGATCGAAGACCAAATCGACGACTACATCAACGAGTTCAAGTACCAACTCATGTACCAAGGTTTGGATTTGGAAGGCTACTTCAAGTACACAGGTTCCACAATGGAAAAACTTCGCCAAGACTACAAAGCACGTGCAGAAAAGTCCGTTCGCACCCGTTTGGTGTTTGAAGAAATTGTCAAGGCAGAAAACATCACAGCAGATGCCGAAGCAGTGCAAGCAAAAATTGCCGAGTACGCACAACGCATTGGCAAGCCTGTGGAAGAAGTAAAAGCTTCTTTGAACCAAGAAGAAATGTACTACTTCGAAAACCAAGTCATCACCGAAGCGCTTCTTGCTTTGTTGAAGAAGGAAAACACAATCGCATAACAAACTAACAAATAGCGTCGGGTAAAATTTCTTTTATCCGACGTGTGTTCTATCGGGCAAAAACGCCCAAAACAGGAGGAAAAAACAATGCTCATCCCAATGGTAGTGGATCGCACCGACAGTGGCGAAAGAAGTTTCGACATCTACTCCAGATTGCTGGAAGAACGTGTCATCTTTTTGTCTGGCGAAATCACCGACGAAGTGGCAAACCTTGTTGTTGCCCAACTCATCTACTTGGAATCCAAAGACCCCACCAAGGACATTTCCTTGTACATCAACAGCCCGGGTGGCTCGGTCACTGCAGGTTTTGCCATCTACGACACAATGCAGTACATCAAGTGCGACGTTGCAACAATTTGCATGGGCATGGCTGCAAGCATGGGCGCATTTTTGCTTTCCAGCGGTGCAAAGGGCAAACGTTTTGCATTGCCCAACAGCGAAATCATGATTCACCAAGTGCTGGGTGGCTCGCAAGGTCAAGCAAGCGACGTGGAAATCCACACACGCCAATTGCTCAAAATGAAAAAACGCCTGAACACCTTGTTTGCGCAAAACGTTGGCAAGCAAGTTGAGGACGTGGAAAAGGATACCGACCGTGACAACTATCTCACAGCGGAAGAGGCCAAGGCCTACGGTATTGTGGACGAAGTCTACTACAAGAGATAGAAATTTCAATCATTCAGGAGAATTATGCAACAATATTGTTCTTTTTGTGGCAAAGGCCAAGACGAAGTGAAAAAATTGCTTGCCAACCCAACGGGCGTGTGCATTTGCAACGAATGTGTGGAAGCATGTTCTGCCATCATGGAAGAGCAAACGCAAGCAACGTACAAAAACACTTTTTCCCTACTCAAGCCGGAACAAATCAAGGCTGAACTGGACAAGTACGTTGTTGGGCAAGAAAACGCCAAGCGCACCTTGTCGGTAGCGGTGTACAACCACTACAAACGTGTGTTGATGTCATCCAAGGTTGCCGGCGACGACGTGGAGTTGGAAAAAAGCAACATTTTGATGCTTGGCCCAACAGGTAGTGGCAAAACGCTTTTGGCAAAAACCTTGGCAAGGGTGTTGGACGTTCCGTTTGCCGTTGCCGATGCAACCACGCTTACCGAAGCAGGCTACGTTGGCGAAGACGTGGAAAACATTTTGCTCAAACTCATCCAAGCCGCCAACTACGACGTGAAAAAGGCAGAAAGGGGCATCATCTACATCGACGAAATTGACAAAATTGCCAAGAAGTCGGAAAACGTGTCTATCACAAGGGACGTTTCCGGCGAAGGCGTGCAACAAGCGTTGCTCAAAATCATCGAAAGCACCGTTGCAAGCGTTCCCCCACAAGGTGGACGCAAGCACCCACAGGCGGAAAACATTGCCATCGACACAACCAACATTTTGTTCATTTGCGGTGGCGCATTCGTTGGATTGGAAAAAATTGCCGAAAACGCCAACAAGGCGCAGGCATGGGCTTTGGCAAAAGCATCCGTAGCACGGAGGAAATTGACCACGCCGAACTTGTCAAGAGTTTGCAACCACAAGATTTCATCAAGTTTGGTTTGATTCCCGAGTTTGTGGGCAGGCTTCCCATCACGGTGGGTTTGTCGCCGTTGGACGAGGATGCTTTGGTAAAAATCCTCACCGAACCCAAAAACTCCCTCATCAAGCAGTACAAAAAACTGCTCAAAATGGACGACATCGATTTGGAATTCGACGACGACGCCATCCGTGCCGTTGCGCAAAAATCCATTGCCCTCAAAACAGGCGCTCGTGGTTTGCGTTCCGTTTTGGAAAACTTGATGTTGGACTGCATGTACGAAGTACCTTCGCAAAAGGACGTTGTCAAAATTCAATTCACTCGTGGCAACGTGGAAGGCACAAGCAAACCAACGGTAGTGCGCAAAGCAGGCTAAACAACTCACGCTTTTTGCCAAGAAGGTGCAATTTTGCTTTTCTTCACGGACAAAAAGCGTTTTTGTTTGTATTTTTGTTGCACAAAAACAAGTTTTATTCTATAATATCTACTACACAAGGCTGAACTGGACAAGCACGTTGTTGGGCAAGACAACGCCAAACGCACTTTGTCGGTAGCCGTGTACAACCACTACAAAAGAGTTTTTTGGTTTTGCAAGTGTTTTGCACGCAACAAAAACTCCAATTTCCCCAAACTAACGAAAAACGCATTTTTGCCAACGGCAATCTTGCGTGAAAAAGAGGTACAATTTGACAGTCTACAACAATCTACCAATTCTCACAATGCGTGGCAATTTCTTCTTCCCGGGCATCCGTGCCAAGGTGGAAGTTGCACGCACAATTTCTCGCAACGCCATCAAGTTTGCATTGGAAAACGGTGGCAGATTTGTGATGGTAAGCCAAACTGACGTCACAATGGCAACAGTCAACTCCATCACGGATTTCTACGAAGTCGGCGTGTTGGCGGAAGTTGTTGCTGTGGAAAAGAACACTACCGAATCCATGTTGGTTGTTGTTCGCACTTTGGACACAGTGGAACTTTTCGACGTCAACATTTCCAACACGCTTCTCACAGCCAGCGCAAAACAAGTGCAATTCGTTTGCAAAAACGATGCTTCTTCCCGTGCGCTGTTTTTGCACACGTTGAAGCACATGGAAGATCTTTCGGCAATCAACAAAAATTTGGCAAAGTCCAACATCGAAAAATTCCGCCAAAAGGAAGACGTGGACTACCTTGCCTTCACCGACGTTGTTGCCAACGAAATTGTAACACGCCTTCCCGAACGCCAAAGCATTCTTCAAGAAAGGGACGTGGACGTTCGCATGGAAAAAATTTGCGCCTACATCATTGGCGATTTGGAATTTGTTCGCACGGAAAAGCGCATTGCCAACCGTGTGAAAAAGCAAGTTGCCGACGGTCAAAAGGAGTACTACCTGCGTGAACAAATCAAGGCAATTTCCGCCGAACTTGGCGACGATGCCAACGAAAGGGCAGAGTACGAGGAACGCATCAAAAAAAGTGGCATGCCGGAACAAGTGCGCAAAAAGGCGCAAAAGGAACTGGCTCGCCTTTCCAAAATGGCGCCTACTTCTCCCGATGCAGCAGTAATTCGCAACTACTTGGATTGGCTTTGCGACGTGCCTTGGAGCAAGGAAACAACGGACAACAAGGATTTGGCTCTTGCAAGGCAAATTCTCGACGAAGACCACTACGGATTGGAAAAAATCAAGGATCGCATTGTGGAGTACCTTGCCGTTATGCAACTGACAGGCAAGTTGAACGGCCCCATTTTGTGCTTCGTTGGCCCTCCGGGGGTGGGCAAAACGTCCATTGTGCGCAGTATAGCAAGGGCGCTTGGCAGAAAGTACTTGCGTGTCAGCCTTGGTGGCGTCAGGGACGAAGCGGAAATCCGTGGCCATCGCCGTACCTACGTTGGCGCAATCCCAGGCAAAATTGTGTACATGATGAAGCAAGCAGAGTGCATCAACCCTGTGTTGCTTTTGGACGAAATTGACAAAATGGGCAAGGACAACCGTGGCGACCCAGCAAGCGCCATGTTGGAAGTACTTGATCCCGAACAAAACTTCAGTTTTACCGACCACTACTTGGAAGTTCCCTACGACCTTTCCAAAGTGTTGTTTGTTTGCACGGCAAATGCCACCGACGACATTCCCGAACCGTTGTTGGATCGCATGGAAATCATTGACCTTTCCGGCTACACCGAGTTGGAAAAAGTGCAAATTGCACAAAGTTTCTTGCTCAAAAAGAACCTTGAATTGCACGGTATTCCACAGGACGCAGTAACCATAACGGATGGGGCGTATGCAAAAATCGTGCGTGGCTACACAAGCGAATCGGGCGTGAGAAGTTTGGAAAGAGCCATTGCAAAAATTTGTCGCAAAATTGCTTTGAAGTTGGTGGAAAACATCGACGCAAAAATCACCGTCACCGAGGACACCGTTCACGAGTACCTTGGGGTGGAACGCCACAAGGAAGAAATGGGCTTGATTGCCGACACAGTCGGTTCGGCTCGTGGTCTTGCTTGGACACGTGTTGGTGGTGTAACCTTGAACGTAGATGCAACGCTTTTCCAAGGCAAGGGCGACGTGCAACTAACGGGTAACCTTGGCGACGTAATGAAGGAATCGGCTCGCACGGCAATAAGTCTTGTCAAATCTTTTGCCGACGACTACGGCATCGACAAAAAACGCTTTGCCGAAACGGACATTCACATTCACGTTCCGGAAGGAGCAATCCCCAAGGACGGCCCATCGGCAGGCATCACAATGGCAACGGTGGTAATGTCGGCGTTTTCCGGCATTCCCGTGTCGGGCAAGGTTGCAATGACGGGGGAAATCACTTTGCGTGGCAAGGTGTTGCCAATTGGTGGACTAAGGGAAAAGGCGCTTGCCGCCTACCGTTTGGGCATTCAAAAAGTCATCATCCCCAAGGGCAACGAAAGGGATTTGGACGACATTCCACAGGACGTCAAAAACAAGTTGGAGTTCGTGCTTGCCGAGGACATTCACACGGTGTTCAAGCACGCACTTGTTCAACAAAACTAACACACGGGGTGGGCATTTTGCCCACTTCAACACAACGGAAGTAACACAATGGAAATCAAAAAATCATCCTACATCAAGGGCGCATCCACGTTTGGGCAATGCATTGTGTCCGACATCCCGCAAATTGCAGTTGCAGGCAAATCCAACGTTGGCAAAAGCAGTTTCATCAACTTTCTTGTCAACGACGGAAAACTTGCTCGCACTTCAAAACAGCCGGGACGTACTCGCCTAATCAACTACTTTTTCATCAACGAACAACTGGAAAATCAGTTCATTTTGGCTGACCTTCCGGGCTACGGCTACGCCAAAGTCACCGACCAAGAAAAACTCAAGTGGGCGGACTTGTTGGAAAAGTACCTTGCCAAGGAAAGGGCGCTTTGCCACGTTTTCTTTTTGGTAGACATTCGCCACGATCCCACCAAGGACGACGTGCAAATGTACAACTACTTGTTCCATCACCACGTGTCCTACACAATCGTGGCAACCAAGGCGGACAAGGTTTCCAAAAGCCAAGTCAAAAACAGACTTAATAGCATTGCAAGTTTTTTGAAGGTGGGGCAAAGCAACGTCATTGCCGTGTCCTCTTTGAACAAAACGGGCAAGGAGCAAGTTTTGGACAAAATCCAACAAATGCTCACAGCCTACCACACCCCTGTGGACGATTCCGCAGAAGAGTAAAAGCACAAAGCACAAAGCACAAGCAAAATGCCTGTGCTTTTTTCATGCCCTTTGGCGTGGAATTTTGCAAGTTTTCTTTTTTCAAAAGAAAAAAAATTGTCCAAGTGCTAAATTCTTTTGCAAGACCATTGTATTTTCTTGCGCAATGTGGTACAATAGTGGCAGGTCGTATTGCAATGCAAACGATACTCAGGTTTTTCTTTTACCAAAAAAGATATTTGCACCCGTTTCGGGGCGAAATTGGAGTTTTTATGGTAAACAACAAAGCAAAAAGAATGGCAAAGTATGCCATTATGTTTGCAACAATTTTTGTTGCTATGATGATTGATAGGGCAATCAGTTTCCTGCCAATTGGTTTTTCCATGGCAGTTTGCACGTTACTGGTTACGCTATCTTTTTGTTTTTTGTCCAACAGTTGGGCGGATGCAACTTTTGCAGGGCTGTTTTTTGGCTTGGCAAGTTTCATCAAGGAATTTTTGATGCCGTCGGCGCTCATCGGGCAAGTTTTGCCCGTGTACTACTGGCCACTCATCACAATTCCGCCACGCCTTGCAATGTCGCTTTGCGCATTTGCCGTGTACCGTGGTGTGCTGGCGCTGTTCAAAAAGGGCAAAATTGCCACAAGGCAAATTGTTGCGCTGTCCGTTGCCACGTTGGTGGGGCTTGTTTGCAACACAGTGGGCTTTTTCAGTTGCGTAGAACTTGCAAGGTTTTTGCACAACGACGCCAACCAAGGCGTTTTTGCAATGATCTACGCAGTTTTGGTAACCAACATCATCCCCGAGTACGCAGCATCCGTTGCAGGCGTGCCACTCATAGTGTTGGGTGTGCGCCGTGGACTGAAACTTGGCGTGGATGGTAACAACGAAAAACGAGCAAAAGGGGAGCAACACAAATGATTCTTGCAGTAGACATTGGCAACACAAACATCAAAATCGGGCTGTTTTCACCAAACGGCACTTTGGCAAAATCTTTCAAAATGTCGTCCGACGTCAAGCGCACAAGCGACGAGTACGTTGCTTTGCTTTTGCAACTGATGTCCCACTCCAAAATTGACGAAAAGTCCGTCACCGGCGCAATTGTTTCGTCGGTAATTCCACAGTTGGACTACACCTTCACAAACGTAATCAACTACGTTTTCGGTGTGAAACCCATCGTTGTTGGCGTTGGCGTCAAAACCGGCATTGCCATTCGCTACGACTTCCCACGGGAACTTGGTAGCGACCGCATCATCACTTCCGTCGCAGCAGAAAAGCAGTACGGCGCACCCTTCATATTGGTAGACTTCGGCACGGCAACAACCTTCAACGTTGTCAACGAAAGGAAGGAATTTGTTGGTGGCGCAATCACTCTCGGCTTGAAATCCACAATTGAAAGTCTTTCCCGTTGCACGGCAAAATTGCCCAGTGTGGAACTGGAAACGCCCGCCAAAACGGTGGCGCAATCCACGGGCAAAGCCATCCAAAGTGGCGTTATTTTTGGCGTGGTTGGCCAAGTAAAGTACATTTTGGAGCGTATCAAAAGGGAAACGGGCATGCACAACGCCAAAGTCATTGCAACGGGTGGCCTTGCGCACATCGTCAACGACGTGGAACCCATCTTCACACACATCGACAGGCAACTTTCCTTGAAGGGCCTGTACGAAATCTACAAACTCAATCGGTAGAAACATGGACTTCAAACTGCATTCCAACTACAAACCCTGTGGCGACCAACCGCAGGCAATACAAAAACTTACCCAAGGGCTAAAAGACGGGCTTGCCACACAGGTGCTTCGTGGCGTCACGGGCAGTGGCAAAACTTTCACCATGGCAAACGTCATTGCGCAAGCCAATCGCCCTGCGTTGGTGGTGTGCCACAACAAAACGCTTGCGGCGCAACTTTGCAACGAATTCAGGGAGTTCTTCCCGGAAAACAGGGTGGAGTTTTTCGTTTCCTACTACGACTACTACATGCCGGAAAGCTACATTCCCGCAAGGGATTTGTTCATCGAAAAGGAAATTGACATCAACGACGAAATCGACAAACTTCGCCACTCGGCAACTTGCTCGCTGTTCGAACGGCGAGACGTCATTGTCGTTGCCAGCGTTTCCTGCATCTACGGCTTGGGTGGCCCCGGCGAGTACTACAAAATGAGCCTGTCCCTTCGCCCCGGCGACAGCGTAAGTCGGCAGGACGTCATCAAAAAACTCGTTGCCATCCAGTACACTCGCAACGACATGGACTTCCACCGTGGCACTTTCCGTGTGCGTGGCGACATTGTGGAAATTTTCCCCGCATCCTACGGCGAACACGCCATCCGTGTGGAGTTTTGGGGGGACGAAATCGAGCGTGTTTCGGAAATTGATGCACTCACGGGCAACGTCGTTGCAAACCTTTTGCACACAATCGTGTTCCCTGCAAGCCACTACGTTGTGGAAGGCGTAACAATGGAATCGGCCTTGAAACAAATTGGCGAAGACATGGTGGAAGAGTCGCAACACTTTGCCGACGTCAACAAACTTGTGGAGTCGCAACGGCTCAAACAACGTGTTTCCTACGATTTGGAAATGATGCGGGAAATGGGCTACTGCAGTGGCATCGAAAACTACTCTCGCTACTTCGACGGCAGGCAAGTTGGCCAACCACCCTACACTTTGTTGGACTACTTCCCCGACGATTTCATCACTTTCATCGACGAAAGCCACATGACAATTCCACAAATCCGTGGCATGTACAACGGCGACAGGGCTCGCAAAAACAACCTTGTAGACTACGGCTTCCGCTTGAAAAGCGCTTTCGACAACCGTCCCCTCACTTTCGACGAGTTCGACAGTCGCATCGGCCAACTAATTTGCGTTTCGGCAACACCTGCCGACTACGAAATTCAGCGTGCCGACAACATCGTGGAACAACTCATTCGCCCAACGGGGCTTCTCGACCCAATGGTGGAAGTGCGCCCTGTGGAAGGTCAAATCGACGACTTGCTTGGCGAAATCCACAAGCAAACGGCAAGTGGTGGCAGGGTGCTCATCACAACTCTCACCAAACGCATGGCGGAAAGCCTCACCGACTTTTTGGCAAAGCACGACGTGCGTGTGCGCTACATGCACTCGGAAATTGACACATTGGAACGTGTGGAAATTGTCAACGGCTTGAAGCGTGGCGAATTCGACGTGCTTGTGGGCATCAACCTTTTGCGAGAAGGGCTGGACATGCCCCAAGTAAAACTTGTTGCCATTTTGGATGCCGACAAGGAAGGCTTTTTGCGTAGCGACACTTCCCTCATTCAAACCATTGGCCGTGCAGCACGCAACAGCCAAGGCAAGGTCATCATGTACGCCGACGTCATCACCGACAGCATGAAGCGTGCCATCTCCGAAACCAACCGTCGCAGGGAAATTCAGCACGCCTACAACGTCCAACACGGCATCGTGCCCAAAACGATAGAGCATTCCGTGCAAAACACGTTGGAAATCACACAAAAAACTTCCGAAGCCGTCAGCGCCAAGGATTTGCAAAAACAAATAGAAGCAGTAACTGCAAGGATGAAAACTGCTGCCAACCAGTTGGATTTTGAAAAGGCAATTCAACTGAGAGAGGAAGTTGTGCGCCTCACCAAACAATTGGAAAAAGCAAAACGCAAAAAGCACGGTCAGCAGTAACTTTGCACAAAACAACGCATACTAACCGTATGCATCACAAATCAAGTATGAAAGATATAGTAATCAAAAACGCAAAAGAAAACAACTTGAAGGGCATCGACCTCACCATCCCACGGGACAAACTGGTGGTGTTCACGGGCCTGTCCGGAAGTGGTAAATCATCCCTTGCTTTCGACACAATCTTTGCCGAAGGTCAGCGCAGGTACGTGGAAAGCCTAAGTTCCTACGCACGCCAGTTTTTGGGGCAAATGGACAAGCCGGACGTGGAAAGTATCGAAGGTCTTTCCCCTGCCATTTCCATCGACCAAAAAACAACTTCCAGCAACCCACGTTCAACGGTGGGCACGGTAACGGAAATCTACGACTATCTCCGTTTGCTTTTTGCACGCATTGGTGTGCCTGTGTGCCCCCATTGCGGAACGGAAATTGCACGTTCCTCCGTCGACCAAATTTGCGACAGGGTTTTCCAACTTGGCGAAGGCACAAAATTGCAAATACTGGCACCCGTGGTGCGTGGAAGAAAGGGCGAGTTTGCCAAATTGTTGGAAAAACTCAAAAAACAAGGCTACGTTCGTGTCATCGTCGATGGCGAAATGCGCACCTTGGACGAAGAAATAAAGTTGGAAAAAAACATCAAGCACAACATCTCCGTTGTGGTAGACAGGCTTGTTGTCAAGCCGGAAATGAACACCCGACTTTCCGACAGCATCGAAACGGCACTAAAACTTGCCGAAGGTTTGGTGATTGTTTCCACAGCCGACTCGGAACAAATTTTTTCCGACAAGTTTGCTTGCGCAACCTGTGGCTTCACCGTGGAAGAAATGGAACCACGTGCCTTCTCTTTCAACAGCCCGTTTGGCGCCTGCCCCGATTGTTTGGGCTTGGGTTTCAAGTTGGAATTTGACGAAAGGCTCATTTTGCCGGACGACAGCAAGTCGTTGCACGGCGATGCAATCAGGCTTCTTGGCTTCAACATTGGCGCAGCAAGTTGGATGCGCATGCTTTTGGATGCCTTGGCGGAAAAATTCCGTTTCAGTTGCGACGTTCCTGTTCGGGATTTGCCCAAAAGTGCCTACAACCTTGTGATGTACGGCAACGGCGGTCAACCAATTCCGCTTGTGTGCCACTTGGAGGACGGCAGGGCATTCAACACCACGTGGGAAGGTGTCATTCCCATGATGACAAGGCGCCACGCCGAGTGCAAAAGCGACTGGACTCGCACCGAGTACGAAAAGTTCATGGTGGAAAAACCCTGCAACACGTGTCACGGAAAACGCTTGAAAGAGCAAGTTTTGGCAGTCAAAGTCGGTGGCTTGAACATTTGGGAAGTTGGCGAACTTTCCGTTGTCAAAGCGTTGCAATTTTTCAACAATTTGCAACTTTCCGAAACGCACGGCAAAATTGCCTACATGGTGTTGAAGGAAATCAAGGCACGCTTGCAATTTTTGTTGGACGTTGGCTTGGGCTACCTAACTTTGAATCGCACAGCAGGCACTTTGTCGGGTGGGGAAGCGCAACGCATCCGCTTGGCAACGCAAATTGGCAGTGGCCTTGCAGGCGTGTTGTACATTTTGGACGAGCCAAGCATTGGGCTCCACCAAAGGGACAACAACAAACTCATTGCCACTTTGAACCACCTTCGGGACATCGGCAACACCTTGATTGTTGTTGAGCACGACGAAGACACAATACGCTCTGCCGACTACATTGTGGACGTTGGCCCGGGCGCAGGCGTTCACGGTGGCGAAATTGTTTGCGCAGGCACTTTGCAAGATATCATCAACTGCAAACAATCCATCACAGGTCAGTATCTTTCGGGGGAAAAATCCATACCCGTCCCCTCAAAAAGGCGTTCCGGCAACGGCAATTTCCTCACCGTCAAGGGCGCAAGCAAAAACAATCTCAAAAACATCGACGTGTCCTTCCCACTTGGCTGTTTGTGCTTGGTAACGGGCGTTTCCGGCAGTGGCAAAAGCAGTTTGGTCAACGAAGTTTTGCTTCCCTACCTTGCGGAAAAACTCAACCGTGCAAGGCCAACGGACGTGCAATGCAACGGCATCGAAGGCATCGAACACTTGGACAAAGTCATTGCCATCGACCAAAGCGCAATTGGCAGAACACCACGCAGTAACCCTGCAACCTACACGGGCGTGTTCACAATGATCAGGGATTTGTTTGCTTCCACCCCCGATGCCAAGGAACGTGGCTATGCAAGTGGCCGTTTCAGTTTCAACGTCAAGGGTGGCAGGTGCGAGCATTGCTCGGGCGACGGCATTTTGCGCATTGCAATGAACTTTTTGCCGGACGTGTACGTTCCTTGCGAAGTTTGCCACGGCGCTCGCTACAACAGGGAAACGCTTGCCGTCAAGTACAAGGGCAAATCCATTGCCGACGTGTTGGACATGACCGTGGAAGAAGCCGTTGACTTTTTCCAAAACATCACAAGCATCAAAAACAAAATTCAAACTCTCTACGACGTTGGTCTTGGCTACATCAAACTTGGGCAACCTGCAACCACGCTGTCCGGTGGGGAAGCGCAACGTGTCAAGTTGGCAACGGAACTTTCCAAGCGTTCCACAGGCAAAACCGTGTACATTTTGGACGAACCAACCACAGGTTTGCACACCCACGACGTGGCAAAACTAATCACAATTTTGCAACGCCTTGTTGCAAGTGGCAACACCGTCATCGTCATCGAGCACAACTTGGACGTTGTCAAAGTTGCCGACTACATTGTGGATTTGGGCCCGGAAGGTGGCGACCAAGGCGGAACAATCGTGTGCCAAGGCACTCCGGAACAAGTTGCGCAAAACCCCAACAGCTACACGGGACAGTTTTTGAAGGACGTCCTTGTCAAAAAGTAGCATTTTGCCAATTTTTTTCAAAAAAAACCATAACAAAACAACACAAAAACGGCTCAACAACGAGCCGGTTTTTTTGTTAAAAAGGTATATTCAAGCACAAGTTTTTCTCAATCTGCATTGTTCGGTAATTGTAGGGACCGGCGTCCCCGACGGTCCGCCATTGTTGTGCTTGTTGACCTGCTTGGCAAATTCTACCATACCAACGCACAGGCTGTTGCAAAACAATAGAATATAAGCAGTCCACATATTTTTGTGTTCAAACCATGTTCTTAAATCGTAGGGACCGGCGTCCCCGACGGTCCGTGCCTTGCTTGCAAATTCCACCAAACGCTTGGTCGGCGCTTTCAACAAAACTCCAAAAAGTTCGGGCGTGTACCGAATCTTTTTGCCCTCACGGGGGATGCTGGGGCATGTGGCTCCCCAGCTATGTCAAATTAAAATAAGGGTTGCGGAGTAACCCT
>JAFVYC010000034.1 GCA_017500855.1 Clostridia bacterium | reverse complement strand
TCGTTAATTTACTTTCTTTTCCTCCGGTTAATGAGATGTTTCAGTTCACCGGGTTCCCTTCAGTACACTATTTTATTCGTGTAAAGATACTGCATCTTCCATGCAGTGAGTTTCCTCATTCGGAAATCTGTGGATCAACACTTATTTGCAGTTCCCCACAGCTTATCGCAGCTTGTCACGTCCTTCTTCGGCGCTTAGTGCCAAGGCATCCTCCATACGCTCTTCGTAGCTTGATTGTATGATTACAATCCACTTGCTTTCGCAAGTAATTTTAGATCCTTGAATAAATTTCTCTTATTAACTCTGCGTCATTGCAGCAAAAATCGTTTTTGATTTTGCATATTAACACTCGATTAATATTTTACTCTAAACTTTATATTGTTATATGCAGTTGTCAATGTTCCTTTCTGCCACATCAGTGGCGCTGCCTTGCTGACAGCCTACTTATTCTAACACAGCGCACATATATTGTCAACTGTTTTTTCAAACTTTTTTCAAACTTTTTTTGGGAAATTTTTGAGCAACTTTCCAAGCAGTTTGGTTGACGGTTTTGGGTGCTGTGTTTGGCTTTCGGCGCAAGTTTTACATTAAAAAATGCTCTGTTACGCTGAGAGCCTGTATATAATACTACAACGCAAAAAATATGTCAAACATTTTTCGGCGAAATTTTCAAAAAAATTTGAGTATTTTTTGCAAGCCAAAACGGCCAAATTTTGCACGAATGGAAATGTTTGCACGTTGCAACATGCTTCCTTTTGCAGACTTTGCCACCTTGCCAACACCGTCAAGCAATTTGCCCAAAGGCAAGACACCTTGCTTTTGCACGGCTGGTGCAACGTTGCCAAGTTGGTGTTTGTTTGCAAGTTCACTCCGTTTGCACGACAATTTCAAAGTGTGTTGTTGAACGAATTTTTTGACAATTCACATTTGATTGCAACAACTGCAACCCCAAGAGTTTCCACGACCAACAAGCCCCTGCATTCCACATGAAAGTTTGCGCCCTTGCCACGAACTGAACGTGGTTGACACAAGTCGTTGTTGACTTTGCCACCGGGCGTTTGCAATTGCCTGCGTTGTTGCGTATTGCGCAACTGCCCTTTTATAATGAAAAGTATAAACAGTTAGTTGCTATATTATACTACGTGCGTGCGCACGTGCGTATGCGTGAGGCAACGCCTTGAAACTTGCGCAAGTTTGGCAAAAATGACAAAAAAAAGAAGCACTGCAAAATGCAATGCTTCTTGAAATACCACTATCGGCAAAATTCCGTAAGCAGCAAGGTGCGATCTACCAGCGAAACACCCTTGCGCTTGGCAAAGTCCACTGCGCTACGGTCGAAGTAGTTGTTGGTGACAACGATAACTTCCGATGCGTTGTAGGTGGTTGCGCCCGAAAGCACCGGCTGGATTTGCTCTGCCGAAAGCACCGTTTGGCTGTGAACGACACCAACGGCAATTGTTGCGCCAAGATGCGTGAGTAGCACGTCGACGTTGTTGTTGTCAACCACAGGTGTCAGTTTGACTTGGTAGCCCTTTTTGGAAAACTGCCGTGCCACAAACACAACAAACTGTGTTTTGTCCATTTTGGAAATCTGTTCCATTTTTTGTTCGTCCGTTTGCTTGGTGGAAACAGGTTGGCAACCTGCGCTTTGCTCTGCCACAAAAACAGCCTTGCCACCTTCCGTTTGCACCGATTTGAAGGACACGTCTGCCATCTTTTCCACTTTTGGTTGCTTGCTTTTGTTGAGTTTGTAGCCAACGAAAGCCACCAAAAACATCACCAAAGCAACGGCGCACTCAAACAGTCCGCCGTACAGGCAAACGCCCCACCATGCGGTGCTTTGCTGTGCAACGCTCCACCAAAAACTGCAGGAAACAACAAACAGCCCACACAGCGCCAACAATGCCGAAACAACAAACAAATGCACACATTTGCGCAAATTCATGCTTGCCCCCTACCTACAAATTTCGCTAAAACACGCACACGGGGTGCCCTATTTGTAGCGTTTGTCGAATTTTTGTTGCTTTACCCAAGTGTTCATTACCATCTTGATGGGAAGGAACTTTACAAGCCTTGTTTGGCTACGGGCAACAAATCCGTACATGGAAAAGTCCTTGCCACGCTTGATGTCCTTGTACGCCTTTTCCACAACGGCTTTTGGATCGTACAACACAACCATGTTTGTGACAACGTTGTTTTGTTGCTCTGCCCTGTCGAAAAATGCTGTTTTTGTCCAGTAAGGGCAAACGGCTGTACAAGTGATTTTGCGAGGTTTGAGTTCCACGTTCAAAGCCCTTGAGTAGCTGTGCACAAACGCCTTTGTTGCTGCGTACACGTTTTGGTAGGGCGTGGGTTGAAATGCTGCCACGCTGGAAAATTGCGCAATTTTTGCGCCTGCGCTCATGAAAGGAAGCACACGTTCCGTCATTTCCACCAAACATTCGCAGTTCAAACGCACCATGTTGGTGCTTTGTTCCACGGGAATTTCGTCGTACCTGCCAAACTTGCCAAAGCCAGCCGAGTTGACAAGCCAGCGCACGTCGTGGTTGCCTTGTTGCAGTTGCTCAACAACTTGGTCAACGCCACCGTTTGTCAAGTCCACAGCAAACGCCCTGAAGGGTGTTGCAAGTTCGTCCGCAAGTTGCTTGAGATTTTCTTCTTCCAAGCCAATGCCCCAAATTTCCTCCAAATTTTCCCTGTCCAAAATCTTGGCAAATTCCCTGCCCATTCCGTTGGATGCGCCTGTTACAATTGCAATTTTCATACACGTCCCCCTTGTTTTGAAATTCAAAACGGTTTTGATACTTCTATTATACACCATTTTTTACCATTTGCACAACCAATTGCAACAACAATGTTGCAAAAATTTGCAATTGGTCAAAAATTCAACACACTTTTCAACAAAAAAGGGATGGAAAACCCCACCCCTGTGTTGAAAAAAGTCCTACTGCTCGTGAATGTTGCCACCACGTGTGCGGTTCCACTTGCCTTGCATCCAAACAGCCGTGCCACTTTGCAAACTTTTTGCCACGTCCAAAATGCGTTGGTTTGCTGAACCACGGAACATCAAGGACAAATCCTTTTGTTCCTCCACAAACTTGCCGTCCACAAGCACGTCCACGTTGGAAAGCAGTTGCAAAGCCGTTTGCTTGTTGCCAACTTTGCCTGCCAAAATATCTTCAAAAACAAACCCCGTGTAGCACCAAATGCTTTTGTGTGGGTAGGTTTTGCGCACCGTTTGCACAAGTTCAACGAGCGCTTGTTGGTTTTCCGGTTCAAAAGGTTCACCGCCCAAAAGCGACAACCCGTCCACGTAGGAAGGGGCAAGCCACTCCACGATGTTGGCAATTGTTTGATCGGTGAAAGGTTGCCCAAAGGAAAAACTCCAGGCTTCCTGATTGAAGCAATTTTTGCAATGATGTCGGCATCCCGACACAAACAACGACACACGAACACCAACGCCGTTGGCAATGTCGTTGCGCTTGATTGTGGCGTAGTTCACTACTTTTCCTCCAATTGTTGTTGCAATTTTTGCACAAATGCAACAACTTGTTTTCTGTTTTTTAGCATTACTTTTTGCCCAGACGTGCTGTTAAACAATTTGAGCATGTTTTTGCGACGTTTGGGAAGTCGGCTTTCCCACAAAATCCACTTGGCAAATTCCCAGTCGAATTTGTCCTTGCAGTTGAGGTCTTCCCGAATTTTGTCCTTGTTGTTTTTGGCACGCTTCCACGCCGAAAAGAAACAAAAAATCCTGTTGAAATCAAGAAAAATCGTCAAATCCGACTGCTCGAAGCGTTCGGGGCAAATGTGGGCGTAGTTGCCGTCCACCACCCATCCCGTTGGATTGGATTGCAAAAAGCCTTGCACAATTTCCGTTTGCTCTTGCCGTGTGCGACGTTGCCAATCGCCGTAGTAGAAAGTGCTGTCCAAATGCAACACAGGCAAATTGTACATTGCGCCAAGTTGCCGTGCCAAGGTAGATTTTCCACTTCCGCTGTGGCCCATAATTTGAATTTTCATGTTTTTGTTGTTCCCTGTGCAAAGCAAAATTTGCACACTTTTGTTGCCACTTCCGTGCAAAAATCGCACCACGGGGTGGCCATTTACGCAAAATGGGCGCACAAATTTGCACGCCCACAAAATGCTTTTTTTTTTACAAGTGAAGCACTCTTTCCTTGATTTCCTGCGTTCTGCCTTGGTTCCAATACTGCGTGCCAATGTAGCCACAAGTACGGCGGGCAACGTTCATCTTTGATTGGTCGGTGTTGCCACAGTTGGGGCACTTCCACACAAGTTTGCCACTTTCTTCAACAACTTGAATTTCGCCATCGTAGCCACATTCTTGGCAGTAGTCGCTCTTGGTGTTGAGTTCTGCGTACATGATGTTGTTGTAGATGAACTTCATCAATGCAAGCACTGCATCCAAGTTGTTTTGCATGTCCGGCACTTCCACGTAGGAAATTGCACCACCCGGCGACAATGCTTGGAATTTTGCTTCGAAAGCAAGCTTGTCGAATGCGTCAATTTCTTCCGTTACGTGCACGTGGTAGCTGTTGGTGATGTAGGATTTGTCCGTTACGCCTTCCACCACGCCAAAACGTTGTTGCAAGCACTTTGCAAACTTGTAGGTTGTGGATTCCAACGGAGTTCCGTACAAGCTGTAGTCGATGTTTTCTGCCTTTTTCCACTTTGCAGTGTACTCGTTGAGTTTTCTCATTATTGCCAAACCAAGTTCTTCGCCTTGTGGTTCGGTAAGTTTTTTGCCAATAAGCGCAAACACGCATTCCCACAAGCCAGCGTAGCCCAAGGAAATTGTGGAGTAGCCACCGTGCAAGTACTTGTCGATGGTTTCGCCTTTTTTCAACCTCAACAATGCGCCGTGTTGCCACAAAATTGGCGCTGCGTCGGACAACGTGCCTGTCAATCTTTCGTGACGGCATTGAAGCGCTCTGTTGCACAATTCCATGCGTTCATCAAAAATCTTCCAAAATTCTTCCATGCTACCTTGCGCAGAAAGAGCAATGTCTACCAAGTTTACCGTTACAACGCCTTGGTTGAAACGTCCGTAGTACTTGGGTTTGCCGTTTTCGTCCACGTAGGGAGTCAAGAAACTTCTGCAACCCATGCAAGTGTAGCAATGGCCGTCGCCGTTTTTGTCAATTTTGTTTTGAAGCATGATTTTTTCCGAAATATAGTCGGGAACCATGCGTTTTGCCGTGCATTTTGCTGCAAGTTTTGTCAAATAGTAGTAGGGGCTGTCTTCGTGGATGTTGCTTTCTTCCAAAACGTAGATAAGTTTTGGGAAGGCAGGGGTAACCCAAACGCCCTTTTCGTTTTTTACGCCTTGGTAGCGTTGCTCCAAGGTTTCTTCAATGATGAGAGCCAAGTCTTTGCGTTGTTGCTCGTTTTCTGCTTCGCCAAGGTACATAAACACCGTGATGAATGGCGCTTGACCGTTGGTTGTCATCAAAGTTACCACTTGGTACTGGATGGTTTGGATGCCCTTTTTCACTTCGTCACGAAGGCGTTTTTCCGTTACAACGTCCATTTGTTCGTCGGAAAGGGGCACGCCAATTTTGTCCATTTCAATGGCAAGTTCCCTGCGAATGCGTTTTCTGGAAACATCCACAAATGGGGCAAGGTGTGTCAAACTGATGCTTTGTCCGCCGTACTGGCAAGATGCAACTTGCGCAATAATTTGCGTTGCAATGTTGCACGCCGTGGAAAAACTGTGCGGTTTTTCGATGAAAGTTCCGCTGATAACCGTGCCGTTTTGCAACATGTCGCCAAGGTTAACAAGGTCGCAATTGTGCATGTGTTGCGCAAAGTAGTCGGCATCGTGGAAGTGAATGATGCCTTTTTCGTGCGCTTCAACAATGTCTGGTGGCAACAAAATGCGCTTTGTGATGTCCTTGGAAACTTCGCCCGCCATGTAGTCACGTTGAACGCTGTTGACTGTTGGGTTTTTGTTGGAGTTTTCCTGCTTGACTTCCTCGTTGTTGCACTCGATAAGGCTCAAAATTTGCTCGTCGGTTGTGTTGGACTGGCGCACCAAGGAGCGTGTGTAGCGATAGGTGATGTAGTTGCGAGCAACGGCAAACGCACCGCTTGCCATAAGTTCGTTTTCCACCATGTCTTGAATTTCTTCCACGTTCAAGGTGCGTTGAACTTTTTTTGCTTGCCTTTCTACCTTTTTTGCCATGGAAACAATCTTGTCTTCATCCAAACGCAAATTTGGTTCAACACTTTTGTTGGCCTTTTGCATTGCAACAATAATTTTTTGAAGGTCAAAATCTACTTCTACGCCACTGCGTTTGATAATTTTCATGGTAATCTCCTTGATTTGTTCTTTTGTTTTGCCAAGAAACGACACCACCCAAAATTTGGCAACCCTTTTTTGAGGGATAAAAAAAGATGCAACCCACGATTACATCCGATTGCATACATTATACACTATATCTTGTGGTGTTGTCAACGGCAAAACCACAATATATTGTAAATTATCAATGACATAGGTCAACTTTTTTTTCGCTTTATAACACTGACTAGCGTTGAGTTTCTATGTGTGACAAAGGTAAAAGTTCCGCCTTGTCAAGGCAAATTTACCAAACTTTTGCCACTTTGCCGCTTTTTTCTTGGAGGACACAACAAAAAGCCCATTTGTGCGCAGGCAAGTTTACCAAACTTTACCATTTGCCATTGCCTACGCAACAAAAACACGTCGCAAATTTGGTGGCAAACAAAACACAAGATGTTGTGTTTGGCAATGCGCAGGCAACTACTAAAAATGAAAAGATATTTTGCAATTTCAGTTTGCAACGGCAACAAAAAAGCCCTGCAAAACTGCAAGGCTTTGGGTTGAACGTTCTACTTGACTTCGTCCTCTGCCGAGTTGTCGGCTTTGGCTTGGTGCTTGTCGTTTTCTTCGGCAAGGGCTTTGAGTTCCTCGTTGCGCTTTTCGATGCGAATTTCCCATTGAATGAGGAAGGTGAGGGCTGCACGCAACAAAATGATTGCGCCAAGCACACCCAATTCTTGCCAATCTCGAACAATAACGGTACGTAGCAACTCGCCACCAACCTTGAATTCAAGCGAAAGCGCAATACCTTCGGCAAGTTTCAAGCGAACAAGGTCTTGCTTTTTGAACAGGCCGATAATCGCCGAAACTACTGCGTGCATCAACACGGCAATGCCAACAATTTCGATGATTAGCACAAGATAGTTTACTCCAAGGTCAAAGTACTTGATGACTGTTTGGTAGATTGGGTCTGTTGCGGTAACGTTTTCGTGCGCTTGACCCAAGGCGTTGCCCACGTTGGCAACAAAAGCGTTGAATTTTTCCACAAATTGCATGGTTTGTCCCCCAAATTGTTTGTTACCTTTATATAATAAACCCAAAAATGCAGTTTGTCAATACCCAATTTTGCAAAAAGTACGCTTTTCTAGGACATTTTTTCATTTTTTTTGCATTTGAACGTTGCAATTTGAGCAAAACAACGCAAACAGGCGCAACTTTTTTGTAGTTTGGGCAATGCAAACGCTTGACGTTGGCACAGGCTTTTGGGCAATGAAAAAAGCAAGCACCTAAAAGCAGTTTGGTGCATTTTTGCTTGAGCACCGTGAGTTGTGGGAAAACAGTAACATTCATTTTGTACGTACAATGCGCAGTTGCATGTTTGATTTTGCAAACAATGGAAAAGCTTTGCAAAGTTGTTGACAATTTTGCAATTGGTGCGTGCTTGTGCAAGCAAGAACGTTTGGCTACGCACCACTCTTGCAAAAAATGCAACTTTGCTTGCCGTGGTTTGACGGCGTTGCCAAACACCATTGCAAACTAGCAAAACTTTGCATTTTGCTTGGTTACTTAGACACAAAAGCGCCGTGGCACAAGCGCAGAGGTTGGAAATTTTCGCAATTTCCACAGCAATTGTTGCAAATCAATTGACTTCTTGGCAAAATGGTATTATATTTTTAGCATACAAAAAAATTTAGGGGGATAATCCAATGAGATTTCTAACCATCAAAAGAAGAAAGTCTTTTGTTGCAAGCCTTGGCGCAGGTCATGCGTACATCCAATGCGACGAAGCAAACAGCGAACTTGAAATTTGTGGCTATCACTGCAAAAAACTTGGCGATTTGAAAAACGGTGGCACGTTGACTTGCGAAATTGGCGAAGAAAAAACACGTGTGTTTGTTATCTACGACAAAGCAAGCAAAGATTGGTGCAACGACATGTACGTAATTGAAGCAGGTTCGGAAGACGTGCATCTTTCCGGCGTGGCTAAGTGGGGCGCAGGCAACCCATTCCGTTTCGACAACAACCCATCCGAAGAAGCAAAAGCGTTGAGAAAAAAGAACGGTCGCAAAGGCAGTGTTGTGATGATTCTTGCCTTTGTTGTGGGATTCCTTCTTGGTTTCTTCCTTATTCCAGCTTTGCTCTAAGAAAAAAACACAAAAGTGTTCAACATTCCGTTGAACACTTTTTTTGTGCAATTTTGACATGGGGCAACTCATTTTTGCCAACAAACAAGACCTTGCAAGATAATGGCAACGACCTACACTTCGGCATCAAAATAGTTCATATCTCAGCACAACAACTCGGACCGTCGAGGACGTCGTTCCCTACAATGACAATATTGAGTCTGTTGAAAATGGCTAAAAACACCTAGCTACTTATTTTTGTGTTTCAACCAAATTGCCACTCAGTTGCAACGACTTGCCTTGTTTGCGTACACCATCCCTCAGTCGGCACAGCCGACAGCTCCCTTTTCGCAAAGGAGCCATTGTTTGTTGGCATATGAAAAGACACAATATAGATTGTTGCAAATCAATGTGTGGTTGAATTTTTGTAAAAGCTTTGATAAAGACGTAGGGATCGGCGTCTCCGACGGTCCGTGCCCTACTTGCAAAGTTCCCCAAACGTTTGGTGGAAAAAATAGTGTCACCGCACCCCCACCGCTTTCAACTAAACACGGGGTCGGTGGTTCGACAAAACACAAAAAAAGCATCGCACAAGCGATGCTTGGTAGAACTGCGTACAACTACCAACTAGATATACTTATACTCACTTCGTTCGTGCAAGGTGGGGCTTATACAAAAAAAAAGCACCGCTTGTGCGATGCTTGGTAGAAGCAAGTGGACTCGTGCTAGGAGCGTAGCGACGACCCCAGCAATTGTGGATTTGCTTCAATTTGCAACTGACACAATTCAATTGCGTCCTCACCGTACCCCCACCACTTTCAACTAAACACGGGGTCGGTGGTTCATCAAAACAAAAAAAAGCACCGCTGTTGCGATGCTTGGTAGAAGCAAGTGGACTCGTGCTAGGAGCGTAGCGACGACCCCCAGCAATTGTGGATTTGCTTCAATTTGCAACTGACACAATTCAATTGCGTC
>JAFVYC010000033.1 GCA_017500855.1 Clostridia bacterium | reverse complement strand
GGAGTGGCAGGCCTTTCTGCAGCGCTGTACGCATTGCGTGCCAATGCCGAAGTGACGTTGTTCGACCAATTTGGATTGGGTGGACTTGTTGCAACCATTGGCAAGGTGGAAAACTACCCCAGCTACAACGAAATTGACGGTTGGGAACTTGCCGACAAAATGGCTCGCCAAGTAAAGGCGCTTGGTTTGCAATTTGTCAAGGCAAAAGTGCTTTCGCTAACAAAACAAGGGCAAGACTTTGTCATAGACACAAACAAGGGGCAATTCCTGTTCCCTGCCGTGGTGGTGGCAACGGGCACTTCCCACAACAAACTTGGCATCGAGGAGGACTACGTTGGCAAGGGCGTCAGCTACTGCGCAACGTGCGACGGAAACTTCTACCGCAACAGCCCAGTGGCAGTTGTTGGTAACGGTGGAATTGCAGTCAACGAAGCAATCTACCTTGCCGACTTGTGTTCCAAAGTGTACGTTGTTTGCTCGGCAGAAAGTTTGCAAGCCGAAGAACGTGCCGTGCAAAATTTGCTTGCAAAAAGCAACGTGGAATTGCTGGTTTCGGCACACGTGTCGGCACTTTTTGGCAAAGACGTGCTGGAAGGCGTGCAAGTTTTCCAACAAGGCAAAACAATGGATTTGCACGTTGACGGCTTGTTTGTTGCAACAGGCGCAAAGCCCGTCAGCGATTTTGTCAACATCCCGGAAGTAGCCACCAAAAACGGCTACATCGTGGTGGACGAACGTTGCCAAACTTCGGTAAAGGGATTGTTCTCGGCAGGGGACGTCACAAGTGGCATGCTCAAGCAAATTGTCACAGCCTGTGGCGACGGCGCAAAAGCAGGAACGTTTGCTTCGGCGTTTTCCGCACTAGTCAAAAGATAACAAAAACCAACGTACCAAAGATATTTGTGGAGGTCTAGCATGAACTACTTTGGTACAAACGGAATTCAAGGCATTTTTGGCAGTACCATCAACAGCGGTACTGCCTTTTTGTTGGGCAACAGCCTGTCGCTTGTTGGCGGGGATTGCCCAATTGTGGTGGTTGCTTCGGACACACGCCCCAGTTCCAAGGAACTGATGCAAGGGCTTGTGTGTGGCATCTACCAAGGCGGAGGCAACGTCATCAATCTTGGCATTTTGCCCACCAACGCAGTGGGGCATTTCGTGCGAAAATTCGGTGGCGACTACGGCGTGATGGTAACAGCGCCAACAAGCGAAATTTCGCACAACGGGTGCGTGGTTTTCGACAGGTATGGTGTGGAACTGTGCCATTCCAAGCAGGTGGAAATCAGCAAAAAAATGCACTTGCTTGCAACGGAAATCCCACCCAAAAGCAAGGTGTTCGAGCCACGTTTCTACGACATCGACAACATCTATGCCGAGGACCTTGTTAGACTTGTCCAGTGCAAGTTCCACGGCAAAAAAGTGGTGCTTCACTGTGGCAACGGCGCAGGGGCAAAAGTGGCGCAAAAGGCTTTTGCTTTGGCAGGTGCGCAAGTTGTGCCTTTTGCCGTAAAACAACACAACGCAACGGAAAACTTCTTGCAAAACAACGACTTTTTGCAAGCAACGGTCGGCTCAATCGGCTTTGCTTTGGACGTCAACTGCCAAAGCGTGCAAGTGGTGGAAAACGGCACCCCGTTGTCGCAAAACAAGGTGCTTTTTGCCATTGCAAAGTATTTGCTTCAACAGGGAAATTTGCCAAACAACAGGCTGTGTGCGGGGCATTTTGTCAACAACGGGCTTTGTCGCAGTCTAAACAAAATTGGCATCAAGGTGTGCAAGTGCAAACACGGGCTTGGCAACTTGTTCATGATGATGGTCAAGCACGGTTTGACTTTTGGTGGGCAAATGGGTTGCTACGTTTTTGGTAACCACGCAACCTATAGCGAAGGTATCTTGTCTGCGCTTGTGCTTGCGCAAATATCTCAACAGGTGGGCAGTATTGCCAACTATGCCAAGGGGTGCGTGGAAAGTCCAAGCACTTTCCAAACCATTGCATCCGAGCCAAAGTTTTGCCGTGACGACAAACTGCAAGCATTGCAAAAGCGCATTGCCGTTGCTTTCCCAAATTGCAAAGTAGTGCTGTGCAACAATTCGCCATCCACCGTTTCTGCCTACACCGAAGGGCAAAACAACTTGGAAGCAATGCAAATGGTTGTGGCAACGCTGTCGCAACCGAACGTGTAGAAAAAGCAAATTTTTTGTCAGCAGTTAAAAAATTGTTGACAATTTTTGTTTGTTTGCGTACAATTCTTGTATGACAAACCTACTTTTGAAATTATTTGTGAAAAATCATCACGACACAACAAGCAACAAAACAAGGGAATCGGTTGGCAAATTTGCCAGCACTTTGGGCATTTTGCTCAACTTCCTTTTGGCAACCTGCAAAATTGTTGCAGGGGCATTGTTGGGAGTTATTTCCGTGCTTGCCGATGGGCTAAACAACCTCACCGACTGCGCAAGCAACGTCGTTTCCCTCATCAGTTTCAAGTTGGCGGGCAAACCTGCCGACAAGGAACACCCCTACGGCCACCAAAGGTTGGAGTACGTTGCCAGCATGATAGTTGCCTTTTTGGTGTTTGTGTTGGCGTTTGAATTGGGCACGGAAAGTGTCAACAAAATTTTCCACCCACAGCAAACGGAAATGCAAGGGCCAACATTCGTGCTAACCGTGGTGGCGTTGTCCCTTTCCATTTTGGTCAAGTTTTGGATGTTTTTGTTCAATCGCAAACTTGGCAAAACCTACAATTCCGAGTTGCTGTTGGCAACTTCCACCGACGCCATTTCCGACGTGGCAAGCACAACAGCCGTGCTTGTTTCCTTGCTTCTTGCCAAGTTTTTGGGTTGGCAAACGGATGGTGTGATGGGCCTTGTGGTTTCCGTGCTTATTGCCATTGCAGGCATTGGCATTTTTTCCAAAACCATGTCGTCCATCCTTGGCGAAGCACCGGACAAGCAACTTATCAACAGCATTGTGGAACGAATCAAGGCATATCCCGGCGTGTACGGCATCCACGACTTGAACGTTCACAACTACGGCCCAAACAAGTACTACGCAACGGTGCACGTGGAGGTGGATTCTTCAGTTCCCGTGCTGGACAGCCACGACATGATTGACTGCATCGAAAGGGATTTTGCCGAGCACACCAACATTTTGCTTGTCATCCACCTTGACCCTGTTGTTATTGGCGACGAGGAGTTGGACAACTACAAGCAAGTGGTGCAAAACGTTGTGGAAGGGCTGGACAAGCGCTTCACCATCCACGATTTCCGCATGGTCAAAGGCACGACGCACACAAACCTCATTTTCGACGTGGCAATTCCTTTCGACACAAAATTGAAGAACCACCAAATTGCCGACTACATCCAAGAAGAAGTTGCAAAACTGTACCCAACGGTGTACGTTGTTCCAACGGTAGAGTACCAATTGGAGCAGTAGTCAAACAATTGAATTTTAGCACTTGTTTAGCGTGTTTTCCCCACGGAGAACACGCTTTAACTAACTTTGAACAAAGTTGAACTTGTGGTTTTGGCAAAAGCAAACTAACGGGCAATTTGCCCCAACTTTTGCACGGCAAAACTGCGCTACAAAACATATTGATTTTTGCCACGGCAAAACCTTCAAAACCCCTTGACTAAAAGGTGCGTTTTTTGTACAATATAGTGGAATTTTGTAAACCACAAAGGAAAGTATCATGAGCAAAGCCGACGTAATTTTTCAACAAAACATGATGGAAATCATCAACAACGGAATTTCCGACCAAGACCAACAAGTGCGCCCAAGGTGGCTGGATGGTACCCCTGCGCACACCAAAAAGTTGTTTTGTGTTGTCAACAGGTACAATCTTGCCGAAGAATTCCCCATCATCACGTTGCGCAGAACGGCGTTCAAGTCGGCAATTGACGAACTGTTGTGGATTTGGCAAAAAAAGAGCAACAACATCCACGATCTACACAGCCACATTTGGGACAGTTGGGCGGACGAAACGGGCAGTATTGGCAAGGCGTACGGCTACCAACTGGGCGTCAAGCACAAGTACCCGGAAGGCATGTTCGACCAAGTTGACCGTGTGCTTTTCTTACTCAAAAACAATCCGTCAAGCCGTCGCATCATCACAAACATTTTCGTGCATCAAGATTTGAACGAAATGAACCTGTACCCTTGCGCCTACTCGGTAACTTTCAACGTGGCAAACGGCAAACTCAACGCCATTTTGCACCAACGTTCCAACGACATGGCTGTGGCAAACAACTGGAACGTAGTTCAGTACGCCGTGCTTGTGCACATGCTTGCGCAAGTCAGCAATTTGCAAGTGGGCGAACTTGTGCACGTCATTGCCGATGCGCACATCTACGACAGGCACATTCCGCAAGTGGAAAGGATGTTGCAAGGGCAAGCGCACCCTGCGCCAAAGTTTGTAATCAACAAATCCGTCACGGATTTCTACAAATTCACGGTGGACGACTTTGCATTGCAAGACTACGTTTTCGAGGACTTCAAGGAAAAATTCGAAGTTGCCGTGTAAATTCGGCAAACACACAAAATGCCCACCCCGTGGTGCAAAAACACAGCAGTTAGATCTGCAAAAATGGAGACAAAATGAAAGCAATTGTAGTAGTAGACAACAATTGGGGCATTGGCGCAAACAACAATTTGCTGTTCCACTTGCCCAAAGATATGCAGTTTTTTCGCAAAACAACAACGGGCAAAGTTGTGGTGATGGGCGCAAACACTTTTCGCAGTTTGCCAAGTGGCGCATTGCCAAAGCGTGTCAACGTGGTGTTGGACGACAGCGGTTGCAAGCACCCCAACACAATTTCCGTGGCAACTTTTGCCGAACTTCACCAAACGCTCAAGCAGTTCCACGCCGACGATATCTACGTTGTTGGTGGCGCAACCTTCTACAAGTTGATGTTGCCGTTTTGCACAACGGCTCTTGTCACCAAGGTCAACGCAAACGGCAATGCGCAAGTGTTCTTTCCCAATTTGGACGAACTGTCCAACTGGCAACTTGTTGGTTCCGTTGCCGACGTCGACCAAGGGCACGACATTGCCTTTTGCACCTACGTCAACAACGACGTGCAAACTTTCTAGGTTTTTTGGGGCGTTTTTGCGCCCCTTTTTGCTAGGAAAAATTCAATTTCCCCTTGTCGAATGCAACTGTCAACAAAAATTGCAAGCAGGGGGCATTTTTTTTTGCTAAAACAACTGCAAATGCGCTAGTTGCGTGGCCTGTCAAGTTGACATATTTTGCAAATTGCAGTATAATTGCAAAAGTCAATTTACAAAACATCTTTTGGGTGGCATGGGCTACCCCTTTGCAAAGGAGAAATTTTTTGAAAACAGAAGCACTTCAATCAGACAAAATGCGCCACACCAGCATTGGCAAATT
>JAFVYC010000032.1 GCA_017500855.1 Clostridia bacterium | reverse complement strand
GACGACTGATGAAAAAGTCAGCCTGCGGCGATCCTAACAGCGCGTATCATCCGACGCTCGACCACATAAGACCTTTGTCAGCAGGTGGATGCGACGTTCTCGGAAATATCGAAATTTGCCATCGTGATACCAACGAGGAAAAAGCGGATAGCTTTCCTCACTGGAAGGCGAACGGGAGAAACTTCCGCGCAAAGAGAGTCAAAGGAACAAGAACAGAGTATGAGATAGAGGAAATCTGAAAATAAAACAAATGGCACGCCGCTTGGGTGAGGCGAAAGATTTCGCAAGCGGCTCAGCGCGAAACTTCGCTCCCAAGGCGGCTTTAATTTATCAGAGTTTTAGCTGTTTCGTTTAGCAGGGCGTGTGTTGTCTGGCGGAGCGAAGCGACGGAATAGTGAGCTGTGCGAACGTCACGTCATTTCATTTTCCTGCACAACACCAACAAGTGGCTGAGCAACAGGAGAAAACAAAAAAAAGACAAGCGATGTTTGCTTGCCTTTGTTTGTTTGCGACCACTAGCGATGGCCACGAATCTGGTCTGAGTGACAGGACTTGAACCTGCGACACCTAGACCCCCAGTCTAGTGCGCTACCAAACTGCGCTACACCCAGATGCCTACATATAATACTACAAATGCAAAAAAAAAGCAACTGCTTTTGCTATTTATGTGCAAAAAATTTGTTTTGGCGTGGCTAAACTTGTGTGTGGTGCAATTGGTTGCAAAACAAGGCTGTGTTGGCGTTGACTTGGGCAAGCACCTGTTCAAAGTTGCCGAAGGTAAGTAACGATTGTTTGTGCAATGCCAAAAGTCGCAACACGTGTGTTGAAATTTCGCCATCGTGGTGTTGGCAAAACAGGTTGGATTTCGTCACGAATGGTGTTGAATTGCATGTTAAGGTTGACAACGTTTGTGAATTTTATTGTTGGCAACGGATGAAAAAAGTCAAATTTCCCACCCTGGTGGGAATTTCATGTCCTGCCCCATCTGTTGTTCAATCAAAACTTCGATATTCGTGTTTTGTCTTGTTCTTCCGTGAGAGTTCAAAAACCTGCATACGTGTGCCGTTTCTGTCCTGCTCCACCTGCTGTGCCGTCGATGGGTTTGCAGTTGTTGACGAGATTGTTTGTTGCAAATAGGCAGGGCGTGTGTGGAGAACAGCCAATTTTTGAAGTTGTAACGTGAAAAGCATGAATAACACAATTTTTCTCTTTTCTACTGCGTAGAATAATTTTTTCGTGTCCTGCCCCACCTGTTGTTCAATCAAAACTTCGGCATTTGTGTTTTGTCTTGTTCTTCCGTGAGAGTTCAAAAACCTGCATACGTGTGCTGTTTTTGTCCTGCCCCAACTGCCGTGTCGTCGCAACCTACATTTGCGTCGTAGTGCAAAATCGGTATGTGTTGTTGCAAAAATAGGCGCCCGTGTGCGATTATTGTGTCCTGCCCCGCCTGCTGTTCCATCAAAACCGTGCATTGTGTTTTGTCTTGTTCTTCGTGAGACTTCAAAAACCTGCATACGTGTGCCATTTTCCCCACTCCGTGGTGGGGTTTTGTGTGGATTTTTGTGTTTAGGGGGGATTGCCTGCCTTGGGTGTTTCTATGTTTTCAACGGTATGGGTTTAGCCTTTGTTGGTCATTTTGGCAACACGTGTGGCAAAAACGCAACGTTTGGCGAAAATTGTTGCAAAAATAGTTGCGCAAGTTTTGCAAAAAGTATTGCATTCCAAAGTTTTCTATGTTATAATTTACACATCCATTATTTTTGAGGAGGATTACCCCAATGAGCATGACAGAAGCTAAAACAGTTTTTAACACACTTTGCAGAACTTTGGACAACATGGGTTGGCGCTACGACAAGGACGAATCCAAACTTGTTATCTTTACAGGCGCAAGAGGCGAAGACCTTTCCATGAGACTTAACATCAAGGTAGATGCAGACCGCAACGTTATGTTCCTCAAGTCCCCAATGCCATTCGAAGCACCCAAGGACAAGAGTTTTGAACTTGCAATTGCAACAACAATGGCAAACTGGACAATGTTGAACGGTTGCTTCGAAGTTGACCTTTCCGACAACTGGTGCGCTTTCAAAATTGTTATTCCTTTCATGGGATGCACAATCAGCGAAGAAGCTTGCAACTACATGATCCGTCTTTCCTGTTCCATGGTAGACAAGTTCAACGACAAGTTCGATGCACTTGTTAAGGACAGAATGAGTTTGGAAGAATTTGCTGCATTCTGCAGAGGCTAAAAACAAAGCACAATTCAAAAACTAGAGAAGTGGTTTTCCGCTTCTCTTTTTTTTGTTTTCAAGGGTGTGCGCTTGCCAAAATTGAGCATTGTTGCGTGGTTTGCGCAGGCAGTTTTCAACAATTGTTTGCCAAAGGCAAAAAATTTGCACAATTCTATTGTGTAAAGTAGTGATTTGTGGTACAATGTTAGCGTACAAGTTTGCGCCAAAATGCTGTTTTGTGCCGTGGCGCAACTTTTTTTGTGTGGGCAAATGCGCTCCCCCTTGCTTTCTACTTGCATGGCAACGCTTTGCCAACATTCTTGGCACGCACTCAGGAGGAAAAAATGACAGAACTTTTGCAAAAATTTGTTGAAGGTTGGCCGTTGCCATTGCAACTTGCCGCTTACGTTGTTGGCATGGCAATTGGCGTTTTTTGTTTGGTGAAATTTTGCGACATTTTTGTGGATGCTTCCAGCGCAATTGCAAAAAAACTCAAAATCTCCCCACTCATCATTGGTTTGACAATTGTGGCAATGGGCACAAGTTTGCCCGAACTTGCCGTTTCCGCATCCGACAGTATTGCCAACATTGGCAGTGGCGGACACGCAAACGTGGCAATTGGCAACGTGGTGGGTAGCAACATTTGCAATTTGTTGCTTGTTCTGGGCGTTTCCGTTGTGTTCACCCCAATTGCAGTAAAAAAGAACGTTACAAAAAGAGAATTCCCCATTTTGTTGGGCGTAACATTGCTTACCGTGCTGTTTGTGTGCGCATTTGGTTTGTTCGAAAACGGACAACTTTCTGCTGAATTTGCCATCACCCGTTGGGAAGGCGCAATTCTTGCAGTTGGCATTGTTGCATACGTTTGCTATTTGTTGTACAACGCAAAACACAATCCCGAAGAATTGGACGATGTTGGCGAAGTAAACGACATGGCGTGGTGGAAAGCAATTTTGTTGGTTGTTGTTGGCGCAGCAGGCATCATTTTGGGCGGACAATTCGTTGTGTTTGGCGCAAAAGGACTTGCGTTGGAAGGCGCCATTGCTTTGCACTTGGATGCCGACCTTGCCGAATCGCTTGTTGGCTTGACAATTGTTGCCGTTGGCACAAGTTTGCCGGAATTGGTAACAAGTGCCGTTGCAGCAAAGAAGGGCGAAAACGAAATTGCGCTTGGCAACGTTATTGGTAGCAACATTTTCAACTCACTTTTTGTGCTTGGTATTTCCAGTGTTATCAACCCACTCACAACGGGAAACCAAATTATCGTTGACATTGTTGTGATGCTTGTAGCAACAGTTCTCACGTTTGTTTTTGCATTGTCCGGAAAGCTAAATCGCAAACACGGGGTAGTGCTTTTGAGTTGCTACGGCGCATATTTGCTGTACCTTGTGTTTCGCACGGTTTTGGGAGCATAACCAATGAACTGGGATTTCTTCGTCACTTCGGCATTGCTTGGCATTGGCTTGGCAATGGATGCGTGCGCCGTGTCCATGGCAAACGGCCTAAAACAAAAACATTGCCTAACGCTTGGCAGGGCGTTGCTCATTGCGGTGATGTTTGCAGTTTTTCAAGCGCTAATGCCCATGATAAGCTACGCAATCGGCCACGTAATTTTGCAACTGATTGCGCCGTTTATACCCTACGTTGCGCTGGTTTTGCTTGGTTTTGTTGGTGGCAAAATGTTGAAAGACGGCATTTGCAACAAGGAAGAGCAAGACTGTTGCCAAACAAACTTTACTTTTGGCATACTCATCGTTCAAGCAATTGCAACTTCCATCGACGCATTGTCCGTTGGCTTTTCCATTGCCGACTACACAATTGTGCAAGCCGTTGTTTGCACGGGCATCATTGCCTTGGTAACTTTTCCACTTGCTTTGGGTTCGGTGTACTTGGGCAAAAAGTTTGGCACAGCGCTTGGCAACAAGGCGGAAATTGTTGGTGGAGTAATTTTGATACTTATTGGCGTGGAAATCTTTGTGAAAGGAGTGTTCTTTTCCTAACAAAACAATTTGGCGTGCTTGCTTTTGCAGGCACGTTTTTTTTGCAAATTGCCACCACGTGTGTGGAAATTTGCGTGTTTTTTGCAGTAATTGTTTCAGCAATACGGCAGGTTTTTGCCAAAGTCTGTTGTGGGGGCAGGGGTGCGGTTTTTGGTTTGTGCAGAGAATGGCACTTCCCACGTGTGTGCGCACAAAAAATAATATATATTCAAATATTTGCGCATTGGTTGTTGCAAACAGTTGTGCAAAATCGCAAAATTTGCTACAATATCAGCAAAGTATGGCTTGCAATGCAAGCACAGGAGACAGTATGAAAACAAAAATTGGTGGCCAAGCCGTTTTGGAAGGCGTTATGATGCGTGGCGCAAGCAGTATGGCTTTGGCAGTAAGGGACGAGTCCGGCAACATTCGCATGGACACAACCCGTCTTTCCGCAAAAAAACCTTGGTATCGCAAAGTGCCGTTTTTGCGTGGAATTGTAAACTTGTTCGTGTCCATGGTGGACGGAACAAAAATTATTGGAAAATCCGCCGAAGTGATGGTGGAAGACGAAATTGACACAACGGAAGGTGGCGCAATGGGTGGCATCATGGCAATTTCCATGGTGTTTGGCGTGGCGCTTGCCATTGGCTTGTTTGTGTTTTTGCCAACTTTCCTCACCGACTTGTTCATGACGCTTGTTGGTTGGAAGGTGGATGGCCAAGTACTTCCACAGTTTGCCATTGTCAAACCCATTTTGGAAGGCGTGTTGAAAATTGCCGTGCTTGTGGGCTACATGTTGGCAATTTCCCAAATGAAGGAAATCAAGCGTGTGTTCATGTACCACGGCGCCGAACACAAAACCATTGCTTGCTACGAAGCAGAGTTGCCTTTGACTGTGGAAAACGTCAAAAAATGCAGTCGCTATCACGACCGTTGTGGCACAAGTTTTTTGGTGTTCGTTGTGGTGCTTTCGGTGTTTTTGATGATTGCCGTGGATGCAATTTTCATTGCGTGCAACCTTCAACACATCATCGACAACACGTTGTGGCGCTTTTTGATCAAGGTGGCAATGTTGCCGTTGACGGCAGGCTTCAGCTACGAAATGCTGATGCTTCTTGCCAACACAAACTTTGTGCTTTTCCGCCCGTTGAAGTGGCTTGGAAAACAGTTCCAAAAAATCACCACAAGGGAACCGGACGACAGCATGTGCGAAGTTGCAATTTCCGCTTTCAACAAGGTGTTGCAAATGGATGCCGACCCGGAAATTGCCGAAGAACACTTCCCCGACCCCGTTGGCGTGGAAGAATTTTGCTTGCAATTGCAACAAAGTGGGCTTGCCAAAGCCGTTGGCACAACGGACATGAACTTCCTTGCGCAAGCCGTGCTTCACGTTTCGCAGGAAGATTTGAACAAGGACATCAAAATTCCATTTGGTTGGACTTTGCGTCTTCACAAAATGGTGGAACGGATAGAAAACGGCGAACCCGTGGACTACGTTTTGGGCAGTAGCGAGTTTTTTGGCAGAATTTTCCGCATCACAAAGGACGTGCTCATTCCCCGTCAGGAAACGCAACTTGTTGCCGAACAAATGCTAAAGCATGTTGGCGCAAAAACCCACGTGTTGGATTTGTGCACGGGCAGTGGTGTGCTTGGCATCACAGCGCAGTTGGAAAAGGGCGCAAAAGTCACCCTTGCCGACGTCAGCAAAAAGGCGCTTGAAGTTGCAAAACACAACGCCAAAACGCTAAAAGCCAAGGTGCGTGTTGCAAAAACCGACATGTTTGCAAACCTTCGTGGCAAGTGGGACGTTATTGTGTGCAACCCACCCTACATCGAAACGGACACAATTTCCACGTTGGACGACAGCGTGAAAAACTTCGAGCCACACCTTGCTTTGGACGGTGGCGCCGATGGTTTGAAATTCTACAAAATTTTGGCAGAACAGGCACCCCGTCATCTAAAAAAAGGTGGCGTGATGGTGTTGGAAATTGGCTACAACCAAGGCCATGCCGTTGCCAACTTGCTACAACAAAACTTCCACGTGGAAGTCCAAAAGGACTACTCCAACAACGACCGCATTGTTGTTGCAACTCTCAAAAATCAATAGTTTGTTGTGTGCGCACAGCAAAATTTCACAAAACGAGGTAACCAAAAATGACAGACAAGCTAGACAAAATCGTGCTACGCTACGAGTTTCTTACCGAACAAATTTCCAAGCCGGAAGTTATTGCCGACAACAACTCTTGGAAAAAATTGGTCAAGGAACACAGCAGTCTCACACCCATCATCGAGTGCTACGAAGAGTACAAAAAGAACTTGACTGCACTTTCCGACGCATTGGAAATGGTGGAAATGGAAACAGACAAGGAAATGTTGGATTTGCTCCACGAAGAAATTTCCACAGCAAAAAAACGCAAGGAAGAACTGCTTGAACAACTCAAAGTTTTGCTTTTGCCCAAGGACCCCAACGACGAAAAGAACGTTATCATCGAAGTGCGTGCCGGTGCCGGTGGCGAAGAAGCAGCGTTGTTTGCCAATGAAATCCGTCGCATGTACTACATGTTTGCCGAAAAGAACCGTTGGAAAATTGAAGAAATTGGCATTGACGAAAACGAACTTGGTGGTATGAAGGAAGGTTCCTTCATGGTTGTTGGCGAAGGCGCCTACAGCAAGTTCAAGTTCGAAAGTGGCGTGCACCGTGTTCAACGTGTGCCAGACACCGAAAGCCAAGGTCGCATCCACACAAGCACAATCACCGTTGCCGTGCTTCCCGAAGCACCGGACGTGGACATTGAAATTTTGGACAAGGACATCAAAATCGACACCTACCGTAGCAGTGGCGCAGGTGGTCAGCACGTAAACAAAACGGAAAGCGCAATTCGCATCACTCACTTGCCAACGGGCATTGTTGTCAACTGTCAGGATGAACGTAGCCAAATCAAAAACAGGGAAAAGGCGCTCAACATTTTGCGTAGCAAGTTGTACGACTACTTCCAAACACAAGCCGATGCCGAGTACGCTGCAACACGCAAAAGCCAAGTTGGCACAGGCGACCGAAGCGAACGCATTCGCACCTACAACTTCCCACAAGGCCGTGTTACCGACCACCGCATTGGCCTCACGCTGTACTCCATCGAAAACTTCATGAATGGCGACATCGGCGAAATGGTGGAAGCATTGCGCATTGCCGACCAAACTGCAAAATTGCAAGAAAACAACGACTAGTAACTTGCAATTTTTCAAAAATTAAAAAAAATTTCAATTTTTTCCTAATGAAGTATTGAAATAAATTGAAAAATACGCTACAATATGGCATAATAACAAAAACTATTCTATTCCATCACAATTTTACGGAGGGCACTACATTGATACAAGTTATTTACGGAGAAAAAGGTTCAGGAAAAACAAAGCAAATTGTTGCACAAGCAAACGAAGTGGCAAAAACAGCCAAGGGCGTTGTTGTTTATCTCGACAGAAGCAACCACCGCATGCACGACCTCAACAGAGGCGTTCGCTTGGTAGATGCATCCTACTACGGATTGGCTAGCCAAAAGGAACTTGTTGCTTTCATCAAGGGTATGCTTGCAACCAACTTTGACATTGAACACATCTTCGTGGACGGACTTTCCAGATTGTTGGATTGCAACATTGCCGAAATGGGCGAGTTCTATGCCGGCTTGGAAGCAATCTCCAAGCAACACAACGTAAGTTTTGTTGTGACAGCAAGTTGCGCAAAGGAAAATTTGCCCGAATTCGTTGCAAAGCACGTTGCCTAGAATTTGGCAGTTTCCACACACGCAGTAGTACTTTTGCAATGCAACTTTTGCCTTGGCACGGTTGCACACCTTTCACTTGCACAAATTCAAGCACGGCATTTGCCGTGCTTTTTTTGTACCACGCCACCCATGGTTTGGCAATTGCTTTTGCCATTTGGTGGGTGCGTTTCTTCAACAATGGCGCAAATTTGGCACAAAGGTATTGACAAATGCACACCGTGTAGTATAATGTACTCACACCGTGCAGTTGCTGGCAACCGTGCAAACGGCGTGCCAATGGCTTGCAAAGCGTGTTTGGTATGCCAATAGACGTAGTTATAGATTATTTGGGAAAATAGGATTGGTGTTATGACGAATAAGTCTTTATTTGTTGCAAAATTTTACAAAACAAACATTGTTGGAAGCGGGCACACCCCGGTATCTTATTGGATATTAGTTGGCGGTAGCTGTGTTCTGGGTTTGATTGTTGGATGGATATCAAACACTCCAGAAATGTTTTGGGTGGTAGGTTGTGCAATACTGGTATCCGTAATACTCCAACTTTCGGGAGAGTTTGAACCTCTTTGTTTGGAAACCAAAGGTATCAGATATAAAAAGAAATTTGTACCATGGGAAGATTTGGTTTTAACAATGGTGCCGAACACCTATCCCGAGTACAAAGAGTGTAGGTATTGGCTGGTGCTTTCCGAAGGAAAGTTGCAGTACAAAACAAGGAAAAAGCAACAAATCTTCAAACTGGCTGTAACCAAGGAAAACTTGCAACTACTATTTCGCTTCTACAACAAAAAGGTTGAAGTTGTAGACTTGGGTTACAGACCAACCAGCCACTTTGATTTCAAAAAACAAGACCCCGAAGGACTCATTGCAAAACACAACGCAAAAGTTGACACAATGGCAATGGAAAACAATTCATCGGCGACATAATAAAATATTTGATAAACTTACTTAGGAGATAATGTAAATCGTGAAAGACAAATCTGTTGTTGTGGGAAAACTGTATAAAACCGATTGGCGTGGCTATAAAAGCATTTCAACTCCCGTCTTTTTTATACTAGAAGGATTGTTTGTAATTGCGGGAATAGTTTTCTATATCGTTGAAGAAAGCCCCGCCATACTTTTGTTTGCAGTTATATCGGTGATACTCTCTATTCCAATACCTTTTTCCGGTTGTTTTTCTCCGCTACTCGTGGAAACGGGAGGGGTTAGATTGCAAAGGAGATTCGTTGCTTGGGAAGACCTGGTTCTCGAAATAGCCTCATCCACATTTCCATTGGGTGCCGACGTCTATTGGTTAGCGCTTTCCGAAGGACGACTAAAACCAAAAACGGCACACAGGCAAATTATTTTTCAAGTGTTAGTAACTAAAGAAAATTTAGAATTGCTTTTCCGTTTCTACAACAAAAAAGTTGAATTTGTGGATGCTAAAATTATAGACTTGGGCTACAGACCAACTAACTATTTGGAATTCAAAAAACAAGACCCCGAAGGACTCATTGCAAAACACAACGCAAAAGTTGACGCAATGGCGATGGAACAAAGTAACAAAGATATTTGAAATAAATAACAGCAGTTCTAGTACTCATAAATTTCAATTTTTTTTGGCGGGCTTGCCTTTGGGCAGGCTCGCTATTTTTGTGTGGTTTTAGCACTGGGCAGGGGAAAATTGCCATTGCGTGGGTGCTTTTGTGGCACAATATGTGGTGCAAATTTGCGTTGTGGGGGCTAACCTATTGACACGGCGCAATTTCCGTGCTAAAATAACATTTATATCAGTTTGAAACCCACGTGGTTTTGAACACAATTTCTCTTGTGAGGCAACTGCTATGAACAACGAAGCAAAAAAGACGGTTTTTTCCGGCGTACAACCAACAGGCAAAATAACACTTGGCAACTACTTGGGCGCAATCAAAAATTGGGGACCATTGCAGGATGAGTGCAATTGCATCTACTGCGTTGTGGATTTGCGCTCCATCACGGTGGCGCAAGTTCCTGCCGACCTTCGCAAAAACACAATGGAATTGTTGGCGCTGTACATTGCGTGTGGCATCGACCCACAAAAAAGCACGCTGTTCATTCAGTCGCACGTGCCACAACATGCCGAATTGGCTTGGGCGTTGGACACAATTTCCTACATTGGCGAATTGAACCGTATGACGCAATTCAAGGAAAAATCTCGCAAGCATGCCGAAAACATCAACATGGGGCTGATGAACTACCCCGTGCTTATGGCAAGCGACATTTTGTTGTACCAAACAGACCTTGTGCCTGTGGGCAAGGACCAAATTCAGCACTTGGAGTTGGCACGCAACCTTGCCGAACGTTTCAACAGTAGGTACTCGCCAACGTTTGTTGTGCCGGAAGGTTTGGTGTACAAGCAAGGCAGTAGCATCAAAAGTTTGCAAGACCCAACAAGCAAAATGTCCAAGTCCGACCCCAACGACAACGCCATCATCACGCTTTCCGACGATGCCGACACAATCCGTCGCAAATTCCGTCGTGCTGTGACAGACAGCGACACGTGTGTGCGTTTTGGCGAGGACAAGCCGGCAATTTCCAACTTGCTTACCATCTACAGCCTGACCTCGGGCGAAAGCATTGCCGATGCCGAACAAAGGTTTGCAGGCAAGGGCTACGGCGTGTTCAAGGAAGCCGTTGCCGAAGCAGTGATTGCAACCGTTGAACCCATCCAACAAGAACAACAACGCTTGCTAAAGGACAAGGCGTATTTGGAAAGCGTGTTGAAGCAAGGCGCCGACACAGCCGAACGCATTGCAAGCAAAACACTTGCAAAAGTGTATCGCAAAATTGGCTTTATTCCACGTGTGAGATAATGTTTGGCTACGTAGACATCAACAAACAAGGCCTTGCCGAAGGGCAACAGGGGCTGTGGCAAACTTTCATGTGTGGGCTGTGTTTTTCCACAAAAAAACTGTTTGGCAACTTGCCAAGGCCGTTCATCACAAACGACATCAACTTTTTCAACGTGCTGTTTCACAGCATTGCCAACGTGGACGTGGAAATTGAGCATTCAAGGTGCTTTTCCCACCCGTTTGCCAAGCGCACGGTTTTGAAGCAAACTGCGTTGACGGACAAACTGTCCGTTGCAAACGTGCTGTTGACCTACTTGAACTTGTACGACGACGTGTTGGACGACGGTGGCGCAAAGAAAAAACTTGCGCTGTCTGTTTTTACAAAACCCTACAAAAAGGCGCAGGCGTGGTGGCCGGAATTGGACAAAACGCTTTGCAAACACTACCAAGATTTGCGCACGCTGGAGCAAAGCAATTGCCAAAGTTTGGACAGGGTTGCGCATTCTTTTGCAAGCCTTTCGCAGGATTTTTGCACAATGTGTTTCGACGGGGAAACTTCCCACCACGCAACGACTTTGTGCTACAACATTGGCAAGTGGATTTACCTTGTGGATGCCTTGGACGACATTGCCAAGGATTTGAAAAAGGGCAACTACAACCCCATTGTGGCGTGCTACAATTTGCAAAAAGTGGGGGACGTGGTGCCATATTTGCAAGAATTGCAGTTTGAAATGTTTGCAGTTTTGAACAGAATTGCGCAATGTTTCAACGATTTGAATTTGACAAAGTACAATTGCATTTTGAAAAACGTGTTGTTTGATAGCATTCGTGGCAAAACAACACAGGTACTGGCAAAGTACCAACAACAGGAGGATTGACCTATGGACTACAATGCCTACGAAATTTTGGGGCTTTCCCACTTGGCAAGTAGGGAACAAATTGACCAACGCTACCAAGAATTGCGTGCCAAGTACCAAAAGGACAGGTTTTTGGAAGGCGATGCAGGCGAAGAAGCGGCAGAAAATTTGCAAAAAATTGAAGTTGCCTACCGTGACATTTTGTTTTCCTTGGAAGAGAAGCAACAGCAAGAGCAATCCCAACAACCCACCGACTATGCAACGGTGGAGCAACTCATCAAGGACAACAACTTGGACAAGGCGCAAGAAATGTTGGACAACGTCATCATCAGGGATGCCGAGTGGCACTATTTGCAATCGGTGTTGTTCTACAAGCGCAATTGGTTTTTGGAAAGCAAAAAGCAGTTGGAAATGGCAACCAAACTTGACCCTTCCAACGAGCGCTACCAACGCAGTTTGGAAAAATTGACAAAAATTTTGGCAAGCAACACAATCAACCCCGACCAAATGCGTACCACGTCCCGCCCGGTAGACGACGGCCCACGTGTTGGCGCTGGCAACGGCACTTGCACAGGCAGTGCTTGTGGCGACTGTTTGTTGTGTAACGCTTGTTGCAATTGCATGCAGTGCATGGGTGGTTGCTAAAATGGATAGCAAAGCAAAAATTGTTGCGCTGTGCGGTGTTTGCAGCGCAATTTCTCTTTTGTGCCTGTTGTTGGCAAGTTTTCCTGCGTTGAAGTGGGGCGTGATGGTGTTTGCCGTGGTGGCATCCATTGCCGTTTGCTTGCCAATGATTGCCAGTGCAAAGTTGGCAAAGTTCAGCATTTTGGTGTACGTGGCAAGCGCAATTTTTGGCGTGGTGGTGGGTGCAACCAACATTATTTTTGTTGCGCCAATTTTGTTTTTCTTCGTGCCGTTTTGCATGGTAAAGGAGTTTGGCGAAAGCGTGGTGCTTTCCAAGCGCACCCAAAAAATTGTGGAAACGCCCGACCCATTCGACATTGGCGAGCCCATCAAAACCATCACTTTGGACGTGGTTGCTAAGCGCCGTTGGCCCACGTGGCTAAGGTGGGTGCTGTACTACGTGTTGCTGTGGCTAGGCATTGGCATTTCGCTTGGCGGATGCTACCTTTTCACGCAACCGCTGTTGTTTGCCATTTTGGAGAACAGGTGGTTTTGGCTTGTGATTGTGCTTTTGCACGTTGCCGTTGTGCCCTACAACTTTTTTATGGATGGCGTTTTGCTTGCCACCAAAAAATTGCTAAAACGTACAAAATTTATGTAACAGGGGTCTAAAATTGTTTGTTTTTGCGTATACTGTTGTATGCAAAGCAAGCAATTTTTTTGCTTTTTGCCGTTGGTTTTTGGCAAAAATGGGGCAAATGGCATGTTTTGGCAACATATTTTCACAAAGTGCCACAAAATTGTTGACAATTTGTTGCGTATGGTGTAGAATATACAAGCATCCAACAAGGACGCTAGATATCGCGGGGTGGAGCAGTCTGGTAGCTCATCGGGCTCATAACCCGAAGGTCATGTGGTTCAAATCCCTTCCCCGCAACCATTACTAAGCACCAAGAGTTTTCTTGGTGCTTTTTTCATGCCTTCGGGTTGTGTGTTTGCCACTTGGCAAACGGGGATGTGGTAGCATCCCCAGCCCGATGAAAGGGCTCCTCAGTTGAGCAATGCGAAACCACGAGCAAGGCGAGTATAACCCGAAGGTCATGTGGTTCAAATCCCTTCCCCGCAACCATTACTAAGCATCAAGAGTTTTCTTGGTGCTTTTTTCATGCCTTCGGGTTGTGTGTTTGCCACTTGGCAAACGGGGATGTGGTAACATCCCCAGCCCGATGAAAGGGCTCCTCAGTTGAGCAATGCGAAACCACGAGCAAAGCGAGTATAACCCGAAGGTCATGTGGTGACGGGCTGTCAATACTATTTGCATTTGTTTGCAGTTTTCCACAGCCCTATTCCGTCGCTTCGCTCCTTACAAATCCCTTCCCACGCCAAGCAAGTTGGCTGGGAACAGAGAACGCAACCATTACTAAGCATCAAGAGAAATCTTGGTGCTTTTTTCATGCCTTCGGGTTGTGGCTTTGCCCATGGGGCAAAGGTGCGCAGTTGCGCACAGCCCGATGAAAGGGCTCCTCAGTTGAGCAATGCGAAACCACGAGCAAAGCGAGTATAACCCGAAGGTCATGTGGTGACGGGCTGTCAATATTTGTTAAAAATAGCTTTGTATTATAACTTTCATTATATTGTGGAAAAGCATTGAAGTGCGTTGGATTTTATGATATAATATTCAAAAAGGTATGAAACAACCTCTGGTCTTTCCGCAACTTATCGGTATAATGTGTGTTGCTAATCGAAAGAATGCGGAAAACTTTGTTAAAACAACGAACTGTAAGAAATAATACATACGGAGGATGCTATGGATGTTGGAACATATGGTGGTGTCGGTGCCAAAGAGGTTATAATTTTTCTAACAAGAATTATGATGGGAGCTCAATTTGGACGGATTGTGTGGGCAAGAGAACACAAAGCAGAAGATCTCGCCAATTGCCAGAATGAAATCCTTGTTGCCTGCTTGCGAATTGGATGGAACGATGCTTTTAGGCACACCTCCGAAAACGAAGATGGTGTAAATGATACAAAAGGCAAAAAAGGTGCGGTTAGTATATATAAGAAGCAAGATAAATACAAATTGCCGTTGCTGAAGTTGTTCCGAAAAAAGATAGAAAAAGAAAATGCTCCTTCGGATTTCGACGATTATTTTTCGGATAGCGTAATCTCAAAAAAAGAATTTCTTGATATTTTCAAAAAAGTATGCTACTTCAGCTACAAACAAAGAGAATATAATTAATTCGAATTGGACAACAATACAGACTTTGTTTAAAAATGTGAAAAAGCTTAGCGGAAACAAAGCGCTTTCCTTAGGGCACATGCAAAAAATGTTTAACATTGCCATTAAGCTATATCTTTGCATGTTTGTATGTCGATCGGAGTTAGAGCTGAGTGATGACATTTTTATTAAGGATATTGTAGACAATTTTGCTAACGCCGATTGCCCTATTGATAGCATTATTCTTGGAAAACTCGAACAAATAGAAATGAAAAAAGTTGGCGTAGGAGAGACATACACCCCTAAGTATGACTGCTATACTTGGAGTCAACTAAATACTGCTGACTATCGCACGATTCAAGACTCTATAGGCAAAGAAAGCAAAGGGAAAAGCACTCTTTGGTTTGATTTTAATAATTGGAATTAAGTGATAAAATGGAAGAAGGCAATTAGTTGTCTTCTTCCATTTTGTTATTTCCAAAGCATAGCCATTATTTTCGCCCCGTCCTTCAAGGAATACACCAATTGGTCATCATGATAGACGGCAATTTGGCAACTACGCCCTTTCCACAGCAGTGCGGTAAGGCGGTGGGCGTGGGGCAAAATTTTTTCAAAAATAGTTGTTGCGTTGATGTGCAAAAATTGTTTTTTGTGCTATAATGGAAAACGTTCTGTTACCAAATTGTGGTTGGAGGGGTTAGATGTTTCTTGCAATAACTATAGGCGCACTCACGTGTTTGGCAATGATCTTGCTGGTGTTGTTTTTGCCAAAAATACAAATAGGCAAATTTTCCGTTTCGTCCTACTGGATTGCAACGCTTGTTGGTGCTGTGGCAATGTTGCTGTCGGGCAGTGTCGAGGTGAATTTGCTTTGGCAAGCGCTTGTTGCCAACAATGCCATCAATCCATTGAAAATTCTTGTGCTGTTCATTTGCATGACAATTCTTTCCATTTTTTTGGATGAGTTTGGGTTCTTCAAGTACCTTGCAAATTGCGCTTTGAAACATGCAGGAACAAGTCAAACAAAACTTTTTTTGATTTTGTACGCAACGGTGTCGGTTTTGACGGTGTTTACGTCCAACGACATCATTATTCTTTCTTTCACCCCTCTTGTTTGTTACTTTGCAAAGAATGCCCACATAAACCCCATTCCCTACCTTGCGGCGGAATTTGTTGCGGCAAACACGTGGAGCATGGCGCTGATAATTGGCAACCCCACAAACATCTATCTTGTAACGGCGGTGGGCGGCAACTTTCTTTCCTACTTGCAAGTTATGCTTTTGCCCACGCTTGCATCGGGGGTGGTTGCATTGCTTTGCTTGTTTTTGCTGTTTCACAAAAACCTTTCCACGCCCATTTGCGCCACTTGGGAAGAGGTGGTAATAAAGGACAAACTTTTGCTTTGGGTGGGGATTGTGCACCTTGCAGTTTGCACTTTGGTGCTTGCAGTTGGCTCCTACATCGGCATTGAAATGTGGCTTGTGTCGCTTTTGTCCGTTGCAAGTTTGTTTGTGTGGAACGTTGGTATTGCCATTGCAAGAAGAAAAAAGCCTTCCACTCTTGTTGCTTGTTTGAAGCGAGCGCCGTGGGAATTGATCCCCTTTGTTCTTTCCATGTTTGTTATTGTGGAAGCGCTTGGCGAAACGGGCGTAACAACGGAAATCTTCAATTTGCTTGGAAGTTCACAGCCGGTGTGGAAGTACGGAATTGCCTCGTTTTTTGCATCTAACCTTGTAAACAACATTCCAATGAGCGTGCTGTTTTCTGCCGTCTTGGAAAACACCACAACAAACACAGCCGCTGTGTACGCCACCGTGGTTGGTTCAAACCTTGGCGCATGCCTAACGCCAATAGGGGCGCTTGCAGGCATCATGTGGACTTCCATTTTGAAAAAACAAAACCTAAAGTTCGGCTACTTGGACTTTTTGAAAATTGGCGCTACCGTTGCAATCCCTGCGCTTGTTGTTGCGCTTGGCGTGCTTGCTCTTGTGGTGTAGTGGCCAAAATTTTGCAAAGAATACTTTGTAATTAGGGTTGAAAAGCAATGGGCACTATGGTATAATTGATGTAGCAAAGCGAAAGGAGGCATGCGTGTGGCAGTTTGGAGTAAATTGCAAAAATCCTTGTATTCGATAGTTTCAAACAAGGTGGATTTTCAAATTCATTGCTCGGTTTACAGGATGGATAGCCAGCGTGGCAACACAAATTTGCCAAGATATTGGATCACAATTGGCAAAGACGTTGTTTTTGATTATCCAAAACAATTTGCAAGTGATGAGCAAAACAATCGGTATCCCTACCAAACGCAAGTGTCGGAAATTTCCTCTTGCATAAGAGAATACATCGATTGCCCCGTCAATTTGTTGCCCGAAAAAAAGTTTGAAAGTGATTTGTGGGGCCTAACAGACATATTGAAGGCCGTCGACAAAAGACTGGGCAAGGAGAAATTGAAGAACTATTTTGTTTCAAGCAATTCAACCATCAACGAAATTTTGAACAAGCGCTTCAACAAATAACTAAGCAAGGCACCTGTTCTACAAGACAACACGTCAAACGCACCAAGAGTTTTCTTGGTGCTTTTTCATGCCTTCGGGTTGTGTGTTTGCAAAGCAAAGTTGCAAGTGGCGTTCCTGTTGTGTGTTGGTTTGGTGGCGTTGCGTGGTTTGTTGTTAAATTCCACACCCGTGTTGCGAATTTTGCCGTGCGTAGCGCCACAACTTTCGCCGGGCGTTGCAAAGCGCAATTGGGCAACAAGGTGGTTGGCTACGCCCTTCCCACAGCAGTGCGGCAAAGCGGTGGTAGCGAGGGTGTGAGAGATTGGAGAAGTTGTGTGTGGCAGTTGGGGCAAGTTTGTGTTTTGCTTGGTAAGTGTCGTGCTTTGTCGGGTAAGGGGCGTGACTTGTTTGGTTGGAATTGCGTTTTGCTTGGCAGGGGTGCGGTTTTTGCAGGGTTTTTGAGCGTTGGGGATGGTGTTGGGTGTTCCCTATGCAAAACGGTTGCGCAAATTGGGTGGGGAAATTTTGCAAACCATCTTGAAATTTGCATTGCGGTGTGGTATAATGGTTGAGAAAGGTGTTGGTTGTTTGCAAAACGCCTTGCTTTTTTGTGGGCATTGCCAAAGTAACGGCGCAGGCAAGCATTGTTGCAATTTTGGCACCACGTGTGGCAGTTTTTGCAAGAAATTCCACAACAGCCAACAATTTTTGCAAGTAAAACAAACATATAAGGAGAAAATTTATGGCACGTTTTGTAGTTTTAGATGCGAGCAAATTGTCCCCTCTTCGCAACGTGGACGAACGTTTGGTTTCGTACAACGTTGAAATGACGGAAGTTACCGGTGGAACGTTTTGGAAGGCGTACACCGAAGCGCAAGTGGATGGCACGGAACCGTTCCCTGTCATCAAGGATTGGACCAACATGGGCAACCTTCAACAATGGTACGACCCAATCGACACAACCAACAAGCGCCTCATCAATTTGGCAAAACAACTTGGCACGGCTTGGATTCGTGTTTCCGGCACTTGGGCAAACAAAACCTACTACGATTTCGACGGCAAGTGCAACGGCAAGGCGCCACAAGGTTTCCAAAACGTTCTCACAAAGCAACAATGGCTCAATTTGTTGGATTTTGTAAAAGCAGTGGATGGCAAACTGCTGGTTTCCATTGCAAACTGCCCCGGCATCCACTCGGCAGACCAACCAATGCCGTTCGACCAAGCCGATTTGTTGTTCAGAACTTCCAAAGAGTACGGAGTGCCCATTTCCGCAGCGGAATTTACCAACGAACCCAACCTTATTGCTTTGTCGGGCTTGCCACAAGGCTACACGGCTGCCGACCACGCACGTGACCACGATTTGTTTGGCGAGTGGCTCAAGAAGAACTACCCCGAATGTTTGTTTGTTGGCCCTTGCACCGTTGGCGACATCGACATGTTCGGCTTTGGCAACGATGGTGCAGGCGGTGGCATGGCAGCAGGCTTCCAAATGGTAACAACGGAAGATCTTTTGGGCGACTACAAGTCCAAAATGGACGTGTTCAGCTACCACTACTACAACGGCGTTTCCGAACGTGGCGCAGCAATGGGCGGACATTGGCCCTACGAAGCAATTCTCAGCGAAAACTATCTTCGCATCCCGGGGCATTGCGCTCGCCAGTACGTTCCCAAGCGTGACAAGTACGTTCCCGGTGGACAAATGTGGGTTACGGAATCGGGCGATGCAGGTTGCGGTGGCAACACTTGGGCATCTACCTATGCCGACGTTCCTCGCACCTTGAACGAACTTGGCGAATTTTGTACTGTTACCGACGGTATCATCTTCCACAACACACTTGCTTCTTCCGACTACGGCTACCTCAAACACGGCACTTTCGAACCACGCCCCAACTACTTTGCAGTTTTGCTGTGGAACAGACTGATGGGCAAAACGTGCTACAGCGTGGGCAAGCCAAACGAGGAAGGCGCACACGTGTACTGCCATTCTCGCAAGGACGGCAAACCGGGCCACGTTTACCTTGTCATCAACAATTCTTGGACGGAAACCACAACCGTGCAATTGCAAGGTAGCGCACAAGTGTACGCACTCACAGGCCAAACCGGCATGCGTAGTCGCATAATGTGCTTGAACGGCAAGCCGTTGACTTTGGGCGAAAACGACCAATTGCCCGAATTGACAGGCGTTTCCGCAAGCGGTTCGGTAGAAATTGCCCCCGGCGGATGCACGTTCATTGTTGTAGACTAGGGTTTTCAACACACGGGTTGCCACTTTTGCACAGTTTTGGCACACCAAACACAAAAAAACAAGCACCAAGAAATGGGGTGATATCCTTAGCGGAGAATTTGTACAATACCGCTAAGTGCAAGCATCGCATTTGACAGGTCAAACGCAAATATGGGCTATACCCAAACCATTATACAAACATAAAGAGCAAACACGCAAGACGAAAAATCTTGAATGTCTGCTCTTTTTTTCTGTTAGTGATGTTTTTGCTAACGCAAAAGTGATGTTATGCTACGCATAGTGATGTTGCTCGCAAATGCTCGCAGTGATGTGATGTTTGCCCACTGTGCCGAAGGCACAACATCATTCACGCAGTGAGCATCACT
>JAFVYC010000031.1 GCA_017500855.1 Clostridia bacterium | reverse complement strand
TATACCATAATAGCGCTTAATCTTCAAGGCTATTGTGTAAACTCTCGCAAATGCGGATGAGACTTTTTCTTTGTTTATTGCTCCCAATTATTTTGAGAGCGGAAATGTGATTTTAAGGCCTTGACAAAGCCCTTCACAAGAGTTACAATACAACCCCAGCGAAAGAAAAAGCCCTTGAGATGGGAGATTACTTCCCTGCTCTCAAAGGCTTTCGACCACATGGCTTGACCACGCAGTTTAGGTTTTCTTGACCACATATTTGGATTGGCTGCTTTCGGGCTGACCACATTGTGTTTTTCTCTGCCTGTTTTCTGCTTGAGGCTGCTACCGCAGTCATGATGCTTTGACCGATTTTTAGGTGACCACTTGGGCTTTTTAGAGGTGCGAGTTTTGACCACATTCTTGACAATAGTGCGGTGTGGACTACATGAAAACAGTAGTACACGAGAGCACGAAAATGTACGCTTTGGTTGACAGAATAGCACTAAAAAGCACTATTTAGCACTAGAAAAACATAAAAATCGCTCTTGGGGTGGTAGAGGCCGCAAGTTCAAAGGTTTTTAGCACTTCTTTTGTGACCTACTCGTGGTTATACAAAAAAGCCAGCCAACGCTTGCCTTCTTTTTGCTGTCTTTCATGTTGCTTTGTGCCCATTTTTCCACACACGGGTGGGTCAGTTTGAAAGTTGTCGGCACGGAACTGCGCCAGACTTCTCACAACACCACTACACGTTTTGCTTAGCTTGTTGCAACTTTTGTGTAGGTTGTTTGCACGCTGTCCTGCCCCATTTTCCCCACACACGTGTGGGTGGTTTTGTGTTCAACACGCCTTTGCTCGACTTGCCCAAACGTGCCACAAGCAAACGGCAGCAAAAGCCCGCCATTGCTGGCAAAACACGCCCATTTTCCCAACACGTCGTGGCAAAAACACACAAAAAAAAGCCTTGCGGTGTGGCAAAGCCTTGTTTTGTTTTACATTTGCTGTTGTAGAGCAGATTGCCAATGCTTGCGCAACCTTGGTTGTTGCGTGCCTTTCAACACGCATTTCCCACATACGGGTAGGGGTTTTCTACGTTTGTTGCCACACGGCATACAGCACAACGTTGCGCTTGGGCACGGTTAGCGTTGCGCCGGGTTGGTAGTCGGCTGTTGGGCTGTTGGGGGAAAGACTCCAACCAACAAAAGTGAAGCCGTCTTTGCAAAAGCCTCCGTTGGGCAACACAATTTGGTTGCCAATTGCGCCGTAGATTTTGCGCAGTTTTCCACAACCACCGTTGGCGTGGAAACACACGCTTCGGTTGAAAAACGCCGACAGGGCGTAGAAAAACGCCACCACAATGGGAAACACGGCGTACAAATAGAAATACGGAACGCCAATCCACTTGAACAAAGTGGAAAGCACGGGTATGCCGTTTGCATTGTACACGTAGGAAAAACTTTGGCTTTCCGCCATCAATCCGTTGGCCTTCAAAATTTCACACACAACGTACACAATTGTGAAGTAGCCCCAAACGCAACCACTCACGGGAAGCACGTACTTGCGTTCCGGCTTGAACCAACCTGCGCACACCATCCACAACGGGCAAACTATTGCCATGCTGTGGTACAGCCAACTGTTGAAAACCATTGCCGAGTACCACGGTGCGCCATCCCAGCGGGAATTTAGCGCAACAAGCGTTGTGCTTGCTGCAAACATGGAAAAATAGAAGGCGTACTGCCTTGCCACCTTTAGCTTGGGCACAAGCATCAACGGCAAAAGAATGAAATTGAAATTGCACACTTGCAGTTGTTGAAGAAGCAACGGCACAATGTCCACCTTGCCCGTCCAAGAAAGATTCATGGCAAAGCGAAAGAAAATTGCGCCACAGCAAACCAGCACCGATGCCACAATCATTGCAGTTTGCCACACCTTGGGCAACCTTGCAATGGCAAGGCACGTAAGCACCGTAAACGCCACCGTTGCCAAAAACAACACAATGTGCGATGTGCTACCAAACGTCATGCTGTCACTCCGAAATTGTGATGTCGTAGGTGGTTTTTTGCACCACGCCGTTTTCCTTGAACGTGATGGTCAACGTGTAGGTGCCAACACCGCTGTCGTAGGCCTCTTGCCAACCACTGATGTAGGAATTGATGATGATTGTGCGAACAGTTGTGCCGTCGTTGTAGTGCTTCAAAAGCATTCCACCGCTGGTGTTTAGCCATTCGCCCACTTTATACTCTGTTTTGGGCATCACGTCTATGCTTATTGCAACAAGCACAGGCGCCGGCTTGGGTACTTCCTTGATGGCAACGTACAGCTTGCAAGTTGCGCCCTTGTAGAAAATGGTCACAGTTTGTTCCTGTGTGGGCTTGGACGAATCAAATCCCGCAAAAGAGAAATGTTGCTTTGTTTCTTCCGAGTACGTCACCGTTGTGGTTTTGCCGTTGGTGCGCACCACTTGGATTGCCAATCCGGAAAAATCTGCCTGTTCGCCAACGTAGTACTGAAGTTTGGTTGGCCAAGAAGAAACGTAGATTTTGGAAATGTTTGTGCCTTGCTGTTCGGCTTGGTTGTTGGCAACAACAATGGCAATTGCCGTTGCAATCAAAGCAACCACCAACACAGCCACCAGCACAATGAGTACAATTTTTGTTTTGTTCATAGTTCTAGTTTGTGAGTTTTTTCAATTCCCACCCCACCGCAGTTGGTGGGGGGGGATGGGGTTAGCCCTTCAGGTATTCTTCAATCAATTGCAAAATTCCTTCGTAGGTGTAGTTACCCTTGCCAACTGCAACCTTGAAGCATTGCGCGTTGAAAGCAACAAATTGTTCATAGGTTAGATGTTGTTCAAAATCCTCGTAGGTGTACAAACCATACTTGTCAATGTCTGCTTGCAATTGTACTTGGTCAAACATCATGTTGCTTCCTACTTCAAAGTAATTGAACAAGCCATAGTCTTCTGCCATAAAGTCGGTAGAGAACATTCCTTCAACCAAAATGTTGTAGTGTTGTGCAGAAATTATTCCATACGATTCGATATACTCTTGGTAAACTTCAAAACTTGTCAGCGTTACTGTTGTGTAGCCATCGCCTTGTTGTTTAACAAACTTTTGACCAACGTAGTTGCCAACGTTACTTGCACTGATTGTTACAAATTTGTTCTCGTCTGCGCTGAAGAATTGATGCAAGTTGACTGCCTTTACACAAGTTCCATCACTGAAATTGAGTTTTATCACTGTGTTGTTTGCATAGCCGTGGTCAAAAATGATTGCGGAAGATACCGCCTCGTACTTGCCTTCAAAGAAGTTCCATGCAAGAAGCTTGTCTTGGTAGGTTACGTGTTGAATTTGCTTTTGTGTTCCGTCAGCAAGTGTCACAAGTGTGTCTGGGGTTACGCAACCATTGGTGTAAGACTGGGCAGGCGCATAGTACCCAACATAATAGCTATAACTAGAACCAGCATTGTCTTTGTAGGTGTACATTGCAGTAGCTGATTGCTCAGAACGATTCGCTTCAATTTTTGCTGAACTATAGCACAAATAATTCTTTTTTACACTAGGGGTGGTGCCAGCACTTGTAGCAGATCCATACTTAAACGTTTTTGCTGGGTCTTCAACCGTCAAACCAGAAGGCATCGTTGTTTGGGATTTGTTGTATGTGATAGCCTCTCCTGAAGTGTTGTAATCCACTATTTCTACAACACCATTAAACACGTAAAAGTATGCATACCACCCTGAGGTGTGAGATGTTTTTCCATCAGACATAACCATATCAATAACGGGATAATAAATTGTGATTCCACTAATCGTAGCCTTATAAACCCTTTTTCCATCGTTCAGAGTCATATACTGTATTCCGTTTGTAGATGCCACGTCTGTTGCTTCATCAATGTCAAGAGTGAGGTAGGTTGTGTTTCCTATTGTCACCGTCTTCCCTGCGTAGCTTTCATCCTCAAAGAAATAGAATTCAGCATTCTTTGTTTCGGGCTCTACTTCAACAACTGATACTACAACTTCTTTTTTATGCTCTTTAATAATTGACAATCCATTTGTGTTGTAATTGAATTTATCTTCAAATACATACTCCAAAACATATTCTCCGGTTGAATCAAACTTGATACTTTGAGGAATAGCCGTTGTATCATTAGGAATGGGAACGCCATCCTTATAAATATTGATTTCCTTGAGTGTTAGGATGCAACTACCCTTCGTTGCCGTACAAAGCGAACCGATACTTAGATCTTTGTATCCACCTTCATCAAACGAAATAAGGATTTTTCCATCTACATCCCTAAAACAATATTCGTTACTTCCGTCTGTTTTATTCTGCAAGTCGTCACCTAAATCAACATTATACGAAGGAAAAATTGTTCCTTGCCCTTGACTAGCATAATTATAAACATAATTTCTATGATAATCTTTTTCTGTATTTACGACCGATTGTGCATTTATAGAATACAACCATCCAGAAAAAGTTTTGTCTCCTAGAAGTGGAATGTGCACTGTGGTTGAAACAGTTTGTAGATTGTAGTCCTCTTTGTTGGGGAAGCTATCGCCTGGTTTCAAATGATCGCTAGTAACAGCATCTGTCATAGCAAAGATGCCCGTATTAATCCACTGTTTTCCATCTTTTTCGTAAATAAATTGTCCCGTCCCATTATTCTTATTAAAGATCTCTTCTGAAAAATAAGAAGTAAGCGAGATATTGTCGTACTTGATAGGTATAGCCAAGAAGTCTTCTTTTGACATAGTGTTGAATTGCGTTAGGGAATTCTTGATTACAATATCAACATTGGTAACCCCCTCATACCACACCATAATACCCAAACCCACAGCCTCTTCAGATTGCAAAGTACTGTTCAATGTTCTTTGATTAATAGTAGTTACATTGTCGAGAATAACTGTTCCCTCTCTAATATCTAGGTTTGCAATGCTACCGCCACGCAAAGTTGTACCAATAATTTCCAATTGGCCACCCATCAAGCGCACTGGAGCTGCACAATACGAGATATAACTATTGATTATTTTGTTGTTACCTTTTGAAAGAACATTACAAATATTGTCTGCGCCAGAAACTGTAGCCGAAAAGCCTTTGAACGCCTTGCCTTCGATCCTCACATTGTCTAATATGCCATTTTCTAAATAAATAACATAGTTGTCACTATAGCGAGAAGAGCTGTCTGTAGAGTGGTTACCTTCCGAAACATCAAACACAAAGTTGTTTCCGTATAGTGTTGCGTTGGAAACCGAGAATTTTGAACCCTTAGAAATGTAGATATTGCTCAACATCACAAGGTTTGTTCCCATTTGGAATTGAGAGTAGTCCGTTACGTTTTTGCCTTCAACAACTTCCACTGTGAAGGATGCATCGCCAAGTGTGATTGTTGCAACGCCTGTGCCGTCAAATTGAATTTCGATGGACGTGTTAGGGTCGGTCCATTCGCTATAGGTAATTTCCCATGCTTCTTTTGCCGTACCGTTCACAAGGAGTTTTGCTGTGAATTGTTGGTCGAAGCCGATTGGGCCCTGATTGGAAACGTCGAAAATGGAAAGAGCTGTGCTTGCAGGTGCCTTTGTGGAATTGAACAATAACCTGAGATCCACGCCATTTTGGTTGCCCACACGATACAGGAAGGAAGGTGCATTGAATGGGGAATTTACTTCGAATGGCTTGGAGGAATTGTCCGCTACAACAAGATTGAACGTTTTGGAAAGTGCCGTGCCAACTGTTACTGTGAATTGCTGTTGGCCTGCTACTTGTTGCAAATTTGTGTTGAGAACAAGCACGTTGTTTGTGATTGTGAAAAGATTGCCTTCGCCTGCGGTAACAACAACATCTGCCTGACATGAAACAATGCCCGATGTGTTCAACGTTACGCTTGGGTCAAAAATTATCTCGGCATTTGTTCCATTATAGCTGTAGTTGACAGTATCCACAGGAATACCGGGATCTATTGCCATGTCGAGAGACACATTTCCAACTTGGAAAGTTGCATTTTGTGGCCTTACAACGTAGACCGTCAGTGTTTGTGTTTTACCACCTGCAACGGCTGTTGCTGTGATTGTTGCCGTGCAGTTTTCCAAAGTTGGAACGCCCACAATGGAAAGTTTGCCGTCGTTGTCAATTTGCACGTTGGGGTGTTGGTCGCAACTCCACTCCACGTCGGTGGAAGAAACAAGGTCGGAGCCACTTGCGTTTGCAAAATTGCTTGCGGAAAGTTGAATTGCGCCTGTGTAGTTGTAGGCAACGTACAACGTGCCAACAACTGTTTTGTAGTCGTCGGTGTCCGCTGGAGTGACAATGTCGAAACTTTCAACAGGGTTGGTGTAGCCAAGGTTTGCCGATTGGTTGCCACCGGAAATTGCTCCGCCGTCGATTGTGTACTCGACGTCGGTGCTGTCAACAATGATGCCGTTGGTTGCATTTGCGTGGAACACGCTGGAAATTTCTTGGATGTTTGCCAATTGCGTGTGGATGCGAACAACGCCTGATTGGTCAAACACAAGCGCATTTTCCTGCACGGTTTGCACCGAACCGGGGATGGAAAGGGAGTTCACCTTGGATGCAAGCGCAACGTAGTTTTTGCTTGCGCCATTGTGAATCACGTTGGAAGAAACGGTTGAAACGCCATCTGCAAAACGGAAAGTTTCCACTTGGTCGGCATTGAACACAAAAGTTGCGTCGCTAGCAACAAAGGCAACCTTGGCAACTTTTTGCAACACGGTTTGGGCAAAATCGCTGTCCTTGTGGGTGGACTTGACATTGGAAAGTGTTGCCACTGCTTGTTGCACGCTTTGCACGCTGTCGAAAACGTTGAGGCTGTTGATTGCGCCAACAACAATGCCGTTGGCATCCATCACGTAGTAGTTGCCAAACATGCGGAAGTCGCCGTTGGCAAAAGCGTTTTGGCTAGCCAACAAGGCTACGGAAGAACTACTAGTACCCCCACCCATTGCATTTTTGCGCATACGGGTGCTGTTGAGAGATTGAATTTCTTGGTAGGTTTTGAGCAATACTTGGTTGTTTTGCACGTCGTACCAGTAGTGGTAGCCGTGTTGCGCACTGCGTGGTTCCAGCGTGGAGAACTTGCCTTCGCCAAATGCTTGGTCAACAATTTGCTCAAGTTGTGTGGCATTCTCTACCTTGCCAATCAAGGTGAGATAGCCGTTGAGTTGTGCAATTTCTTGTTCGTCGGCGCTGATGTTTGCCTTGGTGATGAATGCCGTGTAGCCCACAACGGACGTGGTGGCAAGAATTGCCAAAATGGCAATTACAACCAAAAGTTCAACCAGCGTGAACGCCTTTTTTCTTGGGTTGTTCATGTTTATGCTCCTTCCATATTTTTTGCCAGAAAGTCGAAAAATGCCACAAAAAACAGCGCTTGCGCATAATTCGCTATTTTATATAATAGACAAATATTGTACATCAGTCAAGCCTTTTTGCAACAAAATATATTTTTTGTTGATCTATATTATATACTGTGCAAATTCTTGCAAAACATTCGCAACCAAAAGCATTTTTGCGCCACCGTGCCGAAAGGGGCAATGCTTGCCAAACTGTCAACACTTTTGCAAAAAATTTGCAATCCGTTGTGCTTTTGCAAATGCGCAACAAGCAACTTCCACCAAGTTACCAGCGGTTTGCCGTGGCACACCACCGCTTGCCAACACCCATTGCATTGCAATTGACAAAAAAAAGCCAAATGCACACACAAAACGTTTTGCCACTTGCCCCACACGCCAACGCAAAAGCAAATTGTTGAACCAATGTGGCGTTTTGAGCCAACAATCCTTCAAAAGTGCATTTTCCCCAACACGGGTGGGTGGTTTTGTGTTCAACACACCTTTGCTTGCCTTGCCCAAACGTGCCACAAGCAAAGGGCAACAAAAGCCCGCCATTTGCTGGCAAAACACGCCCATTTGCCCACCACGTGGTGGCAAAAACACACAAAAAAGGCCTTGCCGTGTGGCAAAGCATTTTTTTTTGTAGAAATAACACTCCGTCTTGTTTGGAAATACCTTTGAAAAAATGAAAAAAGGACAAGTTTTGCGCTTGTCCTTTTTTTTTGCAATTAAACCTTGTTGCAAGTTTCTTGGTTTTTTAGCCACATTTTTCCACACACGGGGTGCGAATTTGGTAGTTCTTGGCAAAGTTTAGTCGTGGATGGTGACTGTTGTGGAGCAACTCATGCCGTAGAAGTTGTTGCCCGGGTCGTTGCCTGCAACGGGTGTGTAGGAACCTGCTTGGTTAGAGTAGGTAACCTTGCCGGTCACTGCGTTGTTGGTTGTGCCAACCAAACTTTGGTTGCCGGCAATTGTGCCGAACGTTTGCGTGGAAGTAGCCTTCAAGAAGCCGTACTTGCCTTCCACAAATTGGCTGAGCGCTTGGTAGTTGTACACGTTACCCGTGCCACTTACCGTGCAGTTGGTAACGGACATTTCGTTTTTGCCCACCACTGCGCCTGCAAGCACTGCTTGCGATGCAGTAACGTTCATGTTCTTGTAGTCGCCACTGGTCATCAAGCCCGGCTCAAAGTGGCCAATTTCCTGCCCCATGAATGCGTAGCACTCGGCAATGTAGGTGTAGTTTGCGCTGACGGTGCAACCAACAACGAAACCTTGGTTGACGCCTGCAAGCAAGCCGATAGTTACAGTTTGCGATGCCGATGCCGACTTGCCGTTTTCGTTGACTTCCGCCTTGGCAAGGAAAGCAAATTCCACCGAGCCAACAACTTGGCATTGGTTGATTGTTCCGCTGTTGTAGGAAGCAATTGCGCCAAACGTCAAGTTTTTGTTTGAGCAAAGCGCCGTGTAGTTGTTGTAGGAAATTGTGAGATTACTGATGACGCCTGCGTTGTAGCCAAACAAACCGCCGTAGGAAAGCGTTGCGTCGCTTGAAACAAGTGGAACGTTGATGATTTTGTGGCCGTTGCCCAACAGCACGCCCGTGAATGGATGTTGCTGTGTGCCAATTGGTTGCCAAACAACGTTGGTCAAGTCCAAATCCGCCATCAAAACGTAGGTTTTGGCAAGGGAATCGTTGTTGAAGTTTGCGCCAATTGCCTTGAGTTGTTCCACGGTGGAAATTTCAATGGCGTTGGTTGCGTCGTAGATGAGCAACCCGCAAGTTTCCCTGTCGCAAATGCCGTCGCCCGTCAAATCCAAGTGGCCAAGACGGCTGTTTTCCACTTCTTCCATTTTGCCTGTCATTGTGCCGTTTTCCGCACAGCGACTGCACGCAAAGTGCGCCGTGCCGTTTTCCAAGCAAGTTGGTTGTTGTTGCCAACTTTCGAACTGCCAAACGTGCTGTGCCGGCAAAACTTTGGTCACTGTTTGATGGCAATCGTCGCAAACGAAAGTCACGCTACCGTCCTGCGTGCAAGTTTCTTCCACAAGCACGTAGCCACAGCCAATGCAGTCGTCCGAGTGGTTGTGGACGTGGCCCGTTGCTTGGAATTGCTTGGTGTAGGTGTGGTTGCAACCGGGGTTTTGGCAGGTGTAGGTCACAAGCACGTCGCTTGTGCAGAAATCCTTGCCTGCGCCGTCGTTTGCGTAGTTGTGGCCTGTTGCTTGCTGTGTTACAACGGCAAAGTGCTTGTTGCAGTTGTTGCAACCGAAGTAGCGAATTGCATCGCTTGTGCAAGAAACGGGGGTGTCGAAGTAGATTGTTGGCAGTTGCGACGAAGTGCTGTTGAGAAACTCTGTTCCGCAAGTTGTGCACTTGTAGTACGTGCCGTTTGTGAAGTCTGTTCCGTCGGTGTCAATTTCCCACCTGAGAACAGGCATGTTGGTTGTGTAGATCCAGTACTCGGGGTAGAAGTACATTTTGCCTTGCAAGAACTCTTTGTTTGTGAAGTTGGAAAGATAGTCTCGCTTTGCGCCGTCTTCCTCCGCACGGTCGAGCGCTGTGCCCTTGTGCGTTACGATACTGCTTGCCGAGTAGTAGCAGTTGACGATGATGCCCGTACCACTGGACGTGCTTGAACGGAAGTAGCCTGCGCTGGACGTGCTTGCCGTGACGTTGCTTGTGGTAAAGCTTTTGTTTGCCGTGCCACCTGCGTTGATGACGCCAACAAAGCCTGCTGCGTGGCTACCTGCATTGACGGAAACGTTGCCCGTTGAGTAGCTGTTTTGAATTGTGCCGGAAAGCACGCCAACAAAACCACCAACGTAGGTTGCCGAAGAACAGTTTACCGCAGTTGTTGTGTAGCAGTTGGTGATACTGCTGTTTGCGCCAACGGTACCTGCAAAACCACCAACGTGCGCCGTTCTGCCTGCGTAGGCGCTGACATCGCCAACACCGTAGCATTCCTTGATAATTCCGCTTGTTGTGCCAACAAAACCGCCAACGTAGATGTCGCCCATGCTGTTTTGTCCGCTGTGATTTGCCGAAGCCGTGATGGATGTTGTTGTGTGGCATTGCTCGATTGTGCTGTTGCCGTCGTTGACACCAACCAATCCACCAACGTACAGGCAAGTGAAGCCGTGGCCCTTTCCGTTGCCGTAGGCGTTGCCCGTGCACTTGATTGTGGAGTTACTGTTGCTGTTGGCAATTGTTCCGCTGTTTGTTCCAACCAAACCACCAACACGTGGGTAGACTTCGCAGTAGTAGGTGCCGTAGTAGTTGGTGTTGTTGTGTGGAGTAAACACGCCTGTGAAGGTTACCGCAGTTGAGCAATTAGCAACGGAACCGCTGTTTTTGCCAACCAATCCACCAATGTGGAAGTAGTAGCGCATGTTTGCGTGTTGGAAATCCGTTGTGACTGTAAAGTTAGGGCTGAACACGTGGCAATTTGCAATTGTTCCGCTGTTTGTGCCAACCAAAACGCCAACGTAGTCGTTGTCGCCATCGGAAGTTGGGCTGGTTGTTACCGAGCAAACCACTTCGTCCAACGTCAAATTGCGAATTGTACCGCTGTTTTTGTTGAACAAACCGAACGAACCAATGGATGCGTTGACTTTGAGAGTGAAGTTGTACAGTTTGTGGCCCATGCCGTCCAAAACGCCCTTGAACTCGGCAATTGGGGAAACAAGTTCGCCACGCATGTCGACGTCGGCAGTCAAGTGGAACGTGCCCGTTGGGTCTTGGCGGATTTTTTCGAAATCTTCCAAGGTTGCAATGGATGAACTGTCGTACCACTTTGCAAACACTTGCACGTCGCTAGTCACGGTGATTTTGCCCGTGTACTCCGTTGTGTAGTCGTTGTTGAACCAACCAACAAAGATTTTGTCGTCCGTTGTGGGTGTTTCCAAGGCGTCAAAATTGAATTCTTTGTTGTACTCTACCTTGTGTTCGGTGTAGGTGCTTTGGCTTGTGTACACAAACACGCTGTACTTGTGCACAACCCATTGCGCCGTGAAAGTGAGGTTGCCCGTTGTGCCCTTGTTGATGATTTGAATTGTTTCGCCCTTTTCGTTTTGCCAACCTGCCCAATCGTAGTGCTCAACGGCTTGGCCAAACAGCACGATTTCGTCCTCTACAGTGTAGGTGGTTGGGTTGAGAGATGGCATGTCCTTGGTGTTGAGATAGGTGATTGTGTACTCAATTGGAGTGCGAACAATTTGCACGTCGATGTTTTTGGGGCCAATTGTGAATTCCGGCCACGAAGAAACGTAGCCTTCCTTTTGGGGAACTTCCGGCGCAACTACTTCACGGTTGTCGTAGTTGAAAGTTGACGTTTGCACCACTTGTTCGCCGTCTAGGAAGCGCACCGTGTAGGTTGCGGGGGCATAGTGCGCAAACAGTTTGTAGTTTTGCATGGTGGAAGTGTCGATGACGTCAATTTTGCTTCCACCACCGTTTTCTTCCGTGAACCAACCAAGGAATTGGTGCCATGCGTAGTTGGGAATTGGCAACACAATGTCGTTGTCTTCCACGGTGTAGGTTGTTGGGTAGTCCAAGGTGTCGCCTTGGTAGGACAGTTCAAGCTTGTACTCTTTTGGGGTGTGTGTGGCGTGAACGTCGAAGTCCTTCATTTCCAAATGCCAATTTTCCCAATCGGACAAGTAGCCGTCCTTTTGCGGAACGTCCGGTTCTTGGATGTTTTGCTCGTTGCAGTTGAAGGTTTGCGTGCTGACAACGTTGTCGCCATCCACAAAGCGCACCGTGTAGGTTGTGGGCGCAAAGTGTGCGTACAGGCTAATCCAACTTGGGGAAGAAGTGTCGATACTTTCCACCTTGCTTCCACCACCGTTTTCCTCCGTGTACCAACCAAGGAAATCGTGGTACTGCTTTGTTGCATCTTCCAACGCAAAACTTTCGTCGTCCACTGTGTATCTTACAGTTTGAACGTCGTCGCCGTTGATCAAAACAACGGAGTAGGAAATTGCAAGGAAGTCGGGGGTCAGTTGCATGTCGTGCTCGTAATTGTAGTACGGAATGACGCAATGCGTGATTCCCGTTTCTACGTCGGTAAAGATGGATGCCGTCACCCTTGTGCCTTGGTAGCTGTAGCCAAGGAATGTGTAGTGATCCTTTTCCAAAAGTGGCAATTCCACCTTTTGGTTCCATTCAACTTGGAAGGAGTAGTCGGTACCTGCAATTGTTACGGTGTAGACGTTGATTTGGAAAACTGCCGTTAGCTGTTGACTTTCAAATGGAACGTAGGGTTGAGTCAAAATGCCATCTTGCGTTCCGTCCACCGACCAACCAAGGAAGGTGTGCCCCTGCTTTGTTGGATCTTGTGGGAAGTCCTTGTTGTCGCCTTGAACAACTTTGCCCGTGTCGTAGATTTGACCGTCCACAACAAAGTCCACCGTGAACACGTCCTTGACGAAAACGTGGATGGAGAACACGTTGGTTGTTGTGCCATCCCACGAGGTGACCTTGGCAAACACAAGGTTGTCGCCAACGGTGTTGATTGTGCGTGCTAGCGGAGTTGTGCAAAATTCGTCGTCGAACAGTTGCCACTCGGCATACTTGCTTGGTTGGAAACTTGCCAACAGCATTTCCACTGTGACGGGGTTTTCTACCGTGGTTGTGTGGGAGAAATGCACCCCGGGAACGCTTTGGTCGAACAGGCTACCTTCGGCAAGAGTCAAGTTTGCTTGGCAAAGAACACTTTGCTTTTCCAGCAAAACGTGGATGGTTGTGTCGCCATCGAAGGTTGTGTTTGCTTTGATGGGTTGTTGCATTTGTTCGTCGGCAAACAAGCCCAAAACCATTTTGCCCGGAACAAGCGTTGTGTTGGGGAATTGCAACGTTTCTTGGCTGAGAGATGCACCAATGGTTGTGCTTTGCGTTGCAAGCGTGTTGCCTTGTTCGTCCACAAAAGTAAGCGTTGCGGGTTGACCGTCGGTGCTGTTGATTTTGTACACGTTGTAGGCAAAGTTGTTGTTGTGTGTTGGATCAAACGGCAAGCGCTTGAACTGTGCGCTAGAGCCGTTGTACACAAAGGTTAGTTGACGGTTGTCCAGCCACTCCAATTCTTCCAGCGAGTAGTCGCCGGAAAGACCTGCGGGAATATACGTGACGTCGTTGCCAATGGTGATTGTGCGTGCAAGTGGGTAGTACTTGTCGCCTGTTTTTTGCGAGTAACTGCTACCTTCGCCAACGCTTTCGATAACAAGCGTTTCCAACAAACCACCGTTTTTGCTAATCCAGTTTTCCTTGTAGTTGTTGTTGAACACCACGGTGTTGCGGAAGGTGGCGTTGACTGCACGGTAGTACATGTCCTCTTGCAAAAATTGGGTGTTGTCCAAAACCAACGTCTGTGCAGAACCGCTAATCAAGGAAAACGTGCATCCAACAAGATTTGCCGTCGTGCAGTTGCCATTCAATTGACCCGTGCAGTTGGTAAAATTGTAGTGGATATCTCCGAACGGTTCAACAAACGCTGTGCCGTCTATGGACAACTCTGCGCCGTTGACGTTGACGGTCAAATCCCCGTCGTACTCGAAGGAGTAGTAGCCAATGCTAAGTTTGCTTGCGTTTTCCACCGTGAAAGTGCTCAAACTTGGGCAACTTGCAAAGCAACTGCCACCAAGAACAACTTCGCCCGTGCGGTAGATTTCCACACTTTCCAAAGCCCTGCAATCTTGGAAAGAGGAACTGCCGAAAGAAAACTTGCTGTTTGCTTCCTGGCTACCTTCCACCACCAAGCGTTTGAGGTTGGGTGCGCCCTTGAAAGCCGAGAAGTACACGCCTTCGACGGGCAAGCCCTCGTGCATTGCCGGGATGATGACTTCTTCGCCCATGTACTTGCCGTAGCAATTTGCCACGTAGGCATCTTGGTTGGTGTTGAGGTCAAAAGTCCACTCGAACACCTCTTCCCTTGTGTCGCAAGCAGAAAGCGCCACGCAAGACAGCGCCAAAACAAGCGCCAAAGTCAGCACCAAAATGCGTTTGGTTGTTTGTTGAAAATTCATGTTTTTCTCCTTTTGAGCAACGATTGTTGCAAAGCGAAATTTGCTGTGTGTTGTTGAATGATGTTTGCCAAAGCCGACAAAACGTGCGCCAAAACGCACTTGCAAGGGCAAATTTTTGCCCCAAAAAGTAGAATACTTTTTGACTTGGCACCTAGAGTGTATATCAAAAGAGGCGTTTTGTCAACTGTCTTGCCAAACCAAACCACGCCCAAAAACGCAGAACGCATTTTTGCAACCACGCCACAACACGGCAACTTTTGCGTACAAAGTTTGCAAAAACCCTACGCAAAACGCACGTTTTTCCACACACGGGTGCGTGTTTTTGCCTTGAACTCAACTGTTTTGTTGAACAAGCGTGCTTTTTGCCAAAAAATTGCTTCGTGCAACATCGAAAATGCCAATTTCGCCACCACGGGGTGGCAAAAAAACGCAACTGTCAAAAAGACAGTTGCGCCAATTATTTATTGATTTTTGACAAACATTTTTCAATATCTTTAACGGAAACTGCAAGCCCGTGCTTTTCCAGCATGTATCTTCTGATTTCCATTTCACTACATGTTGATATTTTTTCTTCTTTAATTTTCTCTTCCAAATCTCGAAAATATGCCTTTTTTGCTACAATGTCGAAACAGCAACCAATTGCGCCTGCAACGATAACCTGCAATGCTACCAAATACACCATGTTTTCCTTGGAAACAAAGCACAAAAACAAATTGGCAATAATGCAAAACACTTGCACAATGGCCTCAACAAGCTTGTATTTTTTGAACATTCTTTCGTGACATAATAAATAAGTCTGCCCTGTGGGCGAGAAGGTCAACAATAAGAAAACTATTTGAATGGCAAAACACACGTATTCCACAAAAAATCACACTCCTGTTGCATTGTCCTTGTTGTAGCGCATGGTACCGTTACCAAGTTTTTTCCTTTAAGTTAAAGATTTGGCGCACTTGCACATAACAAACCTTCCAACGCCACTGCATCGTTTTCAACAAGACTTCTCAAAAGAATTCTTGACAATATTATACACCCATACAATGTGTTTTGTCAACAGTTGACTGTCTTTTGTTGCTTCAAACCATTGTTTTGCAGTGAGAGAATTTCCACGCCGCCAACGTGCAACACGTTGTTAATAATCCACACACGGGGTGGCAGATTTACATTGCAAGTTTGTTGATTGCAAAAAGAAACCCCTTGCGGAATTCCGCAAGGGGTGGGATTGATTGACAATCAACCAACTATTTTGGATCGCTTTCGCTTGTGCCAAAGTAGCTTTGCAACGTGGTGTACAATTCTTCTTCGAATGGAGAGTACAATCCTGCGTAGTGCAACGTGTCTGCATAGCCTGCTGTCACAACCAAATCACCGTACTTGTCTACGTATGCGTAGTTTTCGTCGTCGGTGAATGTGAACAACTTGAAGTAGCTTTGTTTTGCGCTTTCGAAGTCTTGTGTGCCAAGAACGAACAATTCGATACTTGGCAAAGCAGACATGGAGTAGGAAATGTAGTAGCCTGGGGATTCGATAACAACATAGCGCCAGTAGGCTGAGTTGAGAACGCCGTTAACGCCGTAGTCTGTCATCAAACCTGCAAACACTCTGTCGTACTCGTTTGCAGAAACAACGCCGTCTGCAAGAATGTTTTTGATGCTTACGTTGTTGCCGTAGTACTCGCCTGTGTAGGCAATTTGTTCAAATTCGTCTACTGCAGTTGCCAACAAGCCAATTGCAAGGCTGTTCCAAATGTTGTCGTACATCAAATTGAGGAAAGCAGGTGTTGCGTTGTTTTGTTCCAAAACGGAAGAAACGTAGGCAAGAAACAGCATTTCGTTGCCTTGGGAGTGTGTTTCTTCAAGGTCGTAGCTGATGCTTGCGCCGGGGTTGTACACTGTTTCGTAGTAGTGACCAAATTCGTGAACAAACGTGAATGCACCACTGTAGCTACCCGGTCCAAAGTACAAAATGGATTTTTGGTGAGCACGAACAAAGTAGCTGAATGCGCCTTCGTAGTCGCCTGTGTAGTAGTTACCGTTCTTGAACAATTCGTTTGCGTGGTGAGCAAAGTCAATTTCCTTTGCGCCTGCTTGGCCTGCCGGGCTCTTCAAAAGGTCGAAGTAGTTTGCAACAAGGTCGGCTGTGAGTGGGTTTTGGAAAATGGACTTGGAGCTGAGTGCTTCGTAGTACTTGATTTGGTTAGCGTTCAAAGAATTTGGTTTTTCCATTTGTTCGGTCAACGCTTTGAACATTGGACCAATGTACTCTTTTACGTATTGTCTCATCACGATAACGTCTTCGGGAGTGTAGTCTCTTTCGTAGATGTTTTCGTATGCGTAGTCCATGTAGTTGTCGTAGCCTGCAAGTTGAGCAATTTGGTTGTTAACTTCAACAAATTGGCTGTACAAAGTAAGCACACGTCCGCTTGTTGCGGCATCTTCAATTGCTCTGAATTCAACGGCAATGTCGTCGGCTTGTTTGTTGAGTTCGGCATATTCTTCGCCACCGTACTGATCGGACAAGTTGAGTGCAAGTTGAATGTCATCATCCGTCCAACCTTCGTCGTAAGCAAAGAAGAATTCTCTATACTTTGTTTCGTGAATCAAACGGTACAAGCTGTAGTAGTCTTTGACAATGTCTGTGCGGAATTCGGAAATAAATTCGTATGCTTCTTCGTATGCAGGGTCACCGTCGTATACGCAGTAGAACACGTACGCATATTGGTATTGTTCAATAACGTACATAACGCTGTCGTCGTAGGCGTTGAACTTTTCTTCAAATTGCTTGTTTTCGTCCCACAAACCTGCAACGTCCTTGGATGTGTCGTAGGATTGTGTGTCTTCGTTCCAAGTACGAGCATATTCGGAAGAATATCTTTCCACAGATTCAAGGATTTCCAAAAGTTCTGCATAGGCAGCATCAATTTCGTCAGCCCTTTCTTGTGTAAATTCATACTTGAACACTTGGTCGTAGGTACGCAAACTGTCAATACGAAGTGTTTGACCGCAGGATGCACATTCTTGGAAACGCATGTAGTCTTGGTCGTTTTCTACGTCGTGAGGCAACGTTGCAACCTCGTTGCGATGCTCGTGCGTGCCACAAACGCAAGTGTAGAGGTCGTAGCCAACAGTTGTGCAAGTTGGTGCAACGGTTTTGTCGAATGTGAAGGTGTGTGCGTGGTCTGGCAAAATCGTCCAACCTGCGTACATTGTGAAATCTCTGTTTTTGGTGAGAGCATCTCCTTCGGAGTACTTGTCGGTGCATTCTGCATCGTAGTACCAACCGGAGAACGTCCAGTATTCACGTGTTGGATCGCTTGGAACGCTAAACAAGAAGCCCGTGTGGCCGGTAGTTGTTGTGGGTTCTTTGCCATCGCATGTGTCAAATGTGATAGTGATTGTGTACCTGTACTCCCAGTTTGCATAAACAGTTGTGCTTGCCGTAGCAGGAGCAGTTGCATCCCAAGGTGTTTTCAATTCGGCATCTGCGCACCATCCAAGGAACTTTGCATATCTGTTGCTTGGATTTTCCGGCGGAGTAACAAGTTCGCCTTCCATAACTTCCACCGTTTTGCTTTTTCCATCGAATGTTTCAAAAGTAATTGTGAACTTTTGTGGTTCGTTTGGTTGACACGCTACGCTGAGCAAAGCAACCAAAACCAGCAAAACAGCCATCATTACGGATGTTATACGTTTGGTTTGTTTCATAAGTTTTCCTCCCTTACAAAAAGTATAATGTGTACATTTTACTTTATTACAGCAAATAAGTCAACAAATAGCACGCAAAAACAACGCTTTTGCGCAAATTTTTTGCAAAAATTTTTGCAAGAAAAGCAAATTTGCAAACGACAACGCCCCACGTGGCAAAAAACAAAGGACGGGGAACAAAATTCGTTGCCCTTTGAGCAAGTAAAGATTGCCGTGTGGGCAAAACTATCTTGCGGACAACCTTTGTTTTTGCAACGAAGCAAACTTAACTTTGTTCGTGCAAAGGCACGAACTGCGTTGCAAAGCAACTTGGTTTTGACGCCGGCCAATCTTGAATGCCAAAAAAAGAGAACGTTGCAAAACTGCCTTGTTCTCTCTTTCGGTTTGTGTGAATAGTTGGGTTTGGCGTACTGCACACGTGTGTACAAATGACTTGTTTGTACTTGATGAAATTGCCAATTTCTACGCAAAAACCCCACCACGGGGTGGGGTTTTGCTGTTTTGCCTAGGGGCGTTCTTGTTGGATTTGTCCGTCGTAGTAGTAGGTGATGGCTTGTGTGCCGTGGTCGTTATCGACAGGGCCACCAACACCGTTGATGATGTTGGAAATTGCACCACCCTTCTTGCCGGAAAGGTTTTGTGTGAAGATGTGTTCGAAGTACACGCCCGGTGCGCTTGGTGCTTCAATTGCGTTTTCCAAAATGCATCCAGACTGGAAGTAGTACACGCCAATGCCGTAGGCTTGGTGGTTTGTGACGTTGTCGCCAACCTTGTAGCTAGCGTAGCCCAAAACCTTGCCGTCGTGGGAAGTCCAGTCTGCTTGAATTGGGTCGTAGGGCACTTCGGATTGGTAGAAGTAGGTTGCGCCGTTTTCGCCATTCCAAACTGTTTGGTATTGGTGGAAATGCTCTACCATCAATGCGTAGCAAGTAACGTTGTCGCCATTGACAACAATGCCGTTTTTGGTAACGTTGCTGTAGCGTCCTTCTTCCGTGGTGGGTGCCCAACCAACACCGTGGGAGTGGTCGCCACGCCAAATCCAGAAGTGGTCGCAAACAACGTCGTTGCTGTTAATTTCCAAGCACACGTCCACGCTTGTGTTTGCACGTTCTGCACCACCAACACGGAAGTACAAATCGGCAAGGCGAATTTTGTTGTGGGCGTGGCTTTCGCCTGTTTTGCTGTCGCCAACACGCATGAGCGCATTGGAGTAGGTGCCTGCATCGAACAACAAACCGCTGACGCTAACGCCGTCCACGTCGGAAACAATCATCAGCGCATCGGTGTTTCTGTCGGTAATTTTCAACGTTGCCAAACCAATGCCAAGCACGATTGTGTCGGCATTTTCAACACGCAACGCTTCGTCCAATTTGTACACCCCTGGGGTGAACAAAAGGTGCTTTCCGCAAGCAAGAGCCATGTTCAAAGTTTCGGCTGTGTCCCTGTCAGAACGGGCAACGTAGAAGTCGTCAAGTGGCACCACGTATCCCTCAGTTTGTTCTTCCCAAGAGATTCCGTCTCGGTTGGTTGCCACATCGGGAACAAACACGCCGTAGCCGTCGGAATCAAACACGATGTAGGGCTTTTCGGCAATGTCCGGCGTTGCTTGGATGTCGGTAACACGGGTGTTGGGCCAAGAGCCACTTGGCAAAGTGCCGTTGCATCCCAAGAACACACGGCTCCAACCTGCGTTTTGGTACTTGTTGAAATCGGTGTTGCGACAGAACCATTGTTGTTGACCACCAGAGTTGATGCTACCACGGATTTTGCTGTCGGCAATGTAGCCACCGGAAGACCAACCGCCGTCGTCCAAACGCATGTTTCCAAGCACGTTCATCCTGCGGAAACTTGTTGCTTGGGAAACCGCCCATTGCACGTCGCCGGAAACGGTAACGTTTTCGATGCCACGCCAGAAGTTGTGCGTTGCGTTGCCGTTGAACCATTGAGCATTAACGTTGAAGTAGCCAAGCGTAACTTCCGTTGGGGAAACGCCCAAACCGGAAACTGTTGTGTAGTAGCCCATTTGCATGCGCACACCACTGTAGGTGCCGGGCTTGAACAGCGCCGCATACCTTTCGGAAGAGAATTGCGCCGACTCCAACATGGCAAATTTTTGTTGGATTTCGTCGTTGACGTCTTCCACAAAGTCTGTTGGGCTGTACACGCTTGTGTTTGGTCCAAACAATTCCAAATCGTAGGAGAAAAGTTGGCTAGACACAAGTTGGTCGCCATTCATGGCGTCCACACGGAAGTAGCCGTACTTGTCCTCGTGGGAAAACGTGAGGTTTTCTTGCGTAACCTGCCATGCGTACTCGCCAAAACGAGAGGGGCTGTAGTAGATGTCGTAGGTAGTTGCGCCCTCTACCGGCGTGAGGTTGAGTTGAATGCCGTTGTCGGAAAAGGAAATTTGGCTTTCCCAAGTGGGCGCTTCAGGCGCAGGTGGGTTTGGTGGGCTTGGCGGATCGCAAGCAACCAAAACCGTTGCAAACATGCACATCACGCAAACTATTGCCAATGCGTAAACAACTTGTTTTTTCATGGTTATCTCCTTGATTGCATAGTTATTCATTATATAACTATTGTACCACGAAAATGGCGCTGTGTCTAGATGCAATTTGTGAACTTTTTGAAAAAAAGTAACACTATTGGTACATTGCAAAAAGTTGTTTGCAACAAATATTGGCAAAACCTGTTGCCAACGTGCAAAAAATGGCAATTTGACAAAGGGCTTGTGGAATTTTGCGTACTTACTCAACGTGAAGTTTTGGCGGTTGTTTGCAAAAAACTCGCAAAATGCAAAATATTTTGGCTTCTCGGCAAAAAAGTTGGCAATATTGTTTGACTATTTTTGTTTTTTTTGGTATTCTATTATGGCTAACGAAAAGGACACCCTTTGAAATAGTTTGGAGAGATGGTCGAGCGGTTTAAGGCACACGCTTGGAAAGCGTGCGAGGTGAACAGCCTCCGCAGGTTCAAATCCTGTTCTCTCCGCCAACAGTTGGCCACGCCTTGTGGTCGCAAAACAAAGCAGTTCACGCAATGTGAACTGCTTTTTGTTTTTCTTCTTTTTGCGTGCCAACTTGAGTTTTCGGGCACAACATTTGGCAACAACCCGTGACGTTCGCACGGCTCACTATTCCGTCGCTTCGCTCCTTGCAAATCCTGTTCTCTCCGCCAGTGTCGGTCGCATTCTAAAATGCGGCCGACTTATTTTTGTTTTAGGGGCATTGCGGGAATCATCTTCCCCACTCAAATTATTGAAGCGCCAACACCCACTTACTGGATGACGCAAAAACGAGATAAGTGCGGAAATTGGACAAAATAGACACTTTTAGGGCTTACAAGGTAACTTGTAGGCCTTTTTTTTGTTTATAAATCATGAAAGAGATAGCAATCATTTCCGTGTCACCAGTGCAGCATTAGTACATTTATAGTAATCTTAACGAAAACGCCCCAAGAGTTAAATCTCTTGGGGCAAAATAAATCTATTAATCTACATTTTAACCACTATGCTGCATTGGCGTTTATTTGCTCAATAACTCGCTTTATTGCCATCCACACAGAGATGTTCTTGAAAATTTCAACAATGCTTCCTCTGTCTGTGAATGGGGCTTCCTGAAGCACAGACATGTCTTTCATCACACCATTGCGCACAATGTATTCAACAATTTGGTTTACAAAGTAAATTTGGTCGGCATCTAGACTCACGTCGTCTAGAAATTCGGCAAACGCTTGTTTTGCCGCTGTCATGTCTAGACCAACAATCTCTCGCACAAATTCCCCAAGAGGTTTTTCGCCATACTCGGCTTCGTAGTCCTTTCGGCTACCGATCTCTCCCCATAGAATGCGCTCAAGTTGCTCCACGTCTTCGTCGTTTAGGGGAACATTGGTCTTTAGCTTTGCAATTGCAGGCATGTCTTGGTGTTGTCGAACATAGAACTCTGCCTTGGCTTTGTAGTTTTTGAGGTCGTCGCTTTCCAATTGCGACTCGTTCCAATCAATAGACAAAATCTCATCGGTAAAGTTTGTGGTATACTCAACGCTACTCACCACCACGTACTTGAGAAGGTTACGCAAGTTTTGACGAACGTGTTCAAACTCGTTGATACCTGCGTTGTCCAAGTAGTCTGTGTGCAAAATCTTGTCAATAAGGTCCGATTGCGCCATTATTTCGGGAACGTTGGCAATGCTTGCTATTGCTTGCACCCGTCTGAGCAAATCTGCACGAGCACGAGGATATTTTTTGCCTACAAGATATGCCAACTCTATACCATACATCAAAGCATCAAATCTTACTGCAGACGCTTCGTCCTGGTCTGGTGTGATCAAAGGCGCCAATTCCTCTGCCATCAAAAGGGTATCTTCGTAGGTCAAAGCGTTGTAGCCACTTACCTGAGCATACTGCTCAACAAAACGCAAGTGTTGGCGAACGGCAAAGTTCCCCTTGTTCAATTGGTTAACTTTGCGCACCATATCGTCCACCAAAGATTTGCGGAAAGCTATCAGCTCGTCCGTTTGAAAAGCTAGGTCTTGCAATTTGTACACAATTTGCGCTTTTAGGCGGAAAATTGCACCTTGCAATGCAATTTGGTTTGCAGTGGGCTTGCCCTTGTTCATTCTGAAGAAGTCAAAGTTGCCACAGAAATCAAAAATGTAGAACTTGTCCTTGTCTTTTCCGTCTATCAATCCGTCACAACGGCGTGTTCCACGACCAATCATTTGCCAGAATTTGGCTTTGCTCATAACCTTTTTGAAGAAAACAAGGTTCAACACTTCCGGAACGTCAATGCCAGTATCCAACATGTCAACTGAAATGGCAATTTGTGGAAGTTTTTTGGGGTCGGAAAACTCATCGATAGCACTTTGGGCGTAAGTCATGTAGTTGTCTATCACCTTTGTGTAGCCAGGCAAGTGAGGATATTCTTTGCCGAAGATTTCGTGAATTTTTTCAGCATGATCGTGGTTCTTTGCAAAAATGATGGTTTTTCCAAGCTTCTCGCCATAGTCAATTTTCAATCCGTTTTGCATCAAAATGTGCAAAACTTGGCGAATCGTGTCTTCGTTGAACACCCAATCGTTAAGCGCCGAAGAAGATATGCTTTGTGGCAATTCGCCGTTTTCGCCTTCGAACGTGCTTTCGTAGGCTTGCTTGTCCTCTTCGGAAAGATCGTCGTACACAATGCCTTGTTCAATAAACTTCAACTTGCTTTCCACCGACACAAAATCCACCAAAAAGCCGTCTGTAACGGCTTGGGAAAGTTCGTAGCCATAGGTTGGAACGCCATTCTCCAGCTCAAAAATTTCGTAGGTGTTTTTGTCAATTTCATCCTTGGGTGTAGCTGTCAAACCAACCAGGGGGGAGTCGAAATATGTGAAAATATCTTTGTACTTGTTGTAGATTGAACGGTGTGCTTCGTCCACAATCACCAAGTCGAAATGGCCAACAGTGAACAACTTTTTGTCGTCCTTGTCCTTGATGGTGTCGATGCAATTGATCATTGTTTGGTAGGTGGAAAACACACATCTGCTGTCGAAATTGTCCTTGTCCTCGCAAAGGTTGGTCACGGAAAGATCGGGCAACATGTTCACAAACGCACGCTTTGCTTGCAAAACAAGAGAGTTTCTGTCGGCAAGAAACAAAATGTTTTTTACCCAACCGTGGTCCAAAAGAACCTTGCACAGCGCAATCACCGTGCGTGTTTTGCCGGAGCCGGTTGCCATCACAAGCAACGCCTTGCGACGGTTCTTTTTGTCGAAGGCTTCGCACACAGCTTTGATTGCCCCTTCTTGGTAGTAACGGCCGGCAATGTGCTTGTCCACCATCACATTTTTCAAGCTGGTGCGCATTGCACGCAAATTGAACAACTTTTCCAGGTCACGCTTGGAGTATACCGAGGCAACCCTGCGCTCCGGCTGAAATCTGTCGTCCCAAATGCGTGTTTCAAAACCGTTGGAAAGGAAGATGATGGGTCTTCTTCCATATTTTTGTTCCAAAAGGTCGGCATACAACTTGGCTTGTTGCCTACCCTTGGCAACATCCACACAAGTGCGCTTGGCCTCCAACACAGCCAATGGCCTGTGAGCATCGTCAAACAGTACGTAGTCGGCAAAGCCAACTCCGGTTGTGTTGGGCATTCCGAACAGTTCCACTTCGTTGAGCCAATCCTTGCCTTCTACCCAACCGGCATCCTGAAGCATAAAATCAATGTAGATTTTGCGAGTGTTGAACTCCGAAAGTTCCAATGGCTTGGGAACATAGGTTTGTTGTTGCTCGGCACGGCGAGCTGTCAACTCCGCTTGCAACTGCTTGTTTTCCTCAATCAACTTGTAAACGTCAATTTCGGCATCCGGCACAAATGCAAGCACCTCGTCCACAGTGAGCGCCAGCAAGGACTTGTCAAAATGTTGCTCAACGTAGTCCGGCGCATAGAAATACGCCACACAATCCAAAAAGACAAACAGGTTTTCCAAGCAAAGTTCTGCTTGCTCCTTGGAAATCTTCTTGGTGCCATGAGCAACATTGTTGCCTACCTTGCGCACAAACTCCATTCTGCGCCAAACGTCGTTGCCAACAATATCTCTAAACGCCTCGTCGTTCATCAGGCTGACAAGGCTGTCCTGGTAGGGCATTTGCAACTCGGCATCAACGGAATACATCCACTTGATGGCAAACTCCATCGCCCTGCGACAATTAAGCACGCAGGCATCCATGTCTATATGTAGTAGTTTTTCCGCCGAAATGGCCACATCTGCAAAAGATGCGAAAGCCGGCGTCTTTTTCAAAAAATCAAAGTTGGTCATAGAAAACCTCTTTATCTTATTTGTTTAATTCTTCCGAAATCAATCGACTTAATTTTTGAATGCAACTCTCTGCCTTTTTCCATTCAAATGCCATAATAAATTCTGTAAGTCTATCCAAATCAACATACCATTCTTTAGGTACATAAATGTATACTTGGTGCAATGCCTCCCCTGCTTGCACTATTTTTTCTATATCAATGTGTCCAGCAGCTATAATCATTCCTCCAACTTTTGATAAAAAATTCTCAAGAACTTGAATCTTCCTTTGCTCTTTCTCGTACTTGCGATTCTCTCGTTGAATTTTCCGCTGATGTTTATTATTCGCTATTTGTGTAAACAATGGAACAAGTATTGATAACGCAACAGTTATTCCAATGGTGATCCAAGGAGCTAAATCTTTCCATTCCATAATATTTGACCTCAACAATATATTTAATTACATTAGCACTCCCCATTCTTCAAGGGAAACATATTTTGTTAATTTGTAGTGCGCATCGTCAACCGACGAGTACATTCTATAATTCACAGCGGCATTAACGGGAACAGTAAAACCTTCTGCCATTGCTTCACGTACACTCGGAGAGAAAGCACTCATATAGAGAACGCTTCCTTTTCTGTTTCTTTCCAACCAAAGATAATCTGCGGTTTCGCGTAGTTCGT
>JAFVYC010000030.1 GCA_017500855.1 Clostridia bacterium | reverse complement strand
GTGGAAAACGCATCGTCGCAAAAGGCGCCTGCGGAAAAATTTATTAGCAAATTTAGCAAGTACTACACGCCAATTGTTGTTGTGTTGGCGCTTGTTCTTGGCGTTGTTCCGCCAATTTTCGACGGACAATGGGCAATTTGGTTGAAACGAGCAATGATGTTTTTGTTTGTTTCCTGCCCGTGTGCGTTGGTTATTTCCGTGCCAATGAGTTTTTTTGGTGGCATTGCAGCAGCAAGCAAGCGTGGAATTTTGGTAAAAGGTGGCAACTACTTGCAACAACTTTGCAGTGTAGACACCTTCGCCATCGACAAAACCGGCACCCTTACCAAAGGCAACTTTGAAGTCGTGGACGTTGTTCCGCAGCAAAACAGGCAACAAATTTTGCAAACGGCAATTGATGCCGAACAGTTCAGCAACCATCCAATTGCCCTTTCCATTTTGAAGCAAGGAACACCCACCACCAACCAAGTTGTTGTGACGGAGCAAAGTGGACGTGGCGTTGTTGCGCAAATTGGCGACGACACAATTTTGTGTGGCAACGGCTTGTTGATGAGCCAACACAACGTGCCATTTGACGTTGTGGAAGGCGCTTCCGTTGTGTACGTTGCAAAAAACGGAGTGTGCCTTGGCGCAATTGTTGTTGCCGACGAAATCAAGCCACAATCCAAGGGGGCAATTGAAAATCTCAAACAAATGGGTTGCACTGCCGTGATGCTGACAGGCGACAACAGCCAAACTGCCAACATCGTTGCGCAAAAAATTGGCGTAGACCAAGTACACAGTCAACTTTTGCCACAACACAAGGTGGAAAAGGTGCAACAATTGCAAAAGCAAGGCAAAAAGGTGGCGTTTGTTGGCGATGGCATCAACGATGCGCCTGTGCTTGTTTGCTCCGACGTGGGCATTGCCATGGGAGAAATTGGAAGCGACGTTGCCATTGAAAGCGCCGACATCGTGCTGATGTACGACGACCCAAGTTGCATCCCCACGGCAAAACGCATTGCGCAAAAAACGCTTGGCATTGTGTGGCAAAACATTGTGTTTTCTTTAGTTGTGAAATTTGGCGTGCTTGCCCTTTCGGCATTTGGGCTGATAGACAGCCTTATTGTTGCAATTCTTGCCGACGTGGGCGTGTGCGTGGTTGCAATTTTGAATGCAATGCGTGCAATGATTGTGCCAAAACAAAAATAACAAAAAATATTTGCAAAAATACCCTGCCACAACTTCCCCTTTTGGGGATTTTGTGGTATTATTTTTGTATCACATGCCAAACTTGGCAAACAAGGAGTACCACCATGGACTACAACTACGCAAAATATGCAACACAACAAACTGTAGAATTGCTTGCAATCGACAGCCCAACGGGATTTACACACAACGCCATCCAATGGACGCAACGCCAATTTGAACAACTTGGCTACACAACCAAGCAAACAAACAAGGGCGGATTGATGGTGGAATTGGGCGGACAAGGAAACCCCGTGATGCTTACTGCGCACGTGGACACTCTTGGTGGGATGGTTTGCCAAATTTTGGGCAACGGACGTTTGCGTGTTACGCCACTTGGTGGAATGAACGCCAACAATGCCGAAGCGGAAAACGTGAAGGTCTACACACGCAACGGCAAAGTTATTGAAGGCACTTTCCAACTGCACAACCCATCTTCCCACGTAAATTTGAACTACAGCACCACTCAACGCACATTCGACACGTGCGAAGTTGTTTTGGACGAGGACGTGAAGAGCGCATCCGACGTGAGAGCGTTGGGAATTGACGTTGGCGACGTTGTTTGCTTCGACCCACGCACAAGAATTACCGAAAGTGGCTACATCAAAAGTAGATTTTTGGACGACAAACTTTCCGTTGGCATTTTGCTTGCCTTTGCAAAGTACTTGAAGGACAACAACCTTGCTCCCAACAGAAAGTGCTACGTGCACGTTACCGTGTTTGAAGAAGTTGGTCACGGTTGCTCGGCAAGTTGCCCAAGCGACGTTGTGGAAATTTTGTCGTTGGACATGGGTTGCATTGGCGACGGACTGCAATGCGACGAAAAGGCTGTTTCCATTTGCGCAAAGGACAGCCGTGGTCCCTACAACTACGACGTTGTTACGGCGCTTGTAAACTCGGCAAAAGCGCAAAATGCACGCTACGCATTGGACGTTTACCCCAAGTACGGCAGTGATGCCGATGCAGCGCTTTCCGCAGGGGTGGATGCAAAGCACGGATTGATTGGCGCAGGCGTGTTTGCCAGCCACGGCTACGAACGCAGTCACCTGGAAGGCGTGCACAACACGCTGAAACTGCTTTGTGGCTACCTTGCAAACTAGCATAATTGCCGTTTTTTGCACCACGGGGTGCAAGTTTGGCAAAATCAATCAACCAAATTGCAAACTACAACAGCAACAAACGCTTTGTTTGTTGCTGTTTTTTTTGACCAACAAAAAAAGGATGGAATTGTTCCATCCTTTGTTGCATTTTTTGCTTTATTTTTACACCACGCATGCACTTTTTTTGTTGTGTTCAAGTTGTTGCTACATTTGGCAAAAAACTCACTTTTGGCACACGATTTTTGCTTGTTTTGCACCACGTCTAGGCGTTTTTGCTGTGTTTTGCTTTGAATTTTTCGTCGGCGCAAGCTTTGCCGAAGTACATCAGTTCCCACACGGCAGGGTCGCTGGCTGTTTCCACAACTTGCCCATCAACAATTTTTTCCACTGTGGCTGTGCCTTCGAAACGCAAGTAGCCACCGTCGAAGCCAACGGCTTTGGCAAGTGCGCCAAGGGGCTTGGGAAGCACGTCCACAAAGCAGGTTTTGTTGATGTCCCCCTTGCGAAGGTAGGTGATTTTGTACTGTTCTCCATTTTCCGCTGTGTACAAGTACACCACTTTGTTGAACACGGGTTTGCCGGTGTGTTGGTCGATGTACCTGTCCTGTGGCAAAAACTGCAAAGTATGGTTGGAGTTGTCGCCAATGATTTTGCCGTCCTTGGCAATCATGAACACGTCGTGATCCTTGAAGCCGTACTTTTTGGCGGAAGTGATCCAAGAAGAAATGACCTTGTAGTTGCCAATTTTTGCCCTGCCCCAGTACCAATGGTGCATGAGTTTGAGCATGGAAACGTTGCCCCAGTTGTGGTCGTGGTAGCCGGAGCCAACAAGATGCAAAGTTTTGCCACCATCGTAGCAAACGTCGGCAACGGCAACGCCTTCCGGAATGGCAGGAAGCCAAGCAAAGTAGTGTTGCTCTCTGTTGCCAAAAAAGATACTGCCCGTTTGTGAACGCCACGCATCAATTGTGCCTTCCAAAGTGAGCGTTGCGGAAATGTTTTTGCCCTTAAACACAACGTCATAGTGCTTGAGGTCGCCTTTGCAAAAACTGTCGCCAATTTTCACGTCGCATTGCGTTTTGGAGTAGTGGCTTTGTTGTACCGTTGCCACCACTTCTTCGGAAAATTTTTGCCCGTTTGGCAAAGTCAGTTCCAAAGTTGCAATTGGGTTTAGCCCACCGTTGACGGCAATTGGATGTTTGGAAAAGAAGAATATCACCAGCACAGTGCCATCCGGGTAGTGGGAATCGAAGTACCACCACTCGTAGTGTCCCCTTTTGCCGTCCACTCGGGAGCCGTCCTCCCACAGTTGCACTTCGTTGCGAACAAGCCCCATTTGTTGGTAGTGAAGGTCGTCGTCCGGATGAATTGATTGTTGAAATTTTTGCATGTTTTCACCTTCTTTTTAATGATATTTTTTGTAAAAAGTGGCACACGTGTGCCAAAAAAGTTGCTACGCCTTGGAAAGATACTTTGGAGGAACGTGGTCAACAAGCCACACGCCATTTTCCGAAATCCAAAAGTCGAAGCCATCTTGCGCCATGCTTTGCGCATCTACTGCGAACACAAACGGCGTGCCGTGCCTTGCACCAACTTCCAACGCCGATTGCTTGTTGACGGAAAGATGCACGTGCAATCGGGATTTTTTCACAAGCCCGTGTTGGTTGATGGAGCAAACAAACTTTTCCGCCGTGCCGTGGTACAAAACTGCAGGTGGAGTTGCCAACACAAGCCCAACGTCCACACGGACGGAGTGGCCTTGCCTTGCACGAACAAGCGTTTTGTCGTCATTGAACGTGTAGCGCCCCTTGCTGTCCGTTGCAACGATAGTTTCCAAATCTTTCATGGAAAGTGGGCACACTTTGGCGGAAAGTTGCAACAATTCTTCAACCTTTGCCCACCCGTTTTCGTCAAGAACAATTCCAATCAACTGTGGTTGATGTCGAAGCACCTTTGCAACGAATTTGCTTTTGCTAACAATTGACACGTTTGCACCTCCTTGTTGTGAGAATTGTAAGTATTTTTGAGTTTTTTGCAAGATTTTTGCAATTTGTTTGCGCAAAACTGCGATTTTCCACACACGGGGTGCGGTTTTTGTGTTTTCAACGCTTGCTGTGTGTTGTGACAAGTGGCAAACGTCGAACTTGGCTTTCAAACCAGCAACAAAGAGTGCATTTGGGCGCAATTTGTGTTGGCTGATTTTGGCGTTTTGCTACCTCACTTGGCAAACAAACAACGGTTTTTGCGCACACGGGGCTAGGCTTTTGCAGTTTGTGTTGGCTTTACTGCAAATGCAAGGTACAATGCGTAGCCACCTGTGATTGCCGTTAGCAACAGCGCCGAAACAACGTTTTGCATGGGTGTTGTTGCGTTGTTGGAAAATGCGCTCAACGCATTGAACAAGCCGTGGGCAACAATGCACACAAACAAACTTTTGCTACGAAGGTACATCATCACAAACATAAACCCTGCCGACGTTGCGTACACCACTTGCAAAACGTTTGGTAGCAAGTCAGCGCCCGAGCCGTTGAACAAATTGATGATGTGGCCAATGCCAAACGTCACGCTGGAAACGACAATGGCAACTTTTACGTTGTCCTTTTTTAGGCTTTCGAAAAGTAATCCACGGAAAATGACTTCTTCCAAAAAGCCAACGCAAAGCATAGACAGCACGTACAGCACGCTTTCCACAGCCGAGTAGTTGATGGCAAGCCCGTGCCACAAGTTGGCAGTGAGCATTGCAACAATTGGCAAGTAGAAAAGCATTTGTTTTGCCGATTTTTGTGGCAGGCACAAGCCGTAATGTTGCATCAAATTGCTGTTTTTCAAAAAAAGTAGCAACACAACGGACAGCGCAATGGCAACTGCCAGTGTCACGCTTTTTTCCACGCCAGCCATTGCCGAAAGCCCATCTCCCACCGACATCAGCACGCAATAGGCAACAATCCACACCACGGCAAACCATATTTCACTTTTTTGGTACAGTTTTTTTAGCATACGTACCCCCACTTTTGAGTTTTTCAATTTTGTTTGCAACCTTTTGCCAAAGCCACAATTGGATATTTTTGCTTGAACAAACCGTTGAGTTACAGCGTGTGGCAGTCCACCATCGCAACCAACTCAACCTTGCTCTTGGCAACTTCAACGTTGACTTTTGGCGCAAATTTCCGCCCCCTGCCTTGCAAAAAAGCGCAACAAACCACGCCAATGTTGTTGCCACGGAAACCCGTTTCAATTTGTTTTCATCTATATTATACCATATTTCTCAAAAAACACAATAGCAAATTGAAATGTTGCAAAAAAGTTGTTTTTTGACGTTGTGAACAGCATAGTTTTCCACCATTCCACGCTTTCCAAGTAGTTTTATTCAACAATGCCTTGAATGGCAGTTTCAACTTTTACTTACAAAATATTGTACAAATCTTCTATGCCAAGTTTCACATCCATTGCCCTGTTGCGCACAAAACTTTTTTTCTTGCACACGCTTTCCTGGCAACACAACAAAGGGGACAACGCAACGTTGTCCCTTTTGCTTATGGCAATAAATGCACGCTGACAAAACAAGTCAGGTCTGCGCAAAGAATTGCTTTGTTGGCTATTCAAATACGTTTGCGCCATACCACCATTGCAATTTGCCGTTTTTGCGCAACAGTTTGACCAACGCCATTGAATGTTTGCTGGTTGAACAGTTCTACAAACTGCCACCTTGAAATATACTTGTACAAACTGTTTGTGGGGTGGAGCGTGAAAAAATCCGTTGAAGTTTGGCAACTTGTGGGCTTTGCTGTGACAACCATAGGTGGCACAATTTTGCACTTTTTGTACGATTGGACGGGTGGCGCCGTGTGGATTGCGCCATTTTCCGGCGTGAACGAATCGACTTGGGAACACATGAAACTGCTGTTTTGGCCAACTTTTTTGTTTGCCGTTGTTGAAAGTTTTGCCTTTGCCCACCGCAAGGACTTTTGGTGCGCAAAACTGCAAGGCACTCTTCTTGGGCTGGCTTCAATTCCCGTGCTGTTCTACACCTACAACGGCGTTGTTGGCAAATCGCCCGATTGGGTGAACATTGCAATATTTTTTGTTGCCTCTGCCATTTGTTACACTTGGGAAACTTTCCGCTTCTACAAGCAAAACAACAAATGCAAGCACCCCAAAATTGCCTTTGCAACGCTTGCCATCATTGCCGTGCTGTTTGTTGTGTTTACCTTTGCAACGCCACACTTGGCAATTTTTCAAGACCCAATTTCCGGCAACTTTGGCATTTGACAATTTGCAACAACGCTTGAAGACCCCAACTTGCCAACGTTACTTGAACTGTATATTTTTTTGAAAAACACTTGACTATTGCAGTATGATGGCATATAATACTAGCGAGAAGTAAGTTCCCCGGTGTGTCAACATTTTGGCACCAGTTTGCTTCTCCGACAAGAAGTGAGTGCCTGGGGATGCTTTGCATCTCCTCAGATGCCCTCGACTGGCATGGACTCACTTCTTTTTTATTTTTGTTTAAGTAAATGCCATGCGCCAATGAACGACTACAAGTTTTTGAAAGCTACAAAATTTTAAGTACAAAAAATCATTTTTTAAAATATAAAAAGTCGCACCAATCACGTGCGACTTTTGTTGTTATTTCATATAGTTTAGCATAATGGATTTTGAGTCCGACAAGTCTGCCCTTAGCCGAGTGAGCAAAGCGAACGAACGCCACGAAGCGTAGCGAAGTATTCCACCGTGGTGGAAAGCAGGCGCCTGCACCACCACAACAAAAAAAATCCCGTTCCGAAGAGCGGGATTGGTGCTGGTGGTGGGACTTGAACCCACATGTACTCGCGTACATCGGATTTTGAGTC
>JAFVYC010000029.1 GCA_017500855.1 Clostridia bacterium | reverse complement strand
CAACAAAACTCCAAAAAGTTCGGGCGTGTACCGAATCTTTTTGCCCTCACGGGGGATGCTGGGGCATGTGGCTCCCCAGCTATGTCAAATTAAAATAAGGGTTGCGGAGTAACCCTTCCTTGGAAGTCCGACTTTGGTGGGTAAAAATTTGCTAGCACAAAGCACTCCGTGCGACTGCTTGCAAATTCCACCAAACGTGTGGTCGGAGTTGTTTGGTCGGCTATGTTTTGTTGTTCCCTTGTGCGTGTATATATAATATATTGCAACAAACTACAATGTTGCGTTGTACACTTGACAATTTCCGTTGTTTTTGCTACTATGAACAAAATGGGTAATTCCGCCATTTGGAGGAACGTCGTGGCACAGGTACAAAACTACAATCAACAGCAGTTTTCCGCATTGCAAAACATTTGTTTCCAAACGTCCTTTTTGAGTGGCAAGGACACTGCCAAAAACCGCACCGTCATTTGCAGTTTGTACTGCGACTACTACCTACAGCACCAACCACAGCACTGTTTTGTTGCACTAAGCAACAACGTGCCCATTGGCTACGTTTTGTGCTGTGTGGATGCCAACGACTTTGCACCCACAATGAAGAAAGCCTACTTGCCCACCGTCAAAAAACTCAATTTGTGGCAATGGCTAACTTTCAACTACCAACTCAAACGCCAAGCAAAGTTTGTGGCAATGGGCTACTCGGCGCACTTGCACATCGACATTTTGCCCGAGTTCCAGCACCAAGGCATTGGCACGCAGTTGATTGCCACCCTGTTTGCCCACTTGGAAAGCCTTGGCGTGGATGGCGTGCATCTTGTGTGTGGGCAAAGCAACAAATCTGCCATCAAGTTCTACCAAAAGTGTGGCTTTTGCCAAATTGCAACCATGCCATCGTGCGTGGTGATGGGCAAAAAATTTTTCTCGGAAGGCGCAAAGTAATGGATTTTTTCAACACAATGACACCAAAGGAAGCAAGCAATCTCAACCCACTTGTGTTGGCGTTTGTTGGCGATGCCGTGCAAAGTTTGTTTGTGCGAGAGTACCTTGTGCACAAGCACGACCACAAGGCAGGCGAATTGCACAAATTGGCAAGCGCACACGTCAACGCACATTCGCAAGCGCAACTTGCCGAAAAGGTTTTTGGCATGCTCACCGAGGAAGAACAAAGTGTTTTTTTGCGTGGTCGCAACGGCAAAAACAACCACAAGGCAAAAAACCAGTCGCTGGTAGACTACAAAAAGGCAACGGGCATCGAAGCCGTGCTGGGCTACTTGTACCTCACAGGCAACAAACAGCGCATAAAGGAAATTTTGGAGAATAGTTTATGAAAATAGAAGGCAAAAATTGCATTTTGGAAGCACTGCGTTCCGACACGGTTTCCGTCAACACCCTGCTTGTGGACAAGGGCGCAAACCACAGCATCATTCGCATTGCAAGGGAAAAGGGCGTAAAGGTGCAGTTTGTAGACAAAGCCATTTTGGACAAGGAAACAATCGAAGGCAAGCACCAAGGTTTCATTGCCGACGTTTCCGAGTTTGTGTACAGCGAAATTGAAGACATTTTGGCATCCTCCCCCACACCCTTCGTTGTGGTGTTGGATGGCATCAACGACCCACACAATTTGGGTAGCATCATCCGTGTATGCGAATGCGCAGGCGTGGATGGCATCATCATTGGCAGAAACCGCCAAGTTGCCGTAAACGACACGGTTATGCGTTGTTCGGCAGGCGCTGTGTCCTATGTGAAAATTGCCCGTGTCACCAACGTAAACAACGCCATCAAGCAACTGCAACAAGCAGGTGTTTGGGTGTACGCTTGCGACATGGACGGGCAGGAAATAACAACAACCAATTTGAAGGGCGCCGTTGCCCTGGTTATCGGTGGGGAAGGCAGTGGCGTTTCCCGCTTGACAAGGGAAACTTGCGACGGCATTGTTTCTTTGAAACTCAAAGGCAAAGTCAACTCGCTGAACGCATCCGTTGCGTGTGGCATTGCCGTGTACGAAGTGCTTAGGCAAAGGGGATAGTTTTGGACACACTCATTCAACAAGCCAAACAGGGCGACCAAATTGCCATTGAACAAATTGTTGCCGACTACAAGGGGCTGTTGCGCAGTCTTGCCAACAAATTCTACCTTGTTGGTGGCGACAAGGACGATTTGCTTCAGGAAGGCATGATTGGTTTGTTCCACGCCATACAAGATTTCAACGACCAAAAAGGCAGTTTTCCCGCTTTTGTAAAACTGTGCGTGGGCAGGCAACTTGTGGACGCTGTAAAAAGGGACAACGCCTACAAAAACCGCCCCCTGCTCAACTACGTGGAGATTTCTTTTGCCGAACATCTCACCGACGAAAGCAACCCGTTGGAGGAACTTTTGCAAAAGGAACAGGCGGAAAAAATTGCATTGGTAATCAAGCAAAAATTGACCCCGTTGGAACGGAAAGTTTGCACGCTTTTTTCCGAGGGGTACACCTACGAGGATATTTCAGAACAACTAAACACAACCTACAAAGCAGTGGATGGGGCATTGCAACGTGCCCGCAAAAAATTGCTTTCCACAAAGGAGTAGTAGCATGAGTTACGTAGCATTGTATCGAAAGTATCGCCCACAAACGTTCGACGACGTCATTGGGCAAGATCACATCATCAACACTTTGAAGAACCAAATTGTTGGCAACAAGGTTTCTCACGCCTACTTGTTCACAGGCACACGTGGCACGGGAAAAACCAGCACAGCCAAAATTTTTGCCCGTGCAGTAAACTGCCCACACGCCGTGGAAAACAACGGCAGTCCGTGCGGAAAGTGCCCAACTTGCCAACAGTTGCTTGGCGCCAACATGGATGTTATCGAAATGGACGCAGCATCCAACAACGGTGTGGACTACGCCCGTGACATCCGAGAAAAGGTGCAATATCCACCTGTGGCAGGCCCCTACAAAGTGTACATCATCGACGAAGTTCACATGCTGTCCGTTGGTGCTTTCAATGCGCTTTTGAAAACGTTGGAAGAACCACCCAAGCACGCTTTGTTTGTGCTTTGCACAACGGAAGTGCACAAAATTCCCGCAACAATTTTGTCCAGATGCATGCGCTTCGACTTCCGCCTTGTGCCAACTGCAACGTTGGCAAACCACGTTGCAAGCATTTTCGACAAGGAAAACAAGCCCTACACCAAGGAAGCAACCTACGCCATTGCGCAAGCGGGGGAAGGTAGCGTCAGGGATTGCGTTTCCATTGCCGACAGGTGCTACTCTTGCACAACAGGCACCTTGACCTACGACGACGTGATGGCTGTTTTGGGTGTTTCTTCCAAAAACAGCATTGCAAAACTGTGCAAGGCAATTCTCACCAACAACACAAGCGACATTTTGACGGAAACCGACACTCTTGTGAAGGAAGGCAAGGACGTGGCAAGGCTTTCCAAGGATTTGTCGTTGTACATCAAGGATTTGCTCACCGTCAAAGTGTGCAAAAACGCCAACGAAATGCTTTCCTTGCCGGACGATGCCTACTTCCAACTTGTGGAACTGGCAAAGCAAGTGCAAGTGCCAAAACTGCTGTTTGCCATCGACACGCTTGTTGGCTTGGAAAACGGCTTGCGCTACGCATTGTCGCCCTTGATGCTGTTTGAATCGGCAGCGCTCAAAATTGGCGCATCCACGGGCGAAGTGGACGTGGAAGGGTTGGACAGGCGCATCACAAGGTTGGAGCAACAGCCACAAAATTTGACAGCCGAAAGCATGGTGGTTGTGGACAAAACCAACGCACAATCGGTGTGGCGTGGTGTAAAAGTAAAGTTGGAACAACTTGGCGACCCACTGCTGTTGGGCATTTGGAAGGACATTTCCGTGCGCTTCGAGGGTGGCAACTTTGTTGTCAACTGCGGAAAGGGCGCCCACACGCTCATCGAATTGCAGTACAAAATGCAACTCAACAAACTCATCAAAATGTTTTGCGACAAAACAATTGAGTACCAACTTGTGGAAAAGGAAAATTCCGGCGATTTGGACAGGCGTTTGCAATCGTTGGCAAGCACAGTCAAGTTCGAAGGTGGCACAGGCAAACCTGTGTAGAAACAGCACCCCGTGGTGCAAAAACAACGCAACAACCGTTGCGCAAAACAAACAAATCAACACAAAAAGTGAGGTAAACAATCATGGCAAAAGGTAACAAGTACGGCTACAACGGCGCAGGTGGATCTTTCGGTGGCGGTGGCGGAATGCAAAGCATCATGCAACAAGCCCAACAAATGCAACAAAAATTGCAACAAGCGCAAGAAAGACTTGAAGAATTGGAAGTTACAGGCACATCCGGCGGTGGCATGGTAACTGTGACTGCAACAGGCAAAAAACTTGTGACGGGTATCAAACTCAATGTGGATCAGGACGACTTCGACGACGTTGAAATGTTGGAAGATCTCATTTTGGTTGCCATCAACGACGCCTATTCCAAAGCGCAAGCCGAGGAAGACAAAGTGATGGCTCCATTTGCAGCAATGAAGGGATTGTTCTAGTATGTCTAACTACATCGAGCCAATTGCAAGGCTTGTGAACATGTTCACAAAACTGCCGGGCGTGGGTGCAAAAACTGCCCAAAGGTACGCATTGAAGGTGCTTTCCATGAGTGATGCCGAAGCGCAAAACTTTGTGGATGCCATTTTGCATGCCAAGCAAAATGTCAAACTTTGTTCCGTTTGTGGCAACTACACCGAGCAAGACCCTTGCAAAATTTGTTCCACAAGGGACCATTCCATCATTTGCGTTGTGCACGAAACCAAGGACGTGGATGCAATTGAACGCCTTGGGGAATTCAAGGGTGTGTACCACGTTTTGGGTGGCGCATTGAACCCTGCCAACAACGTCAACATTGGCGATTTGCGCTTTGCCGAACTGTTCCGTCGTTTGCAAAAGGGCGACACCAAGGAAGTTATTTTGGCAACCAACACCCGTGTGGAAGGGGAAGCAACAGCAACCTACATTGCACGGTTTTTGAAGGGAAGTGGCATCAAAGTCACTCGCCTTGCGCAAGGCATTTCTTCCGGTAGCGAATTGCAGTACGCCGACGAAGTAACGCTTTCCCGTGCGTTTAGCAATCGCCAAGAAATTTAGCAAAAACAAACACACGCCCCTGCCATTTTGGGGCGTTTTGTCGAGGAAAAACAATGAGACTGGACAAATTTTTGAAAGTATCTCGCATTTTGAAGCGCCGTTCTGTTGCGCAAGAAGCATGCGATGGGCAAAAGGTAGACGTCAACGGCAAGCCCGCCAAACCCGGCCACAAATTGAAAATTGGCGACTTGGTTTGCGTGCATTTTGCAAGTGGCAGTTTGACTTTCCGTGTTGTGGATTTGAAGGAAACTGTCAAAAAGGACGAGGCTTCGCAATTGTACGAAATTGTGTTGGACTAGTATGAGAAGTGTTGTTATCGTTGCCGGTGGCAGTTCCACTCGCTACGGCAAAAACAAATTGAACGAACAACTGTTTGGCAAAAGCATTTTGCAACATTCGGTGGATGCATTTTTGGGCATTGCCGACCAAATTGTTGTGGTGGGGAAAACGGACGTTGTTGGCAACGTGGAATTTGCACCTGCTGGCGCAACACGCAGTTTGTCGGTGCAAAACGGCTTGGCGAAAGTCAACCCAAGCGCAACGGTTGTTGCCGTGCACGACGGCGCAAGGCCATTTGTCAGTAGGCAATTGGTTGAGCAATTGTTCCAAACTGCCGAAGTTCACAACAGCGCTGTTCCAACGCTTGCAGTCACCGACACAATTTGGCAAAACACGGGGGACGTGTGTCCCAAAAACAGGCAAGAACTGTTCACGGTGCAAACTCCGCAAGTGTTCAACTACAAAATGTTGCTTCAAGCGTTCCAAAGCACTTCCCAACAATTCACCGACGAAAGCACGCTGTTTTTCCACGTGTTTGGCAAGGTGCATTTTGTGGAAGGTCAAGCAAGCAACAAAAAAATCACCAATTTTGGCGACGTGCCAAACTATCGCATTGGCAACGGTTTCGACGTGCATGCCTTTGGCGAAGGTAGTGGCGTTGTTTTGGGTGGAGTGCTTGTTCCCTACAACAAAAAGTTGATTGGGCACTCCGATGCCGACGTCGTTGCGCACGCAATTTGCGACGCTGTGCTTTCGGCTTCCGAAAACCGTGACATTGGCGTGCAATTTCCCAACACCGACAACGCCTACAAGGGCGCAAACAGCATGCACTTGCTGGCAAAGTGTGTTGACCTTGCCAAGCAAAACGGCTACCACGTGGTCAACGTTTCGGCTGTTGTTGTTTGTCAACAACCCAAACTGATGCATTACTTGCCACAAATGTCGGCAAACCTTGCGCAGGTTTTGGGCGTTTCCAGCAGTTGTGTCAACCTTTCGGCAACCACAACGGAAAAATTGGGCGCACTTGGCAATGGCGATGGCATTGCTTGCCAAGCAATTGCGCTTGTTGCCAAAATCTAGCGCACGTGGTGCAAAAAAACTTGTTTCAAAGGCATTTTTGTCAACAATAAAGTACCTTGTTTGCAATCGTTTCATTGATTGCTTGACGTGCAAGCGCTAACAACAAGCCAACACGCAAAAAACGCACCCCGTAGTGCAAAAAACTATATCTATTTGACAATTTCAAAGGCAACGACAAGCAAAATGTCGTTGCCTTTTTTTTGTTGCTGTTTTCGCTTCACGTCCCGTGTTTTTGCCAAGGGGGGCTACAAATTTTTCCAAATGCGCTTCAAAGTGTCAATTTGCAACTGTTGGTCTTTTATCAACCTTTCAACCAAGTTCAGCACGTCGTTGTTTTTCAACACAAACAGCATCTTTTGGTAGGTTGCAAGGCAGTCCGTTTCCCCAACAAGGTCGGCAAAAATCATTTGCTTTGCGTTTGTTGCCTTGCACACGTTTTGCGTGCAAAATTCCGTTCTGTTTGGATAGGTTCTGTAGGTTGGTTGAACGCCCAGTTGCAAAATTGCCTTTCCAAGCAGTTCAAGGTGTTTTTGTTTGGCAAGCGCAAGGCTTTCCAACGTGTTTTGCACGTCTTTTGCAAATTTTTCGCCACAAATCAATTGCAAGTTGTACTGCAACAGCATCGTCAACTGTCCGCTTTGCCCTGCAAAGGCTTGCAACAGCACTTTTGCGCTTTTGCCGTCCTTGGGCAAGTCTTCAATTTTGGGGTAGGGCAGTTGGCACACAAGCGCAGTCACGGTTTCTCCTTGTGCTACCAATGTATGCCACGGTTTTTTGCCGTGTCACACAAAATTTGCCAAAAAAAAGCAAACCCGCAAGCGTGTTGCAAGTTTGCTCTTTGTAGTTTTTGATGTTTTTGACAGTTTGTTGCCGTGGTGTGTTTCAAAACTTCCACCAAAATATTCGTGCTTTGCTTGAAAATTCTATGGTGTTTTTCCAACTTCCATCAGCCCTTTTGTTGCCAAATTGGTGCGCTACATTGCGTAGTTTTTGAAGTAGTTTTGAACAAGCACAAACGGTGTGCCTTTGTCGCCACTGCCACTTGTCAAGTCGGCAAGGCTTGCAAGCAGGTCGGTCAGTTGACGTGGTGTTGTGCCAAGCGATTTGTTGTTGCCCACAAGGTCGCTTTCCTTGCTGGCAATGGCTTGTTTCATTGCGGAAATTGCTTGTTCGCCACTCAAATGCTTCAAGTCGTTGTCGGCAATGTACTTCAACTTGATTTCGTTGGGTTTGCCCACCAAACCACTTGTGAAAGCCGGCGAACAAACGGGGTCGGCAAGTTCCCAAATTCCACCCACGGGGTCTTTGAAAGCGCCGTCGCCGTAGACCATCACTTCCACCAAAGCGCCCGTTCTTTGAAGCAGTTGCTTTTGCACGTCATCCACAAACTTTTGCGCATCACGGGGGAACAGTTTCACGCTGTCTTCCGTCGCAAGGTTGCTTCCCAACAAACCGAATTGTGCGTTGAAGCCACTTCCGTCCACGCTTTGCGTCATCAATTGGTCAAGGCTTACAACAAGTTCTGCGCCTGCCTTTTCCAACATTGCCTTGGTGCGCTTGCGAGTGTGGATGTCGGCATTGATAACGTACTTTGTGTGCTTCAAAATTTCGCAAGGATTGTTTGCAAGGATGATTTGGCAGTTGCCAATTCGTTGGTAGAATTCAATGTAGTCTACGCCCGTGAAGGTGTGTTTCACGTCGCCAAACAAAGCGTAGAACTGTTCCGCCGTGAACACGTCCACGTAGGGGTTCACGCCCTTTTCCATCATTTCTTCCACCGAAACAAAACTGTTGCCCACTTCGTCACTTGGGTAGGCAAGTTGAACAATCAACTTTTTCACGCCCTTGGAAATGCCTTGCAACACCTTGCCAAAACGGTTGCGAGAAAAAATCGGCAAAATCAAACCAACTGTGTTGTCGCCAAATTTGCTTGCCACGTCCTTGGCAATTTGGTCAATTGTGGCGTAGTTGCCTTGCGCTCTGCCAAGCACTGCTTCGGTAATGCAGTACACGTCCTTGTTTTGGATGGGGTAGCCACCTTGTTTGGATGCTTCAATCAAGCAGTCGCAAGCAATTTTCACAAGGTCGTCGCCTTGTCTGATGATGGGCGTACGCACGCCACGAGAAATTGTTCCTTGATAGTCCATTGTTATACCTCCAAACTGCGTTTTGCAGTTGATGTGTGTCAAAAATTGTACTCGTACAGGCAAAAAGTGGGGATGTCGTCGAAGTCCCTTTTCAAGTCCTTTTCGCCAACAAAAACAAAGCCGTGCTTTTCGTAGAAAGCCCTTGCCGGCAAGTTGGTTGGCACAACGTCAAGCCTGATGGCTTGTTTGCCCTGTTTTTGCGCCAATTCCAAGCAAAAATTCAGCATTTTGGTGGCAATTCCCTGCTTGTACATGTTTGGATGCGTTGCAAAACTGTGTATCACCAAAAATTGGCTGTCGTCCAATTGCTTGCTCCAACTGCCAACAGAGTAGTCGCCCTGTGGGTCGTTGTTCAGCACAAACGCCCCCACAACTTTGTCGCCTTGCCAGCACACGTACTGGCTACCTTCCTTTGTGTTTTGCTCAACGGAAGAGGTTGTTGGGTAAAATTTGTAGCGCCACTTTGGCCAGTTTGTCGTTTGCGTCAGGTACAGCACCGTTTGGTCGTAGAAGTCGCCGACCTGCTCCACGCACTGTGGCGTGCAAGGGGAAATGCGCATTTTTTTGCTCCTGTGTTTCGTCTACCTATATGTTACCACTTTTCCAATTCTTTTGCAATAAATCTACAACAAATGTTGAAAAAAACTGTTGAATTTTTTTGCAAACTATGCTACAATAGCACCATCAAAACTGAAATGCAAGCCAAGCGTTTTTTATTTTTGAAATGCTTTTGCTTGCAAATGGAGGAAAAATGGCAAAAAGAAAATTCAATTGGAAAGTTTTTGGCATTGTGATGGCAAGCATTTTGCTTGTGTACCTTGTGTTGGCGCTTTTGCCTCGCCCACAAAGCGTGCCACAAAACGACTTCGTCATTCAAAAGGGCACACGCCCCTTGCTCATTGCCCACGGCGGTGGCAACAGGGAATTCCCCGACAACACCTTGGAAGCGTGCTACAACGCCTACAGCGTCGACAAAAACGTCATGTTGGAAATGGACGTTTCCATCACCAAGGACGGAGTTGTCATCATGTCGCACGACACAACGCTGGACTACCGCACAAGCGCACGTGGCGCCATTGCCGATTGGAACTACACCGACCTTATTGCCCAAAGGGTAGACTTTTCCTACCTCAACAAAAAGCAAAACGGACAAGTTGTGGAAGTTGTCAAGTACACCGACTACCAAGGCAAGCAAGTCACTCCGCTAGACGTTGAGTATCCTGAAGGCGTTCAACCAAGGGATAGCGAAATTTTCCTTGCAACCACCTTGGAAGAAGTGCTTACAAGTTTTCCCAACAACACCGTCAACGTGGAAATCAAGCAAAGTGGCGAAATTGGCATCTCGGCATTGCACGCCGTTGTTGAACTGTTGCAAAAACACAATGCATTCGATAGGGTTGTGCTTGCAAGTTTCCACACGGAAATCTACAACGAAATGAAGGCCATGAAAAAATCCGACTACCCACAAATTTTGTGCTCGCCGGAGTACGGCGGGGTGGCAGGGCTTTTGATCACGGGCGCAATTGGCTTGGACGTGTTCTACAACGAGCCTGTGTCGGTGCTTCAAATCCCACCGGAAGAAACAGTTGCCGGCATCAACCTCAAACTCAACCAAAAGTGGTTTGTGGATTGCGCCCACAGGCACAACATTGCCGTTCACTACTGGACAATCGACGACGTTGAAGAAATGAAGTATCTTGCTTCCATTGGCGCCGACGGCATCATGACCAACCTTCCACACACATTGAAGGACGTGTACGACCAACTGTACCCCATTGCCTAGCATGCAAATTCTAGCCAAAACTTGCCTTTGCTAAACAAATTTGGCAACAAATTTCCGCCAACTTTGGCAAGGCTGTTTTGCACGCAACGTTTGGCATTTTTTGCCACACGTGTTGGCACTTTTGGTGCAAAACTTTGCAAATTGGCAGGCAGTTTTTGAATTGGGAACTTTCAACAAAAAAAACGGCACTTCGCTTGAAGTGCCGTTTGTGTTTTTGTGGTGTTTTTGCAACACGGGTGTGGGGTTTTGTGCGTTTCTACTTCTTGACTGGGCAAATTTTTTCCAGTCCGCCCATGTACTTGCGCAAAACTTCGGGAATTGTCACCGATCCGTCGGCATTTTGGAATTGTTCCAAAAGCGCAGGGAACACACGGCTTGTTGCAAGTCCGCTTGCGTTCAAGGTGTGCATGTAGTCCAACTTCTTGTCGCTTTCTCTGCGGTAGCGCATGTTGCCACGACGTGCTTGGTAGTCACGTGCGTTGCTTGCCGAACTAACTTCCTTGTAGATGTCCATGCTGGGGATGTAGATTTCAATGTCGTAGGTGCGAGCCATGCTGTCCGAGCAGTCGCCTGCTGCCAGTTTGGAAAGTTGGAAGTGCAATCCCAAGCCTTCAACAAGTCCGCAAGCCATGCCAACCATTTCCTCGAAAGCAGCGTCGCTTTGTTCGGGTGTGGTGTACTGGAACAGTTCCACCTTGTTGAATTGGTGGCCACGGATCATGCCACGTTCTTCCGAACGGTAGCTTCCCGCTTCACGACGGAAGCAAGCCGAGTAGCCGTAGAACTTTTTGGGAAGTTGACTTTCTGCCAAAATTTCGTCACGGTAGTAGTTTACAAGAGCAGTTTCCGCTGTGGGCAACAGGAACTTGTTGCCTTCGGCATTTGCAAGTTGGTAAACGTCGTCTTCAAACTTGGGGAATTGACCTGCCGTCAAACCGCAATCGTAGCCAAGCATGTAGGGTGGCAACATGAAGGTGTAGCCCTTTTGGTCGTGGCTGTCAATAAAGTAGCTAAGCAAAGCCCATTCCAATCTTGCGCCAAGGCCTGTGTAGATCCAACTGCCGTTGCCTGCAAGTTTTGCGCCACGTTCGTAGTCTATCAAACCAAGGCTTTTTGCCAATTCAACGTGGTCTTTGGGTTGGAAGTCGAAAGTTGGCTTTTGTCCGTAGGTGTAGATGGGTTGGTTGTTTTCCTTGCCACCTGCAAGCAAATCTTCGTCGGGAAGGTTGGGCAAACGAAGCAAAAAGTCACGAATTTGTTCGTTTACTTTGCCAAGTTCAGCATCTTGCTTTGCAATTTCGTCGCCAAGCGCCTTCATTTCGGCAATGGTTTGCGCAACGTCTTGTCCTGCCTTTTTAAGTTGAGGAATTTGCGCCGAAACCTTGTTGCGTTGCGCCTTCATTTGTTCCACTTGCGAAATGATTTGTTTGCGTTGTTCGTCAAGTTGCAAAAATGCTGTAAAATCAATGTCCTTGCCACGCTTCAAGTATCTTTCACGAATGGCTTGTGGGTTATTTCTGATAAGATTTACGTCAATCATTGTGTACACCTCTTGGGGTTTGTAGTTTTTTCTGCTACCATTTTACCACACCTTTGCCCTTTTTGCAATGATTTTGGCAAATCAAATGCAACACAAAACAAAAATGGTGGCAATATTGCTTGAATACATCGCTGTTTTGTGGTAAAATAGGGTATATAATTTACTAGAGGTTACAAAATGCAACTAAAAGTCTACAACACTTTGACAAGAAGCAAGCAAGAACTTGTTCCCATCAAACCCAACCAAGTGGGCATCTACTCTTGTGGTCCCACCGTGTACAAGTACGCCCACATCGGCAATTTGCGTGCCTACGTCTTTATGGACGAACTCAGGCGTGTGTTGGAATACAACGGCCTCAAGGTAAAATCGGTAATGAACATCACCGACGTTGGCCACCTTGTTTCCGATGCCGACGACGGCGAGGACAAGATGAGCAAGTCTGCCCACGAAACAGGCAAAACTCCGTTGGAAATTGCCAAGTTCTACACCGACCAATTCATGAAGGACATTGATGCGCTAAACATCAAGCGCCCAACGGTTTGCCCTTGCGCAACCAACAACATCAAGGAAATGATTGAAGTTGTGCAAAGCCTGTTGGACAATGGCTACGCTTACGAAACGGAAGATGGCATCTACTTCTCTGTGGAAAAATTCCCCGGCTACGGCCAACTTTCCGGCATCAATTTGGAAGACCAACGCCACGGCGCACGTGTGGAAGTCAACAGCTTCAAGCGCCACCCAATTGACTTTGCATTGTGGAAAAAGGCAGCGCCCAACCACTTGCAACAATGGGACAGCCCTTGGGGACGTGGTTTCCCCGGTTGGCACATCGAATGCACGGCAATGAGCAAAAAATTCCTTGGCGAAACCTTCGACATTCACACAGGTGGTGTGGACCACATCCCCATCCACCACGAAAACGAAATTGCGCAAGCCGAATGTTGGCTTGGCCACAAGGCTGTCAACTACTGGATGCACAGCGAATTCATGCTTATCGACGGTGGCAAAATGTCCAAATCCTTGGGCAACACCTACACGGTCAGCGACCTTGTTGCCAAAGGTTTTGCGCCGGTCGTGTTCAGATATTTCTGCTTGAACGTGCAATATCGCCAAAAAATCAACTTCACTTGGGATGGATTGGAAAGCGCACAAACTGCCTACAACAAACTTTGCAACTTGCTTGTTCAACACAAAAACAGCAGTGCAACAACCGACAAGGCTGTGTTGGACGACTTCCGTCAACGCTTCGAGGAAGCCATCAACGACGACTTGAACATTCCACTTGCCATTGGCGTGTTGTGGACAATGCTCAAATTGCCCAAATCCAACGACGTGTACAAACTTGCTTTGCAATTCGACAAAGTTTTTGCTTTGGATTTCGACAAAGTCAAGGAACAAAAAGTGGAAATTGCTGTTCCCGACAACGTAAAGGCGCTTGCCGAACAACGTTTGCAAGCACGCAAAGCCAAGAACTGGGCGGAAAGCGATCGCTTGCGTGAAGAAATTGTCAACCTTGGCTACGCCATCAAGGACACAGCCACCGGCTACGAAATTGCTTTGAAGTAGAGTTCTACAAATTTCTCCCTTTGCATATTGTGTTGTAAAGGGAGTTTTTTTTGGAAAAATTGATTGTGCAAGACAACGACTTGCAAATTTTTGGCGTTGCCAAAGTTGTGGAAGTTTGCACGAAGCAAGCCGTGTTCAAACTGTCCAAAACCACACTTTCCGTCAAGGGGGATGGGCTTTCCATCACTTCGCTGGACAAGGACAAGGGCATTGTTGCTTTGGAATTTACAACTCTTTCGGCTGTTTCCTACAAAAACGGCATTGTTGGCGGTTTGTTCAAGTGATGGCAGATTTGCTTGTTGCGTTGGCGTTTGTTGCGCTGGGCGTGCTGTGTAGCGCCGTCTACATTGTTGCGCTGGGGTTTGCCAAAAGCAAGGTTGCCGTTGTTGTGTTGGACGTTGTGTCGGCGCTGTTGCTTGTGGCAACGGTGTGGGCAACCAACTTGTTTGTCAACAACGGGCAGTTTCGGCTGTTTGTTGTGGTGGCGTTTGCAATTGGCGTGCAACTAAACGTCACAATTTCCAAACGGACACTTGACAAACTGTGCAAGGCGTTGTATAATTTGTTCACTAACAAAGGAGTGGACAAAAATGGAAAAGATTTTCTATAACAAAAAAACGTCGGTATTGTTTGTTGCAGCAACCTTGTTGGTTGTGGTTTTGTTGTGTTTGTTGTTGGTAAATCTCACGCAAATGTCCACCTTCAACCAAAGGGAAAAGCAAATCAACAGTTTGATTGAACAGGCAAAGCAAGGTGTCATCGACGCCAAGGAGTTGGAAGAGTACCGTCAAACCAACGAGTACATCATTCAATGGGCGTTGGAAAACGGACGCATCCACGAGGACAACCTTTCTTGGATAGAAGAAAACACCGATTGGAACAAGTAGTTTTGTGGCGTGGCAGTTTGCCATGCCATTTTTTTTGCAATTTGTGGTTTGGGCAACCAAAAAAAGTGTTTGCAAGCGTAGTGCGTTGTCGTGCCCCGTTGTGGAGGCTGGGAACGGTTTGCAAAATTTTCCACCCAATGCTTTGCAACAAGCAGTGGCAAATTTCAAGCATCGGCAACTTGCAATCTTTTTGCAACAAGCCAACCAAACAACGCATTTTGCACTTTCTTTTGCAAAAGTTGCCAAAAATTGCAAAAGTTATTGATTTACAAGTAGTTTTTTGGTATAATTGAACACACAACACAAATGGTGGCTCGAAGTCACAAAGGAAAGCTATGTCCAAACAAAAAAAGCCAATTTTGGCAAACAAATTTGTTATTGGGTGCGCACGTGCGCTCTATGGCAAAAGATATTTTTCCAAAAAGGTGCAACTTGTAGAAGACGGCACGTTGAGTTGCATCAAAACGCCGTGCATCATTGTGGCAAACCATTGCAGTTTTGCCGACGTGGGTGGGCTTGCCTACGCAATGTACCCAAACGTGGCAAACTTTGTTGCCAGCCAAACGCAACTTGTTGGCAAGGGCGTTTTTCTCAAAATTGCCGGAGTTCTGCTAAAAAAGCAATTCACGGTGGACACTTCGCTCATTCGTGACATCAAGTACGTGCTTTCCAAGGGGCGCAACGTCGTCATCTTCCCCGAAGCAAAAGTGTCGGTGGTGGGCACACCCAACATCGTCAAGCCTTCAATTGCAAAACTCATCAAAATGCTCAAAGTTCCTTTGGTTACGGTTCGTTTCGACGGCAGTTACTTGCATCGTCCACGTTGGGCAAAAACCAAGCGGTTTGTTCCACTTGTTGCCACTGCAAAGGTGTGCGTTGGGCAGGATGAAGTTGGCAAACTTTCCGCCGACGAAATCTACAGCAGAATGATGGAAAACCTTGCCTACGACGACTACGCCTACCAACTTTCCAACAACATCCACATTCACGACGCCAAACTTGTGGAAGGTTTGGAAAGCGTGCTGTACAAATGCCCCAACTGCGGTAGCGAATTTGCAATGACGTCAACAGGCAACACACTTACTTGCAAGCATTGCAAATCGGCTGTGCAAATGGACAGTTTGGGCGTGCTTCACGGTGGCAAATTTGCCAAAGTCACCGATTGGTACAATTGGCAAACGCAATGTGTGGCGCAGGAAGTGGAGCAAGGCACCTACAGTTTTTGTGGCAAGTTTGTTGCCTACAAAATGACAAAAAACAAGTTCAAGCAAGTGGGCAACGCAACCATCACTCACAACGGGCAGGGTTTGCACGTGCAAATGCAAGACACATCGCTGTTTTTCAAAGTTGGCGCTTTCTACACGTTGTCGTTTGAAAACAACGCCATCTACTTGCCCACGGAGGACGCCGTGTACAAGTTTGTCATCAACACCGACGTTGGCTGTACCACCAAAATGAACGTTGCGGTGGAGCAACAAAGCCTAATTTTGCACTAAAAGCAAAAAACTTGCCCAAAACGTTTTGCAACACGGCAATTGCGTGGTATAATGATTGTATAATAAACGGAAAACCAAGTAGGATTGTGCTATGAAACGTAATCTAAGCAAAATTTCAATGATAACCAACTTCACTTTGCTAACGGCAAACAGCGTGTTGCTGTTCATCGTGGCAATGCTGTTGCTAACGCTAACAGGCAACGGCGCATTGCTTTTGCTTCCCGGCATGGTGTGTTTGGCAATTGTTTCGGCAATTTGGGGCATTTTCGACACAGGCTACGTAACACTTGCAGGCTGGCTTCAAACCATCACAAACCCAAGTGGCCAACCAATGTTCACGCAGGAAGAAATTGCGCAAGCAATCGACCCAACTTCCCTGTTCCAACGCATTGGTTCAATTGTTGTTGGCGTGTTCGAAAAACCCTACACGGGGCTTAATCCTGCCATTCCCGTTGGGTTGCTAACGGCAACAATTTGTTTGATTGTGGGCATTGTGGCATTGGTGAGATATCGCAAAATGTACGCAGTTGTTTCCAACCCAATGGACTGGTACAGTTGCAAACTTTCCGGTGTGTACGTAAATTTCGTGCTTGTGGCTGTGTACAGCGCTTCAATGCTGGCAGGCACTTTGGGCGTTGCTTTTGGCGAGAACGCAATGGATGGCGCAGCGCAAAAACTTTCCATCTACTTTGCCATCACGGCAGTTGTGGTGTTGCTTGGCGCAGTCATCATGTTGGTGCAAAGAGTTTCCAGTGTTTCCAAGTACAAAAAGATGAGCGAGGAAGAACAACAAGCCCTGTGCGACAAGCAAGCAAAGTACATGAAAAAGAGTGTTCGCAAAAGACAACTTCGCAAGCTCAAGGGCAAGGGACGCACGGCAAGCAAATAGATTTTTCAACGGCATTGTTTCAATGCCGTTTCTTTTGTTGAAATTTGCAAAACGCACACCCCGTGGTGGCAAAAAGTTGGGTTTTGTATGACACTGCGCCATGGAAATGGCAATGCGTTTTGGGCGAGTTTTGCTTGGTGGCACACAAAAATTAGCAAGCAAACAACGGCTTGCATTGGCGTTTTTGCGCTGTCAAAGCCTTTGTGCGCCGTTTGCAAGCAAGCATTGGCAATGCAATGCAAAAATTTTGCAAAAAACAAACCCCCAACGGGCATTTTCCGTTGGGGGTTTCAATATTGTTTTGGTGCTACGTGGTGGCGTTTTCAAGCCGTTGTGAGCGTTTTCTGGCCGGTTTACTTTGTGCCGAACAATCTGTCGCCTGCATCGCCAAGGCCGGGCAAAATGTAGTTGTGGTCGTTGAGTTGCCTGTCTTGTGTTGCGCAGTAGATTTGGACGTCGGGGTGGGCATTGTGCAATGCTTCAATTCCTTCGGGCGCAGCAATGATGTGCATGCACTTGATGTGCTTCACGCCCTTTGCCTTCAACAAATCCACAGCGGCAATTGCGCTTCCGCCTGTTGCAAGCATTGGGTCAAGCACAACGCAAATTTTGTTTTCTATTTCGTTGGGAAGTTTGCAGTAGTATTCGTGTGGCAAGCAAGTTTCTTCATCACGGTACATGCCAATGTGGCCAACTTTTTGCCGTGGGGAACAAGGTGTGCACGCCGTTGACCATGCCAAGACCTGCACGCAAAATGGGCACGATTGCCACGGATTTTTCCGCAATAACTTGTTGAGTTGTCACTTCCAATGGTGTTTCCACTTGAACTTCCACAGTGGGCAAATCTTTGAAGGCTTCGTAGGTGAGCAAAGTTGTGATTTCTTCAATCAATTCCCTGAATTGCTTTGTGTTTGTGTCCTTGTTGCGCAAAATTGCAACCTTGTGCGACATGAGTGGGTGGTTGATGATTGTAACGTTTTCCATTGTTGTTCCTCCTGTACAAAAAAAATCGCCTTGTGGCAAAAAAGCCATCAAAGCGAAAACAAAAGGGAAATGCCGTTGAAAACACAAATAGACACGCCGTTTGCGTGCATCATGTTTGCATTTGTTTGTGTGCAAGTCAACAACATTTTTCGTCCTCCGTTGTGTTTACAATATTCTATACCAAATTGCCCAAAACATCAAGCAATTTTGGCAATGTATTGCAAAATTTTGGCAAAAAATTCTTTGCCTAGTCTACAATTCGCCAAGTCGTTGCAAATTGTCATTGTCAACCAAAGTGGTGCAACAAAAAAACGGCAAAGGAAATCTCCCTTGCCGTTTTGTTTCGTAGCCTATGCAAGCAACAGGTGCACAAAGTAGCCTGCGTAGCCAACAAGCATGGCAATGCCAACGGGCCAATGCAATTGCTTTTTTCAAATGGAACTTTTGTTTTGTGAGTTGTCGTGATTTGGCATTTTAGTGCAACCTTTGTTTTGTATGTCCCTGTGCGTTTGTTGGAAACGTAATCTAACTTTTGGTAGCAAAAAAAAGGGATGAGCGTTTGCTCATCCCAATTTTTAGGAGTTTTTTGTTGGTACTATTCAGCAATTTCAATCTTCAATGTGGGCATGCCGTATGCTTCTTGAATTGTGAATGTTTTGTTGCCAAGTGTAATTGTTTGGCCGTTTTCGAACGTTCCTGTGAGGTTACCGTTCAAACCTACACTGTAGAAGTGAGGGAACAAGTGTCCTTCTTTCACGCCTGCT
>JAFVYC010000028.1 GCA_017500855.1 Clostridia bacterium | reverse complement strand
CCGTGAAGGCAAACGGTTTTCAAGACCGCCTCGTTATGACCACTTCGATAACCCTCCGTGTATTCAATTTTATCAAAAATCGCAATCCAAGTCAAGGAAAATTGCGAGAAAACTGCGAGAAACGCTTCTCGCAAAGTGCATTCGAGGATGCGAAAAACCCAATAAAATCAAGGGTTTTTAAGAAATTACATAAACAGACGAAGGAAGTTTTCAAGACCGCCTCGTTGTGACCGCTTCGATACACTTCCATATAAAACTATAAACTTATAAGAATTCTTTTAACAAAACACTACGAAAAGCATACATTCAGCGGTCGGCGTTCGCTTCGCATACCTCTTGAGCCGCTTCGATACACTTCCATATGTTGAATAATGCAACTTGTGGCAAATGCGCAACGTTGGCAGTTGCAATTAGTTGCTTGTATATTATACCAAGCAAAACGCACAATGTCAACAAATATTGCACAATTCACGCAAAATTGGCAAATGCACAAAGGAAAGACCACCCCTATAAATGCAAAAACGCCACCACGGGGTGGGAAAATGCAAGTTATTGCGCATGTTTGCCTTTCCCCCACTTGTTGGTTGCATTTGATTTTGCTGTTGGTTGCACGACAGTTCCACACCTTGTACACACGGCACTTTCCATGCAATGCATCCAATTGTTGCTTGGCTAGCCCTGTTCCCAAAACAAAAACGCAATGGCAATTTTGCCATGCGCTTTGGTGAGAATTTGTTGCAAAAATCTTGGCAAAATGCCGTTTTTTGCACCACGGGTGCCCTACTTGAAGTACACCCTTGTTGTTGGGTAGCTGTCGTCGCTTGTCAGTTGAATGCCCAATTTGTGGCAAATCTTTTCGTCCACGGCGGACGGAATTGTGGTTGTGTGCATTTGGCAACCACGCAATTTGGGCAACTGCTCGAACGCACGGCGAGCAAGCGAGTTGATGGATGCCGAAACGGACAGCGCAATCAATGCTTCTTCGGCGTTGAGTTCCGAAGAAACTTCGCCAAGCATGCTTGTTTTCAAATTTTGAATTGGTTGAATTGCCGATGGCTCGATGAGTGGAATATCGGGTATACGCCCCAACGTTTTTAGGCTGTTCAGGAACACAGCGGCAATGCAATCCATCAAACAAGACGCCTTGCCCGTTACAATTTTGCCTGTTTTCAGTTGCAGTGCAGCAACGCTTTTGCCGGCAAACTTTTTGTAGGCACGAGCGCTGTTAACAACGGCACGGTCACTTTCGGAAATGCCCAGTTTGGACATGATCAAATCCAACTTTTCCACCACCGATTGGGGCGAAACGCCAACACGTACCTGCACTTTTGCCGAAAGGTAGCGACGGATGACTTCCTGCTTGCTGGCTTGGCAACACACTTCGTCGTTGCTGATGCAGTAGCCTGCCATGTTCACGCCCATGTCCGTTGGCGACTTGTAGGGCGATTGTCCAAGCAGTTTTGTGAACAATGCGTTGAGCACGGGGAAAACTTCCACGTCCCTGTTGTAGTTGACGGTGGAAACGCCGTAGGCTTGCATGTGGTAGGGGTCGATCATGTTCAAGTCGTCCAAGTCTGCCGTGGCGCTTTCGTAGGCAATGTTGACGGGGTGTGTCAACGGCAAATTCCAAATGGGGAAAGTTTCGTACTTGGCGTAACCACTTTTTAGCCCACGCTTTGCATCGTGGTACAACTGCGAAAGGCACGTTGCCATTTTGCCACTGCCTGGGCCGGGCGCAGTCACAACCACCACTTTGCGGGATGTTTCGATGTAGTCGTTTTTGCCAAAACCTTCGTCGCTTACCACCTTGGAAATGTTTGCAGGGTAGCCTTCGATGTGGTAGTGACGGTACACCTTCAAACCAAGGTTCTCCAACTTGCGTTGGAACTTTACGGCAGGCGCATTGTCCGAGGAAAATTGCGCAATAACCACACTGCTTACAAGTAGCCCACGGGAAGTCAACAAGTCGTACAGCCTCAACACGTCCTCGTGATACGTGATGCCAAGGTCGCCACGCAACTTGTTTTGCGCAATGTCCTCGGCGTTGATAACAATCACAACTTCAACTTGCTCCTTGATGGCGTGAAGCACAGCCACCTTGCTGTCCGGCTTGAAACCGGGCAAAACACGGGATGCGTGGTAGTCGTCGAAGAGTTTTCCGCCAAACTCCAAGTACAGTTTTCCGCCAAATTCTTGCACACGCTCCTTGATTTTTTTGGTTTGCAATTGCAAATATTTTTTGTTGTCGAAACCGTTCATTGCACTTTCTCCATCAATGTGTAATTTTTAGGTAGTAGAAATCGTAGATTGGTTTGCCACACGGCATGGCAAGTAGTTGCTTGGTAAATTCCGTTGCATCGTAGGGCGCAGAAACACGCTTGTAGCGCCAAGAATGCTCGTCGTACTCAATAACAACGGCCTTGGCAAGTTGCTCCCTGTGGCAAGCCACACTGCCCACACAGCAGTAGATTTTGTCGCCAACAATGTCGCAAGGCTCGTGTTTGTGCCCAAAGAACACGGCGTCGCATTGAACGTTTTTGTACTGCCTGTCGAAAATCTCCCTTGTTGGAAAATTCTCCAGCGACAAAAACGGGTAGGACGAAATGTCCGCTACTCCATCCAGCATTGCATAGTGGCAAAAACGCAAAGTTTGCCCACCGCATTGCCTTGTGACAAACAACGGCATTTGCAAAACTTTTTGCTTGAAACGGGCATCCGTGTTGGCAAAAACGTACTCTTTGTGCGCCTTGGGAACGTGCGAACAAGGGTGAACGTAGAGATTGTCCAAAGCAAAATCCCTGTCGTGGTTGCCAACAATCATGGTGACGTCCTTGCGAGAACAAAGCAACTCGAAGCATGCGGTGCCATGTGGGCCCATGTCCACCACGTCCCCACAAAAGATGATTTCGTTGCAACCTTGCTCGTCCAACAGTTGCAAAACGGCAACAAGCGCAGGCAAATTGCCATGAATATCCGTTATCACACCAATTTTGTTCACAAATTGCTCCTTTTTTTCACATACTTCGGCATTATACCATACAAAATAAGTGGTATTATACTCCTTTTTGCAACAAAAAGCAACACCATTTTGAAACAATAAAAAAAGAGCAAAATTTTTTGCTGTTGAAGCGCTACTTGTAGAACCTGAATCAATTGTGGCTGTTGAAAGTTACTTGGTAAATAATGCAAAAAAATGCACCCCCTGCTTGCGTGATACTCCCAAATGTATCACGCAATCAAATCCGTCCTTGACGGGTGAAATTTACGCTGGGGGATGACGTGCCCTTCGTGGTGAAATCCTACTTCGCAGGGTTACGTTAAGGATTTGATTTCATCCAAGGCTTGACCTTGGATTTCATCTGAGCAAAGCGAAGATTTCATCGTTGTGTGCAACGATTTCATTAAATAAAAAAAGAGAGGACATTTCGGATTAGCAACCGATTTGTTCTCTCTTTCTGTTTGTGAAGTTGTGCTGTTGCAAAAGTGATGTTGCGTGCATCGCTCACAGTGAAGTTAAGTTTGCCAATAACTTTGCTGTTGAATGCAACACCTTTTGCCCAGAAAGCAAACTTAGCTAGCGTGCTTTGGTTGAGCGTGTGTTAGCCACGTTTTGCTTGCACAAGTTGTTGCGCTTTGGAAGCAATGTCGTCGGCTGTGAGGTGGTAGGCAATTTTCAAGTCGTTCAAACTGCCCACTTGGCTGATTTGGTCGTGCACGGCAATTGCGCCACACAACGTTGGGTGTTTTGCCGAAAGCAGTTCGCACACTGCCGAGTACAAGCCACCGTGAACGGAATGGTTTTCCACCGTCACAACGATGCCTGTTTTTTGAGCCGACTGCAGAATTGCTTGTTCATCCAACGGCTTTACGGTGTGGATTGCCAACAGTTCGGCGCTGATACCAACTTGCGCCAATTTTTCCACAGCCACTTTTGCATCGAACACCGTTGTGCCCGTGGCAACAATGGTCACGTCGGAACCGCTACAGATTTTGTCCGCCTTGCCCCATTGGAAGTTGTAGTCTTCGCCAAAAAATTGCTTGTTTTGCTTGCGCACCATGCGGAAGTACACCGAGCCTTGGTGTTGGGCAATGTGAGGAAGCGCCTTGGTGAGTTGCACGTCGTCCACAATGTCCATCACAACAAAGTTTGGCAACGCACGCATCAAAGCAAAATCTTCGAAGCACATGTGCGTGCCACCGTTGTAGGTTGTTTCAATGCCGGGGTCGAAACCAACAATTTTTACGTTTTGTTCGGAGTAGCTGATGGAAACGGCAATTTGGTCGTACACACGGCGTGTGGAGAATGGCGCAAACGAGTGAATGAAAGGCACAAAACCGCTAGCCGACAAACCTGCTGCAATGCAAGTCATGTTGGCTTCGGCAATGCCACATTGAACGCACCTTTCGGGGAATTGTTGGTACAAAGTTTTTGTTCCGCCTGCACCGGAAAGGTCGGCATCCAAAATGAAGATTTTGTCGTTTTGTTTCATCAAACGTGCCATTTCGGCAACGTAGGCTTTGCGAAGTTCCATTGTTGTGCCTCCTTTACTGAAGTTCGGAAAGCGCCAAAGCGTACTGCTCGTCGTTTACCGTGGTGCTGTGGTTGCTTGCGCCCATTTGTTCGTAGATGCTTACGCCCTTACCCTTGACGGTGTCCATCACAATGCAATGTGGCACACCGTTGCGAACCTTGGCGTTGCAAATTGCTTGGTGCAATGCTTGGTGGTCGTGACCGTCCACACGTGTTGTTTCAAAGCCGAAAGCACGGAACTTTGCTTCCAAATCTTCCATTTTGCAAACGTTTTGCGTTTCGCCGTCAATTTGCAATTTGTTGTTGTCCACAAGCACAACGACGTTGTCCAACTTGTGGTGGGAAGCAAACATTGCGCCCTCCCAATTTTGACCTTCTTGCAGTTCGCCATCGCCCGTGATGACGTACACAAAGTGGCTTGTGTCGCCTTGCGCCTTCAAACCGAGAGCAAGCCCACAAGCGCAGGAAAGACCTTGCCCCAAGGAACCGGCAGTCATGTCTACGCCCGGAGTCAAAGTGAGGTTGGCGTGGCTGGGAAGTTTGGTGCCAATTTTGTTGAGAGTGTCCAGCCAATCCATTGGGAAAAAGCCCTTGAGCGCCAACGTTGCATACCAAGCAGGGCCTGCGTGACCTTTGCTCAACACAAGCATGTCCCTTTGGGGACGTTTGGGGTTTTGTGGGTCAACGTCCATGTGGTGCGTGTACAAAACGGCAAGGGCGTCTGCCACAGAAAGGCTACCACCAACGTGGCCACTACCTTGGCTGTGCAAGCAACGAAGCGTTGCACGCCTGATTTCCGTGCTGAAATTTTTTGCAGTCATAGTTTTTCACCTCGTAGAAAGTGTTGTTGTAGATACATTGTGCAACATTTTGCAAAATTTGTAAACAAAAACGTTGCAAATTGTTGAAATTATTGTGTTTTTTGCCACCACGGGGTGGCTTTTTTGCCTAGGCAAGTGCGCCAAGACGTTGTTGGCAAGTGAAGTACACCACTTGCGTGTTGTTGGAAAGTTTGGAAAGCAGTTGCGTTGCACGTTGGAAATTTTCTTCGTCGAAATTTACAAATGCATCGTCCACAACAAGCAACGGAATGCCACCGCCAAACAGCAGTTGCGACAACGCAAGGCGGAAACAAAACATCACCATCTCCTTGGTGCCACGAGAAAAGCATTCCAGAAGATGCATTGCGCCGTCTTCTTCCAGCCAAATGTTGAACTTTTTGTCGGCAACGACTTTGTAGGTTTTGCCAGCCACAGCCGACAAAAATGCGCCACACGTGTTGCACAAATTGGGCAAATAGCTTGTGGAAAGGTTTGTTTTGGCTTGCGTCAAAAGTTGCATAACCTTGTCGGCAACGTCCCACTTGTGTTGGCTTTGTTGAATTGCATGGTTTGTTTGCGCAAGTTGCTCGGCAACTTCAACTCCGTCCACAACAAGCGTTTGGATGGATGCCTCCAACCTTGTTTTTTCCACCACAAGTTGCATGCGCCTGCTTTGCAAGTTGGAAATTTGCGCCTTTGTTTGATCGATTTGCAACGAAATTTGCTGATAGCCCACGGCATCGGTTGTTGGAAGAATGGTTTTTTCCAACTCGGCAACAATGCGAATGTTGCTTTGCCTTTGGTAAGCAACGGATGCAATTGATTGTGGCACTTGTTGCAAGTTTTCAACCTTGACGTTGTACTTGCTTGCAAGTGTTTGAAGTTGTTGCTTGAAAGTTGCTTGTTGCTGTTCAAATTGTTGAACACTTTGCCTTGCTTGCTTTGTGGCGTTTGCACGCATTTTTGCGTAAACTACGGTAGTTAGTCCGCCCAACAACGCAAGTACGACCGCCAAGCCAATGGTTAGTGGCTTCCACACCACAAACAAAGCAATTGCTGCTGCGCAGAAAACCATTGCCAAAACAAGTGGCCACTTGGGTGCTGATTGCTTTGTGGTTGGTGCATCTTGTTGCAAGTCGGTTGCAAGTTTTTGCGCAAGTTCAACGTCTTTGTCTACTTCCGGCGGAAGGGATGCAATTTCCAACTTCAAGTCGGCAACACGTTGTTTTGCAACGACTTGCGCTTGGTCGACGGTTTGGCTTGGCAAATTGTTGGAAAGTTGTTCCAGTTTGCCTTGCAAAGCCTGTTGTTGCTTGTCAATCTGCACCAATTCATCGGCAATTTGTTGCACTTGTTGTTGCCTTTGTTGCTTGGCAACTTTGTTTTGTGCAATTTGTTGCAATTGCAGTTGCAAATTGTATGCTTGGTCTTCCAAACGTGGTATTTCGCCACCACGCCCCCGTTCATATCGGAAATAGCGCTTGTAATCTCGAAGGTTATCCATCACTTTTTCGAAGTCTTGTGCGCCGTTTTCCACAAGCCCTGCAAGTTGCTTGTCGATGTTGTCGTTAGAGGTCATCACAACGGCTTCTTGCGGAATGTACACCGACCTGTCGTAGGATTCGGCGCTCAAACCAAGGAAATACTCCCCAAGCGGAACGTCGATTTTGACGGGCGAGGAAGTGCTTTGGTTGAACACGGAAAGTCGTTCCTGCGCCGACTTTTTGCCAAAAAACCTTTCGATGCGATACAAAACGCCTTGGTGCTCCACAACCATGCTTCCACCAAAAAGTTTGTCGGTGTTCCAAGGCAAAAAATCTTGAGCATCGTTGTTGCGTGAGCCATCGGCTTGTACCCTGGTTTTGTAGGTGAAGCCGTACAGCATTGCACGCACGAAGTTTGCCACGGTGGTTTTGCCAAAGCCGTTTTGCTGTTGTATGATATTGATGCCGTTTGTCAAATCCAACTGCACGTTTTGCAGTTTGCCAAAGGACTGAATTTGCAAAGAAACAATCTTCATTTTTTCTCCTTTTTTGCTACACGGGTGTGGCTATTGCTGTGGTTTTCCGCCAGAAAGCACAAGCAAACCAAGTTCCAACATTTCCTTGCGAAGTTGGGGGTTCGGCTCTTCCAAACAAAGTTTGGCGAACTCGCCACGCAAAGAAATCTCGTTTTTCAGTTGTTCCACGTCTACGGCAAGCGTTGTGTCGTCCTGCAAACGCAAAGCAAAGTACTTGCCTTGAAGCGCCGTTTGGGCAACAAGTTTGTAGTCTAGTTTTTGCTCCACACTACCAACAAATTGCAAATTTAGATAGTTCTGGAATGCAACGTCGGCAACGCAGTCCAAAATGGCGTTTTGAAGTTCCGCAGGGTTGGAAATTGCCGACACGTCCAGTTGTTTAGACACAACTTTGCGAATGTGGCTTGGCACAAATTGCACCTGCTTTTGCACTGTGTCCACAACGACAAAACCCGTTTGTTGCGTTTCGTCAAACCCACGTGCCTCCAAAACTCCGCAATACGCCCCCAACACTTTGCCAAATTTGACTTGTTGGAATGCGTGCCTGTGCCCCAAAGCAACGTAGTTGATAGCGCTGTTTGCAATGGCACGTTTGTCAATTTGCCCGTAGGCATCACTGTCCACGTCGCCGTGAAGCACCAAAAGGTTGAATTGTTTGCTGTCCAAATGGGAAAAATCCCACCCCGTGGCGCTGTTTTTGTCAAGTTCCTTGCCACATATGGTTGCTCCATCCAAATGGTAGCAAACAACTTCCTTGCCAAACCAATGGATTTTTTGCGTCAACTTTTGCAACTGTTGGTAGGGCTTGTCGCTACCGTGGTTGCCCTTGACAACAAACCACTGCGCAGGGGAATTTTCCACCACGTATGCCACACTTTTGATGGTTTGTTCCGTAACAAATTCATCGTCGAACAGGTCGCCTGCCACAACTACTGCTTGCACGCCGTTGTTTTTGGCGTACTCGGCAAGATTGACAAAGGCTTGCAACAACTCTTGCCTGCGTTTTGGGGCGTCCTTGACGCCAATAAGGGGCGAATCCAAGTGGATGTCTGCCGTGTGAATAATCTTCATTTTTGCTCCTTGTGTGTTGTTTGCCCGTGTGTTTGCTATATTATAGCACAGTCACGCAAACTTTTCAATACACATTGCCAACTTTGCGCAAAAAAACTAAAAGAGCAACTTTGCAAATTGTTGTTTGCAAGGTCACTCTGTTTGTTTTTGGTATACGTGTGCGCAGTTTGCGCAATTGTTACTCGGTGTACAAGTCCTTCCAACGCTGGATACGTTGCTTGTCCACACCGTACTCCTTCAAGAAAAATTCTTCCACAGTTTTGTAGCGCTTGAAAATTTCGTTGTAGGAACGCTTGATGTACTTTTCCTTGCAACGAATGCATTTGTACACAAACGGTTTGATGATTGGGTACAAAGCCATGTCCTTGAATTCTTCGGCAAGGCGCAAGTTTGCTTCCTTGCGGTAGGTTTCGGAAAGCATGTAGTCATCCCTGATGGCTTGGTAGTCCAGCCCGAAAGCAAGCAAAATAAGCATGCTTGCAACGCCCGTTCTGTCCTTGCCTGCCGTGCAGTGGAACAAAATGCTTTCGCCCGTGTCCATTGCGTCGAAAATTTGTTGGTAGGCGCTGTTGCCAAATGGCATTTTTGTGTACAAATTGGGCATGGTACGGCCCATTTTGATGCCTTCCCGAATGCTGAAGGAACGAATAAGTTTTTTGATTTCGTCCACACGCACCATCACACGCACGCCGTCCGGCACAACGGGGGCAAGATGGTAGGTTGCGCCCTGTGGCACAAAATCCGGTTCGTGCTCGGCTTCCTCGTTGGTGCGAAGGTCGAACACGTGCTTGACGTTGAGTTTTTGCAAGGCATCCTTGGTTTGATCCGTCAAGTCGAAAAGTTTGCCACAGCGGAAAAACATTCCGTCCTTGATTTTGCGACCGTCGTCCACAACGATGCCACCAAGGTCACGGAAGTTGTCTACTTGCATCATGTCGGCATATTTAGTTTTGTAGTCGGCTGTTTTGAAGTACATGCCTTCCCCTCCTTGGCGCTCACGCCCATAGTTTGCATTTTAATTATACTTGACTTTTGCCATAAAGTCAACAATCAAATACAACTTTGCTTTGGAAATGTTGGTTGGCAACGCAAAAATCAAAATTTGCGCAAAATATTGATGTGATTATTGTTTACAATAATTCAAAAAAGATGTATAATTTAGTCAAATAGTAACACAAAACTGTTTTTAGGGTGAGTTTTCGATGATTCAAGCGCTTTTTTTGCAAAATAACTATCACAACACTCAGTACACAAACTTTTGCTCGTACACGGCAAACCAAACGGATTTGTTGCCCTTCTACCCAATTCATTGGCACGAAGAAATTGAAATTGTCAAAATTCAAAGTGGCAACTGCGACGTTTGCGTGGATGGCGAATGGTTTTCGGCTCGGCAATGCGACATTTTCTTTTTGCGCCCGTTTGCAATGCACAGTTTTTGCCATTCGGGAAGTGACGTGCAAATTCAAGCAATTGTGTTCAACTTGCGACTGCTTGGAAACCAACAGGGCGACAGTTCTTTGAAATACTTTGCTCCGTTGCTCAACGAAAAGCACTCGGTGCCTTGCAAAATTTCCAACCAAGAAACGTGGTTTGAACAATTTGAAAACTGCTTCGACAAGTTGTTTGGTTGCGACCCTCAACAAGACGGCGCCGAACTTGACATCAAATCCAACCTGTACCAAGTGTTCTACTTGCTGTACTCAAACCGCATGCTCAACGCCATGTCCAACACGGCAGAGGAAAAACGTTGCTACACAGTCAAACGTGCGTTGGAATTTGTGCGCAGTCAGTTCCACAAGGAAATTACCATCGAAAAACTTGCAAATCACTGTGGCTACAGCGAATTCTACTTGATGAAACTGTTCAAAAAATTCACACGACTTTCCTGCGTGGACTACGCCAACAACTACCGAATGGTTGTTGCAGGTCAACTGCTTGCGCAAACGGACAACGACGTTTCCGCCATTGCCTACCAAGTGGGCTTCCACAACATTTCCTACTTCAACAGGCAGTTCCGTAGGCTCTACAACACCACACCCAAGGAATACCGAAAGCAATTCAACTAGTTGCCCCGGGGGGGGGTGGAAATTTGCCAGTTCAAAGGCTTTTTGAAGCAAAGTTGCCACACAATAATTACAAAAACAACACGCAAAAACCCCACCACGTGGTGGGGTTTTTGCAAAAAGAACACAAAATAAACGAAGCAAGAATACGGGCATTGTTCCCTTGTACTCTTGCTTTTTTTGTTGCAAAATGATTTTTGATTTGCCTTGGTGCGCTTGGCAGTCAAATGGAAAACACGTGGCTAGCAGTTTCCAATTTTTATCAAAGAAATCACGCTAAATTGCTGGGTTTCCTATTACCAAAACCTTGTTTTCAGCACACGTCTCCTTGGGTTTTGATGCAAACGACAATGTAATTTGCAACTGCTTGTAAATTTCATACGTTTGTTGAACGCATTTTCCACACACGTGTGGGCATTCTTCAAGAAGAAAACAAGGTAGAATGCTGTGCTACCTTGTTCGTTACAACAACCATGTTTTCCACACACGTGGTGCCCGTTACGTCAAATACAATGCTGTTTTGCAAACACAATAAAACACTGTAGATTTACACAACAATTGTTTTTTTTACACACCGTGATGCTAGTTTTCACTCCAATGCTGTTTTTACAAACACTACAACTTGCACAGCAATTACTTTTTCCACGCACGCCCTTGGGTTTTGGGCAAAAAGAAAGCCAAGAAACAAATTTGTTCCTTGGCGAAATTTCTACAAAATGATGAGGTTGCCAAACATCAGCACAAAAACCAACGTGTAGGCAGAGCAAACAATTTGGCTGTCGAACCTGTCCAACAATCCCCCGTGGCCGGGAAGCAGTTTGCCAAAATCTTTGATGTTGCAAAGGCGCTTTAGCGAAGACATAGACAAATCGCCAAACTCTGCGCCAACGGCAAGCAACAAACTGTACACGGCAAGCAACCAGTAGTTGAAGTGGAACAGGTTGCACAGTTGCAAAACAAATGCAACTGCAAGCACGAACAACGGAGTCAGCACAAGACCGGCAACTGCGCCTTCAATTGTCTTTTTGGGGCTGAGATGTGGCGCAAGTTGGTGTTTTCCAAACTTGCTACCCACAAGGTAGGCAAACACGTCCGTTGCTGCGCAAGCCACAAAGGAAAGCGCAAAAAACAACACGCCGTTTTCCAAACTGAGTAGCACAACGTTGCTTGTGATAAGCAACACCGTTATCAACGCTATTCCGCTGATAACAAAGCGTGTGGGCTGAATTTTGTGTTCCTTGACCATGAACAGCGAGAACATTGAAACGCCCAGCACAAGCACTGTCACGGCGTAGGTAAATTGCAATTCCCATGCCTTCAAAAGCCAACTCATCCAACACAAACACATTGCCACCACCAACGACAACACAAAAAACACTTTGTTTTTGCGAAGCCCTGCCGCACGGTAGATTTCGTTTACCGCACACACGGCAAACAGCATCATTACGGGTAGCATCACGTAGGGCAAATGTGCAAATATCAAAAATACGGCAACGACACACAGTATCACAATGCCAACCACCGTTCGTTTTAGCATTTGTTTTCTCCTTTCTTGTTCAAATTAGTTCAAGCAAACTTTGCACAAAGTTTGCGTAATTTTTTTGTTTTTGGCTACTGTTCAATGCCAAACTTGTCGTGTAGCCAAGCGTCCACCTTGCTTTTGTTCTTGAAGTACAACACGCAAAGCACAGCCACAACGGCAAAAATTGCAATCCACACGGGAATGCCCCATCCGGAAAACGGAATGATTTGCCCCGTGCCCAAAAAGCACACAAGGGCAATGTAGATTGGGCGCACCAACACGATAACAAGCAAAAAGAACTTGTAGGACATGTTGGAAAGCCCTGCGACCATGCACAAAATGTCATCGGGGAAAAATGGCAACAGTTGCATCATCACAAACGGCAACTTGCCGTGTTTTTCCATCATGGTGCTGTACTTTTCCGTTTGCTCCTTGCCAATGCACCAAGCAACGGCTTTTTTGCCAAAAATTCTGCCGATGGCAAAGGAAATTAGCGAGCCAACAACAGTTGCAACGTAGCAAATCAAAAAGGCTTGCCAAGGCCCGTACACAGCCGTAGTTGCCAAGTAGAACACCCATCCGGGCGCAGGAAGCACCACAACTTGCAACAATTGGATTGCAAAACACACCACGTAGCCCCAAGAACCGCTGTCCAAAATCAGTTGCTTGACTTTGTCCATGTCGTCCAAACTTTGAAAAAGCCCCGTGACGTTGAGCACAAAGAAGCACAGCATCACAACAAACAACGTCATGTTGCACACAAAGCAAGTCTTTGCAAGCGTTTGCTTGTCTAGCGCCAAAAGCACGTACACGCCCACGCCAAACACGGCAACAAGCACGTAGCACGCAGTTTGCAAGTACCACTCCATTGTGTTGAGAAAGAAAATCAAGCAAAGCGCCATCAGCACAACTGCAACACCGTTGACAACGCCAATTGCAATTTTTGTGGATCTAGTCAAGGTTTTGCTCCTTTTTGGCATCTTTCAAAATTTTCAAATTCATGTGCGTATACAAAAACCAACTCAAAAAGCACACGGAAACGCAAGTTGAAACTGTCAGCGCTGAGACAACAAACGGAATTTGTTCCCACACCACGTGCAAAAGCATTGTTGCGTACAACAGCACGGTAGACACCTTGCCAAACCACTTTGCGCTGTAGGGCTCCTTGATGCGACGCATCACAAAGTAGCCTTGAATGCCCATTGCAAGTTCCTTTACAACCAAAATGCCCACCAAAAGCCACATTATCGGTTTGGAAAAGCACAAACACACGAAAACTGTGATTTGGGTGAGCTTGTCGGCAATGGGGTCAAGAATTTTGCCAAGTTTACTAGTCATATTAAATTTTCTTGCAATAAAGCCATCCACAATGTCTGTCAATCCGGAAATTCCAATAAGCACAAATGCCCAAATTGCATTTCCATTGAAATAGGCAAGAACAATCACAGGGATGAGCAGTATGCGGAAAAATGACAGTATGTTAGGTATTGTAAAAATCTTACTTTTCATACTTTCCATCTCTTTTGAGGGGCAAGAAAAGCCTTGCCCCACCATTATACATATTATACCTGTAATCTTTTGTTTTTACTTGTGATTTTTGGTCAAACCAAGCAATTTTACAATTTCCATCACCAAAACGGGAGCAAGCACAAGGCCCGTGCCAACAAGGTAGCATTCCGGTGGCAAGTAGGTCAAGCCAAAAATGCCGTTGATTGGTGTGAGCATCACAACAAGTGTCAACACCAAGGAAACAAGCGCTGCGCCGTTGAGTTTTTTGTTGGAGAATGGACCAATTGCAAACAGCGAGCGTTCGGAACGCATGTTGAACGAGTGCGCCACTTGGGACAAGCCAAGCACCATGAACGCCAAAGTTTGGCCGGCGTGCATGCTTTCTTCGGTGAGATTTGCCATTGAGCCACCGGTCATGGTCACACCGCAAACGTAGGCTGCAATTGCCAAACCGCCAAACAAAACGCCTTGCAAAACAATGCGCAATCCGTAGCCGTGCGCAAACAAACCTTCGGTTTTTGCCCTTGGTTTGTTGTCCATGATGTCGTCTTCCACATCTTCCATGCCAAGCGCAATGGCGGGCAAACTGTCTGTTACAAGGTTGATCCACAACAATTGCATGGACATCAATGGGCTGACGTGCCACAAAATCATGCAAACAAACACGCAAATTACTTCGCCAATGTTTGTGCCAAGCAGGTAGCCAACAACTTTTTTGATGTTGGAGTAGATGCCACGTCCTTCACGAACGGCATCCACAATTGTGGAAAATCGGTCGTCTGTCAAAGTCATGTCGGCAGCGCCCTTGGCAACGTCGGTACCTGTGATACCCATTGCGCAACCAATGTCGGCTGCTTTCAAAGCAGGTGCGTCGTTTACGCCGTCGCCCGTCATGGAAACAATTTGTCCCTTGCGTTGCCATGCCTTGACAATGCGAATTTTGTTTTCCGGCGAAACACGTGCGTACACGGAAATGTTTTCTACACGTTGATCCAGTTCGGAATCGGTCATCAAATCCAATTCCGCACCTGTGATGGCTTGGTCGCCATCGCAGAAAATGCCAAGTTGCTTTGCAATTGCAGTTGCCGTTGTGATGTGGTCGCCCGTGATCATCACAGCCTTGATACCTGCTTTTTTGCAAATTGCAACGGCTTGTTTTGCGTCCTCACGTGGGGGATCGATCATGCCAACAAGGCCCATGAAAACAAGGTCTTTTTCTACCGTTTCGGAAGAAACTTCCGTTGGCATTTGTTCAAGAAGTTTGTAGCCAACGGCAAGCACACGCAATGCTTCCGTAGACATTTGTTCGTTGATTTGTGTTGCTTTGTCGAAGTCGCCTTGGATGCAACGGTCTTTCATCACGTCGAATGCGCCCTTGACAATGGCAACTAACTTGCCGTCGATGTTGTGAATTGTTGTCATCAACTTGCGGTCGGAGTCGAACGGAATGCCACCCAAACGTGGGTAGGAAGCGTTCAAAGCATCCTTTTCCAAACCGTTTTTGTGCGCTGCAACAACAATTGCAGTTTCCGTTGGGTCGCCAATGTGTTGTTCCTTGCCGTCGCTAAACACAACTGTGCCATCGCTACACAACGTACCGTAGGTAAGCAGTTTTTGCACGGCAGGGGTGTTGTTTTTGCCAATTGCTTCCACGTCTTGCTGACCGTCGACAAACGCCTTGACAAGCGTCATTCTGTTTTGTGTCAACGTGCCGGTTTTGTCGGAACAAATAACCGATGCGCTACCCAAAGTTTCTACTGCAGGCAATTTGCGAATGATAGCATTGCGCTTTACCATGCGTTGAACGCCAATGGACAACACGATTGTGACAATTGCAGGAAGCCCTTCGGGAATTGCCGAAACTGCCAAGGAAACTGCCGTCATGAACACTTCCATGATTTTCAGTTGGTTGGCAACGCCAACAACGAAAATGATTGCGCAAGCCACAAGCGCAAGAATGCCCAAGTACTTGCCAAGTTGCGCCAACTTTTGTTGCAACGGAGTTTGAGTTTCCTCTTCTTGGTCCAAAAGGTTGGCAATTTTGCCCATTTCGGTGTTCATTCCCGTTGCTGTGACAACGGCAAACGCCGTGCCGTAGGCAACGCTACAACCGGAGTACACCATGTTTTCCCTGTCGCCCAAAGGTGCGTTTTCCGCAACGGTGCTGTCGGCAAACTTTTCCGACGGAACGGATTCGCCCGTCAACGCCGATTCTTCGCACTTCAAACTTGTGCTGGAAATCAGCCTTGCATCGGCAGGAATGAAGTCGCCTGCTTCCAACTTGATGATGTCGCCCGGAACAAGCAAGGAAGCGTCAATAACGTCCTCTTTGCCATCTCGAAGCACCTTTGCAAGGGGAGCAGACATGTTTTTTAGTGCGTCTAGCGCTTTTTCCGCCTTGCTTTCCTGCATCACGCCCATGAAAGCGTTGATGAAAACAATAAGCAAAATAAGCACCGGTTCAAAGAACTCTTTCGGTTCCCCTTCCACGCAAGCAACCACAAAGGAAATGATGGCTGCCGCAATAAGGATGAGAATCATTGCATCCTTGAACTGCGCCAAAAAACGTTGCAAAAACGTCTTTTTCTTTTTTTCGTTTAGTTTGTTTGCGCCATACTGTTGTTGACGCTCTGCAACCTGTTGGGAGGTTAGCCCGTGAGTTTGACTGCTTTGCAAACTTTGCAAAACTTCCTCTTTGTTTTGACTGTGGTAAGTCATTTTTGTATACACTCCTCTAAAATTGTGATAGTCTGAACAAAACCGTTTGCACAACTCTTGCCACACACAACACCAGCAACTTGGGTGGCCTTGCGCAAACTACAACAATCCTACATCTTGACAGTGTACTCCGTTACGTCGTGGAAAGTTTCTCCATCAATTTGAATTGTGGAACTTCTGTCGTACTTGACAGTCACTTCGTTGCATTCTGCAAAGAATGCGTGTGGATCTCCCACGTGCTTGCCCTTGAACACCTTCAAAAATGCCAACATTGTTTGCAATCTGTTGGAGTCGTGGAACATCATGAATGTCACTTTGCTACTTTTTCGGTCTTGGTTGGGAGTAAGCATCATGCCACCGCCAAGGTACCTGCCCTTCATTGTGGGGGCAAGCCAAACTTTTTCGTAGCGATATTCCTTGCCGTCGATGATGATTGTTGCGCCACAAGGCTTGTAGGCGCCAAGCAAACCACGCACTGCTTCCAATGTGTAGTTGCCTTTTTTGTTGTTTACTTTTTTGTTGTTTACTGCGTCGCACACCCAACCGTCAAAGCCAATGCCAATGCCGTTGATAAACTTGCGTTGTTGGCCGTTGAAGTAGACTGTGGGCAGGTTTTTGATGTACTGCGTAACTTCTACAAGGCGTGGCTCTTTAGAGTCGGTAATATCACGGAAAAAGTCGTTTCCCGTGCCACCCGGGTAGAAGAATACTTGGTGTTGAACGTCCAAGCCGTCCACGTGGTTTGCAAAGTGGTTGAGCGTTCCGTCGCCACCGCAAACGATAATTTTGCCGTCCTTGTCCAAGCTTTGCAAAAATTCCTTGTAGTCGTCTACCTTGGTGACGTCTACACGTGCAATTCTGTCGCCAAGTTGCTTTTGCAACATGTCTGCTTCGGCAATGCCTGTTCCGCTGTGGGACAATGGATTATACAAAATATAGTAATTAATCATTGGTAATATACCTCCATGGGCATATTATACCACAAAACACCCATTGAACGCAATTAGTTTGACTTAAAAAGCAAAATAAAAGCCGCACAAATTTCATTTTTTGGGCGACTTTCGATTTTTATTGCACAACTTTGGGCAAAGTTACGGAAAAAACAGTCATGTCGTCCTTCCTGTCTACCGCAATACTGCCGTTGTGCAAGTCTACAATGCGTTTTACAATTGACAAACCAATGCCGTTGCCACTTTTGGTGTGGGAGGTGTCGGCTTGGTAGAATTTGTTGAAGATTTTTTCTTTGTGTTCGGGGGAAATTTCCTGCCCCGTGTTTGCAACGGACACAACCACGTCGTTGCCTTGGGACGCAATTTCCACCTTGAGTTTGCCGTTGTCGGAAGCAAACTTGATGGCGTTGTCCAGTAGGTTGATCCACACTTGTTTTAGCATGTCTTCGTTGCCAAAAAACATTGTTTCTTCGCCGTCGATGGCAACGTCCAACGCTTTTTCCGTCCAACGTTTTTCCAACATAAGCACACAGGTGCGAATTTGTTCGGAAAGGTTGAACTGCCCAACGTCCGTCAAGATGTTTTGCATTTCCAACTTGGAAAGGTTCAAAACGTTTGTGGTTAGCATGCTGAGTCTGTTGAGTTCGTCCTCGATGATGGCAATGTACTCTTGCCGTTTTTCGTCGGAAATGTCGGGGCGTTTTAGCAACGAAATGAGCCCCTTGATGGAAACGATGGGTGTTTTGAACTCGTGGGAAAAGTTGTTGATGAAGTCGCTACGCAAAATCTCCACGTTTTCCAGTTCTTGCGCAAGGCCGTTCAAGCCGTCGGCAATTGTGGAAAGGTACTTGCTGTCTTCCAAGTCGATGCGTGTTTGGTACTGACCTTTGCTTAGTTTTTCGATGCCACTAAGCACCACGTTGACGGGTTTGAACATCATTTTGCTGGTCAAAGTTGTCAAAATCGAGCCAATGATTGTGGAAATCAAAATCAGTTGCACGGAAACCGTCACCCAGGACGACAAAATGACAACTTTGTTGTACAAACCAAGTTTGTTGAGCGCAAAGCCAATAAGCACCGTCAAAAACAGCGCAAAAACAATGATGAGCGCAACGAAAACGATGAAAAATCTGCGCATACGTAGTTGCGCAATGCGGTAGGCACGTTGTCGGTTGGCAATCATTGCTTGATCACCGCCTTGTAGCCCAAACCACGGATGTTTTCGATGGCAAACTCTTGCCAACCTTCAAAACGTTTGCGAAGCCTGCCCACGTGCACGGTGACGGTTTCCCACCCCGTGTCGCAATCTACGCCCCAAATTTCGTCCATCAGTTGGATTTTTGTGAAAATCTTGTTGGGAGTTGCAAGCAATTTGTACAACAGCAAAAATTCCTTTTGGGGCAACTCTTGCGTTGTGCCGTGACCTGTGACTGTGAAAGAGTCGTAGTCCAACACCACGTCGCCAACAACAATTTGGCGTTGACTGGCAATTTTGCCACGGCCAAGCAGTGCTTTGATGTGCAAAAGCAATTCTTCAGTGTCGATGGGTTTGGACATGTAGTCGTCGATGCCGGCTTTGAAGCCCTTCTTCCTGTCCTCCGGCAGTTGTTTTGCCGAAATCATCAACACAAGCAAATCTTTGTTGGTTGCCCTTAGTTGGCGTGTCAATTCGTAGCCGTCCATTTTGGGCATCATGATGTCCACAATGACAAGATCAATAAATTCCCTTTCGTACACTTCCAACGCTTCTTCGCCGTTGGAGGCGCAAAAGACCTTGTAGCGCTCCCACTCCAATGCTTCTTTGATGTAGTAGCGAGTGTTTTTGTCGTCGTCTACAACAAGAATACGAAACATAGTTTTCCTCCTTTTTGCCAACCTCAAAAGCCCGTTTGACTGTTTTCTGCACCATTGTAGCATGCAATAATAAACTGAAATTAAATTGCGCAAATTTTTTGCACAAAAGACTGGTTGTGTTTTGGGAAAACCCTTTGGATTTGTTTGCGCAGAACGCAACAAAACCCAGCAAAAAGTCACGTTGCTAGTTACAACCTTTTGCAACTACTATCTTACTCCAAATTTGCGCCGTTGTCAAAGAAACAAGGGCTTTGTTTGCAAAAATGATGTTTTTGGTAGAAAAATTATACTTTTGACTGCCAAAAACACGCACACGGGTGTGGAAAAACGACAAATTCGAGCAAGAAATGCAACCAACACAACGCCTGCAACGTGTGCGCTTTCCATCCGTCGTTCTTCGTGTGGCAAACACTTGGTGCGTGCTTGCCAAAACAAAACCAAATGCCTGTGCCAACCACGTGCAAAGGCAGGGTTTTGGGCTGTTTGCAAAGTCAAGAAAATGCAAGGCTGTGCGACGGCAAAACTGCTTGCAAATTTTGGCTGATTGCAACAATGCAAAAATCACAATTGACGGTGGCAATTTTCGTTTGCCTGTTGACTTGCACCACCATTTTGTGGTACAATATACTGTCAAGGGGAAAATCCTTGCAAAACACAAAAAGGAGAAAATGCACGTGCAACAAGCGCTACGAGAAATTGAAAGTTTTGACACAATAATTATTCACCGCCACAGCAATCCCGACGGAGATGCACTTGGTAGCCAAATTGGTTTGTACCACATCATCAAAGCAAATTTCCCGCACAAAAAGGTTTTTATGGTTGGGGACATGTCGCAACGCTACGCCTTTATGGAAGGCGCCGAAATGGACGATGTACCACAAGAAACCTACACCGATGCGCTTGCAATTGTGCTGGACACCTCGGCAAAGCACCTCATTTCCAACGGCAACTACGCCTTGGCAAAACGCACGGTTCGCTTCGACCACCACATGTTTGTTGAGCAAATTTGCCAACACGAAGTGGTAGACACCACCTACGAAAGCTGTTGTGGGCTGATTGCCGACTTTGCAATGCAAAACAACCTTGAAGTGCCCGTTTTGGCGGCAAAATCGCTGTACACAGGCATGGTTACCGATTCCGGTAGGTTCAGGTTCGACAGCACCACCAGCAGAACGTTTGCGTTGGCATCCTTCTTGATGAAGCAACCGTTCGACATGACGGACGTGTACATCAACTTGTACTCCGACAGTTTGCAAATGATGCAATTGCGTGCAAAATGCACGTTGAACATTCAACTTACACCCAACAACGTTGCCTACATCTACACCGACAAAAATACTTTCCTTTCCTACGAGGTAGACAGTTTCACAATTTCCCGTGGGATGGTTGGCACCATGTCGGAAATAAAGGGCGTGGGAATTTGGGTCAACTTTACCGAAACCGACCAGGGCGTGTTGTGCGAATTGCGTTCCAAACGCCACAACATCAACCAAATTGCCGTGAAGTACGGCGGGGGCGGACACTTGAAAGCAAGTGGCGCAACCGTGCCCAACAAGCAAGTTGCAATGCAAATGCTTGCCGATTTAGACTTGCTTGCAACACAATGACATCTACAGGAGGACAACATGAGTTTGCAACTTAAACAACAAATTTTTGAAGAAATAGAACAAAACGACACCATTGTTATTTCCCGCCACAAGCGCCCGGACGGCGACGCAATTGGCTCGTCCAACGGTCTTGCGGAACTTATCAAGGCAACGTGGCCACACAAAAAGGTGTACGTTGTCAACGAAGACACAAGCGACTACCTTGCGTTTTTGAATGCCAACCACGATGAAATTGCCGACGACGTGTACCAAAATGCGCTGGCAATTGTCACCGACACAGCAAACATGGACAGAATTTCCAACAGCAAAATTCGCTTGGCAAAAAAACTTGTCAAAATTGACCACCACATCGACATCAGCCACTACGGCGACATTTCCTGGGTGGAAAGTTGGCGTTCCTCGACATGCGAAATGATTGCCGATTTCTACAACACGTTCAAGGACAGACTTGTGCTTAACCAACGTGCCGCAACCTTCATCTACACAGGCATGGTGACCGACTCCGGCCGTTTCCGCTACGAAACTGTAACGGGGGAAACACTTCGCCTTGCTTCGATGTTTTTGGACCAAAAAATCAACACCGACTACATTTTTGCAAACTTGTACTTGGTGGATTTCGACTACTACAAATTCCAAGCGCACCTGTACAAAAAGATGAAAATAACGGAACACGGGGTGGCATATTTGCACGTAGACAAGGCAATGAAGGAAAAGTTTGGCTTGACCAACGAGCAAGCAAGCGAAGCCGTTTCGGCAATGAATTCCATCAAGGGTTGCATTGCTTGGATTGCCTTTATCGACAGCGACGACGGCACAATTCGTGTGCGTTTGCGTAGCCGTTTTATGTACATCAACGAACTTGCCGAAAAGTACGGCGGGGGTGGTCACGAATGCACCTGTGGCGCAACCTTGACAAGCAAAAGTCAAATCAAAAAGTTGGTTGCCGATGCTGACGCAATGGTGAAAAACTACAAAGAAACACACGAGGGTTGGCTATGAGAATTTTGATCACAAACGACGACAGCATCAATTCGCCCGTTTTGCCACATCTTGTTGAGTGGGCAAGAAAGCACGGGGAAGTGACCGTTGCCGTGCCAAAACACCAACAAAGCGGGCAAAGCCACGCAATAGAAATTCACACGCCATTTGTTGTTGAACAAACCAACCAATTTGAAGGCGCAACAACCTACGTTGTGGACAGCACCCCCGTGGACTGCGTGCGCTTGGCAACGCTAGGCCTCAAACAAACCTACGACCTGGTTATTTCCGGCATCAACAACGGGCTCAACATGGGCGAAGACATTTTGTACAGCGGAACTTGCGCTTGCATTTTCGAAGCAAAACTCAGAGGCATCAAAGGCATTGCATTTTCCACCGAGGAGGGCAACTTCGACCACGCAATGCAACAAATGGACAGAATTTGGGACTTTTTCCAACAACACAAACTGTTGGACATTGCCGACATCTACAACGTCAACATCCCCAAAAATTCCAAAGAACAAATTGTTGTGACAAAAATGGGTGGCCCCTACTTTACCGACATGTTCACACACGTTGGTGGGGGCGTGTACAAGCAACAGGGCTACTGCATCCACGAAAACGTGCACGACATCACGTTGGACACAGACGCCACAATTGATGGCTACATCACAATCACACCACTAACTACCAACCGTTGCAGTGGAACAGCCTTCAAAAAACTACAACACTTGCAAGGCAAAAAGTAGAAAAACGCCAACACGTGTGGCAATAAAAATGCAAAACACCGCAAATTAGCGGTGTTTTTTTTTGTTTGCAAACGGCAAAGTTTTCAACAACAAACATCAACGGCGCTGTTTTGCGCTTTTGTTGCTTGCCAATTTTTTTTGTTTGAACAGCAATTTTGAAAGGCTGGTTTTTTGTGCGACTTTTGCATTGTGGCGTTGGTTTGAGTACGCCAAGCCACACTTGCCAATTGAAAAAGTCTACCCCTGCCAATTATTTTGGCATGGACGTTCACCAAGTTTGCAAAGCGCAAAAAAGGGATGGGCAAATGCCCATCCCAATTTTGTTACTGATTTTGTTTTATGCGTCAAATTAGAAACTGTGTCCAAGCACTTTGTTTCTCATTCGTGAGCTTAAGCTGCTGGTTCGTACACAACAGTCAAACCGTCCATACGAACTTGTCCACCGCTAAGACTTGCAATTACAAAACTATCAACAGCCTCTGTAAATTCAACCGTAACCTTGTCGGAGCTTACTGTAACTGTTGCACCTGCAACTGTTCCAATACTACTTTTCAATGCTGTTGCATAGCTGCTGCTGTTGCAGTCAAACACAATTTTTGTAATTGCGCCTGGAGCTGTAATTGTGATCTTAGAGCTCTTGTAGAAACGAGCAGGATTTGAGTAATCCGCAACATTTGATGTGCTTGAAGCCTTGTCGTTTGTAAGAACAATTCCATCTTGCTGCCAAACTTGTTGGGAAGTTGTGAATGTTGTGCGGTTAGCTTTGTCAGAGAAGGAAAGGGTTGCTGTTGCGCTACCTGCTTCGTGTCCTGCACACTTTGTTTCACAAACTGTTGCGGAACATTCTGCATCAAGACAACCACCACATTCTGGGCACTTGTTTGCACATTCGTGTGCAGTAACAACTGTTACTGTAGAACCTTTTGCAATTTGTTTTGCGCCGTTGTAGGAACCAACAACACCAACTACTTTTACAACGTCACCAATGTTAACATCGGATGTTGCGTAGTAAACGTAGATTTCTTTGCCAGCTTCGTCTTGGATGTAGAAGTTGCTCTTGTAATTGTTGTGACCTGTTACAGTACCAACAAGTTCAACTGCAACACCATCTTCTGCTGCAAGAGCTTCTTCGATGGATGTGATAACGTGGCCTTGGCACTTTTCTGCGCAAACTTCTTCTGCACATTCTGCATCAAGGCAAAGTCCGCATTCTGGGCAAATGCTTTCGCAAGCGTGTGGTGCTTCGGTAACAATCAAAACAGGCATATCCCATTTGATAGTGATTGTGTAGATTTTGCCACCAACTGTGATTGTTTCGCCTTCAACGCCACCAATTACGTCTTGCATTGTGAAGCCTGTGTAGAGGTGAGGATACAACAGTGCGCCGTCTGGTGTAACACCGGAGATGTCGGCAACAACTTTGAATGTTCCATCTTCATTGTAGGTTGCTTTGCAAAGGCCTGCTACGGCGTCCACGCCACCTACTTCAAGGTCGAAGCGGAATGCTTCAACAGCAGATTGTGTGTAGTTTTCGAAAGTACCTTCAACAATGTAGTATGCCTTGCCTTCGATTGCTTCAAGGTGAACGTTTGTTACTGTTGCTGTGCCAATGGACTTAGCGTAGATAACGGACAAACCGGACATCCAGCTTGGGCAGTCGCTGTTAGCAGCGCCAATTCTTACTTCAAGTCCGTTGAGTTCAACTGTTGCTTCCACGAAAGGAACAGCCATGTTTTCGCCAAGGAAGTGACCGTACAAGATATCAGTTGATTTGAAAAGGATACTTGAAATGTCGCACTTAACTTGGAATTTGCCACCTTCTGCAACTACTGTGTAGTGCTTGGTGCCTTCCTTGTCGATTGCTTCCCAAACGTACTTCCAGTCGCCGTTCAAACGTTGCAAGCTGTTTGCATTGTTGTCGCCGGAAGCAGGACGAGCAAAGTCGGATGCAAATCTTTCTTCAAGAGTTGCAAGTTGAGCAAAGTCTGCGCCGTAGTTACCGGAGTAAACAAGGAGAAGTTTGCCGTCTTCTACAGCAATTGTTACGCTTGTGTATTCAACAACGTCTGCATCAACGTGTCCGCCTTGGCACTTGTTAGCGCAAGCAGAGTCTGTGCATTCGCTGTCGAGACATCCACCGCAAAGTGGGCAAATGCTTTCGCACTTGTGGTGACCTTGGCACTTGTTAGCGCAAGCAGGGTCTGTGCATTCTGCATCCAAGCAAAGTCCACATTCTGGACAAATGCTTTCACAAACGTGGTGACCTTGGCACTTGTTAGCGCAAGCTTCTTCGGTGCATTCTGCATCAAGGCAAAGTCCGCATTCTGGGCACTTGCTTTCGCATTCGTGTGCAGGAGCAGTAACTTCAACCTTCAATGTAGGCATGCCGTATGCTTCTTGAATTGTGAATGTTTTGTTGCCAAGTGTAATTGTTTGGCCGTTTTCGAACGTTCCTGTGAGGTTACCGTTCAAACCTACACTGTAGAAGTGAGGGAACAAGTGTCCTTCTTTCACGCCTGCT
>JAFVYC010000002.1 GCA_017500855.1 Clostridia bacterium | reverse complement strand
GTTTGCAAAATTTGTTGCCTGTTTTGCTGTGGAACAACGTCCACAACTTCGAAGTTGCCTTTGGTAAGGGTGCCGGTTTTGTCGATGGCGAAGGTGTCTACACTGCAAAGTTGTTGCAAGTAGTTGCCACCTTTTACCAAAATTCCACGCTTGCTTGCTGCGGCAATGCCCCCAAAAAAACTCATTGGCACGGAAATTACCAACGCACACGGGCAGGAAACAAACAAAAACATCATTGCTCGCTTCAACCAAATTGCCCATTGTCCATCAAAAATTGGCGGAACAACGCCAAGAACAAGCGCCAACACAACAACAATTGGCGTGTAGTACTTGCTAAATTTGCTAATAAATTTTTCCGCAGGCGCCTTTTGCGACGATGCGTTTTCCACAAGTTGCATAACTTTGCCAACGGTGCTGTTGTCGTAGTCGCTGGTGGTGGTAACGTACAGCAAGCCGTCCAAGTTGATGCAACCGGACAACACTTGTTGGCCTTCCGTCACTTTTTGTGGCAAACTTTCCCCTGTGATACTGCGTGTGTCCAAGTTGCAAGCGCCTTTTTGAACAATGCCGTCCAACGGAATTCGCTCCCCTGCACGCACAACGATGGTTTGGCCAATTTCCACTTCCAACGGATGCACAATTGTTTCTTGCCCGTCCACAAGCAAGGTTGCTTCTTCGGAGCGAATGTCCATCAGTTTGGCAATGTCTTTTCGGCTTTTGCCAACGGCGTAGTGCTGAAAAAGTTCGCCAATTTGGTACAACAGCATCACGGCAACTGCGTCGTGGTACTCCCCAATGAAAAATGCGCCAATGGTGGCAATCGTCATCAAAAAGTTTTCGTCGAACAACTGTCCGTAGCGAATGTTTTGGCAAGCACGCCACAAAATGTCGTAGGAAATAACAAGAAAAACTGCAACGTACAAGCCAAGTTCCAACGGTTGTGGAAGCGCCACAAGGTGGGAAACTACAAGCAAAATGCCGTACAAAATTGCCGTTGCAACAATTCGGGCAAGGTGTTTTTGATTTTTTGTCATAGTAGAAAAAATTGCAAAACTGCCACCACGTGTGTGGAAAAATGGCAGTAAAAGTTGGCCTACAGTTTCAAATCGGTGCTTGGGTTCACACGCTTCACGGCTTTTTTGGCTTGGCCCAACACTTGCTTGAAGCAACCTTCTTCCGTTTCCAAAATCATGCGTTGAAGCATGAAGTTTACCGTGCAAGCCTTGACGCCGTCAATTTTTTTGATGGCTTCTTCCATTTTCAATGCGCAATGTGCGCAGTCTAAGTTTTCCATTGGTATCACTTTTTTCATGGCCTACTCCTTTGTGTGTTCAATTGCAATGCTGATGATGGTTGCAACGTGGTCGTCGTCCAAACTGTAGTAAACTTCCTTGCCACTTCGGCGGTTCTTCACAAGTTTGGTTTGGCGCAAAATTCGCAACTGGTGGGAAATTGCCGACTTGGTCATGTCTAGCAAACTGCACAAATCGCACACGCAAAGTTCTTGCCCAAGCAACGCCGACAAAATGCGAATTCGGGTGCTGTCGCCAAAAACTTTGAACAGTTCCGCAACGTCGTACAACGTGTCGATGTCCGGCATGGCAAGTTGCGCCTTTTCTACTGCCTCGGTGTGCACGCATTGGTGTTGGCAACACAAAATTGGTTGTTGTTTCCATTGTTTGTTCGATGTGCTCATTGCGCCCTCCTTTCAAACAGTTGAACAATTGCTCAACTGTACACATTATATGCCCGTTGCAACCTTTTGTCAACTACTTTGCAAAAGGTTTCGGCAATTTGTAGCAATTTTTTTGCCGTTTGCGTAGGATGTACAGGACGCAGTTCCAAATTTACTTCTAGGAGGAAAAAACAATGTTTTGTTGCAACGGCTCTAACGGCTACGTGTACCCAAGACAAAACAATTGCCAACGTCAATGTGGTGGCAACAACTACTACGTTATTGAACGTGGTGGATTGCGTGGCCCTCGTGGTTTCACGGGAGCGCAAGGTATCCCCGGTCCCGAAGGCCCACAAGGCGCAACGGGCCCACAAGGTCCCCAAGGTATTCCGGGACCAACTGGTGCAACAGGTGCGACTGGTGCAACAGGCGCAACAGGTCCCCAAGGTCCGGTAGGCGCAACAGGCCCACAAGGTCCAGTTGGCGCAACAGGTCCACAAGGTCCGGTTGGTCCACAAGGTCCGGTTGGCCCCCAAGGTCCACAGGGCATTCCGGGAACGTCCTTCGAACCGTCGTTTGGTGGATTGTACTCGGTGGCAACGGCAGAAACGGCGCTTTCCACAACCGGCGTGGATTTGCCCCTTGCAACCACTTTGCCCACCCAAAACGTAACCTACGGCGCAAACAGCGTTGTTGTTGGCACGGCAGGCACCTACCAAATTGACTACTTGGTTGATGGCTCTGTGGATACAACGGGCGACGTCACAATTCAAGTGGAGCAAAACGGCACGGCATTGCCATCCACAGTTCGCACAAGCACTTGGACGGCAACGGAACAAAATTCCGTGGTTGGCACAACTCTTGCAACTCTTGCCGATGGCGACGTGCTAACACTTTCGGCAAGTTCCACTTCGGCAACCTCGCTGACACCGTCCACAGGCACCAACACCTACCTTGTTGTGAAAAAAGTTTCCGTGTAGGTTAAACAAGAAACATAATTTCTTTGGTCCGACAGTTTTTGTCGGACTTTCTTTTTGGGGCAAAGATGAAGAAACAGTGTGCAAAGGCAAGCAACCTAACTTTGCAATCAAAAAAAACAGCAAATTGCAATTGCAAAAATCAGCAACAAAACTCGAAGGCAAAAACAATCAAAAAGGGGGTTTACAATTTGCTTTGTTTGTGGTACAATCTAGTCACAAAAATTGTCTACCAAAAAAGTTACGTTTAGACAAAATTCAACATCTTGCGCCACACACAAAGTGCTACAATGGCGCACAAGGAGAAAACATGAAAAAAATTGCAATTATCGGTGGTGGAGTGGCAGGCCTTTCTGCAGCGCTGTACGCATTGCGTGCCAATGCCGAAGTGACGTTGTTCGACCAATTTGGATTGGGTGGACTTGTTGCAACCATTGGCAAGGTGGAAAACTACCCCAGCTACAACGAAATTGACGGT
>JAFVYC010000027.1 GCA_017500855.1 Clostridia bacterium | reverse complement strand
TGCAATTCATATTCGCTTGGCTTCATTTTCAAAACCTGCAAAATCGCCTGTCCAATACAAGTAATGCAACTAAATATCGGCAAAACCCATCCCAATGGCTTTGTTACAAATAAGAACGGAATGATAAGATATATCGCAAGCAAAAAGAATGCAGTAATACTGCGCTGCTGTTTTTTCTTATTTCTTCGTTTTAACTCGCTTTTATCTCCGCGATATCTCCAAACTCGCTTTGCGGTTTTCACAAACTCAATCACCGCCGGATCGTCGTTCGCCAACTGTTCAACAAGAGTACGCGGCTTGTTAGCTTCGTTAAGCTTTTCTTTTAATTCTTCAAGCTGCTCATAAACGTTTTTAGTATCATCCATTGTTTATGCCCTCCTTCGCCTTCTCAACGTATGCCTTGAACCTCTCGCTTCCACAAATGGTATCGCCTACCGCATAGGAAATTGCACGATTTTCAACTACGGACTCTTGCAAAGCAAGAAGCATTTCAATAGTGCGGTTAAGCTTGTCCTCCATCGAAGAAAGCTTGATATCCTTTAACTTACTGATTTGCTTATGAAGCTCGGCATTTTGTTCCTCCAAAGACAATTTATCAAGCTCTGATTGAGAAAGCAAACCTTGATACGTTGCAATATCGCTATCCTTCAGCTTGCCCTCCTCTACCGAAGTGGAAAGCTCTTCCTTTAACAGTTGCATCTCACATCTAAGCGCTGAGTTTTCCTTTTCAAAGATACCGAAAATGGATATATAGTAGCTTGCATCAAATCCATCTACATCCATAGCCTTGCTGTTTGCATATGCCGAGGCCGCATTATAGAATACGCGTAGATAGTTGACAATCGTTTCTATCTGAACTGTCTTTTCCCCCTTGTGCTTGTGAGCATTAACTTTGAGTGTATAGTCCTGCATCTTGTTGTAGGTGTATTCGTCGATTTGCAAGGTTTCCATAAAGTAAGCCTTCACCTCTGCCTTGCGAAGGATTGCACCACAGGTTTCTTGAGCCTTTATCTCAAAATCTTGCTCCACCAAAACATGCTTGACAAATTGTTCTTGCAAATCAAGATAGGCGTCGTAGAACGAATTGCTACGGGCTTTGATATTTCTTTCCAAGGTTAGATACCGTTCGTATAGTTTATAGTCTATTGAATTTAAAAAGTTAAACAAATTTTTCTCCATAGTATTTCTCTATAATTATGTATAGGCTAGCATAGTCAACACGAGGTGTAAAAGGTGGGAAGCTTAGATTCTTCTACAATGTAAGTGGCACTGCGCATTGCGTTATTTCAGCATATTTGATAAGATATTGATTTTTCATGTCCCCATCAATCAAAAGCTTCAATAATTTTCTTTGTAACTAATAGCCATTTCCAGACAATTGCTTTCCTACAATTTTTTAACACACACTTTTACGATTCTTGTATTTTATACGATTGTATACAAAGAACACCTTCTCTCTTTTCCTCAATCAATTGTAGTTGCACATTTTTTCCATTCTTTGTAAACAATCTCCATTTTGTTTCGGGCGTTTTAAAAAACTCTAAAATGTCTACACCTGTTCTCTCGCCCCTAATCTCAAGCTCTCCACCATAAAGTCTACATAAAATTAGTTGATTAAACTTAAAACAATTATCTGGTAGTTCCACTAGTTTTGGCGACAAATGAAAGGAAAATTTTCTTTTCATCTTGTGTATCAGCATACTTTCCACACGCGAGGGGATACAAGAATTTTCTACCGCCTTGAGACTCTTTTTAATAGCCTCGCAATTTTTAGCCACCCAATCGCCTTTAGAATGAAACAATTTTATAGAACGCTCAAATATTCTTTTATATTTTATACCGATCAAGCTATTCAAAACATACTCTTCCAAATCCCACTGTAGCCAACGTGCAGCTTCCGTTTCCCCAGCATTTTGCAAAAATTCTATCAATTCGCTTATTGTTTCTATAATAAACGATAACGTTATCTTAAAAAACTGCCCCGTATTACTGCAATAATGCTCATCTAGTAACCATCCGTGAGAACAAAAATTACGGCAAATCACCATTTTATCCATTAAAACAGATGGCACGTTGAATTTTTTCATTATAGACGCAAACTTAGAGTACGCCCCAAACACCATAATCTCCTTACGAAAAACAATCGCCTCTTCAAAATCTAGAAACAGTTTCAGAAGATTAGCGCTAATTGCCTTATTTATTTCTCGTATGTCGGCGTTTTTGCTACCATAACATAAAATCGGAATATTCTTATCTACATAAAACTTCGGGTAATTTAATTTTTCTACGTAAAATGCACCAATGTTTTCTATCGTTGTCTCATCAAAAACCGTTATTTGATTGTGATACAAGTACGCAACAGCCATAAATGAAGGCACGGTTTTACAAAACTCTTCAAATTTTTTCACATTACGAATATGCAACGTATAGTTCTCCGAAAAATAAACACCCACGTTGCTCCCCATATCAATGGATAATAACGTTTCGTTGGCATATTCTTTACAGCATCCAGACACTTGAAGGTTCGTCATTTTCATAGTTTGAGAACAATCCCATACAAAGCGAATTGTATCCCCCACCAGTGACAACTGCAATCGATTTTTTTCTCGTCCAAATATAGAAGAAAGTAGATCTGCTCCTTGTTCTTTAGAACGAATTGCTACTTCGTAATCTGTTTTATAAATACCCTGCAACTTTTCCCAAAGCACGTCTTTTTGCGAAAAGCTTTCTTCGAACGCTTCTTCCCACAAAACGTTGCTCCACTGGTGAAAAATATACCCAAGTAAATGCGCACCCTTATCTGGACGCAATACGGGCAATAACAAGCCCATCATGCCGGCCACTGTTAATACACCGTCTTTTATATAAAGCACTTTCTCCGAAAATTTCGGTAGAACGTCCATGAACTTTGAAGAAATTCTAAAAATTTTTGAAATAGGAGTGGAAATAACGGCGTGCAAGTTAATATTTCGCAACTGTTCTAATATCCATGTATAATACTCGACACCATCTACTTCGGAAGATTCTTCTTCATCCGTTATTTTCGCATACGTATTCCCGTAATATGTATCATAAATAAACGGAAACTGCCTTTTGAATAAATCCAAATCTATTTCTTTTATGTCTAAACTAATATTGGAATAGTATACACAACGAAAGATTCGCTCTACCTGCGCAAAATAACCGGCCAACATACTTTTGAACTCTAAAAGATCTTTACCTTTTACATAATGCTTTTTACGATAATAAATTTCATCTAATGTTGCGTTCAAGAAATCAATGCTATTCAATTCATAGTTTTTCTTTTGCATAATTTTCCGTCCCTGTGCTTTACATATTGTTATAATTATACCACAGCATCAGGCGTTTTACAATAGTTAACTTCCCTGCATTTTCGTTTTTTTTACCTCGAGCAAGTTTTGTAATAAATATTTACTTAAATAAACCGCCCAAGTGCACTCCACGATAGGCATGCTCAACATTTATTCCCAAACTACAACAAATTCTATCAGAAAATGCAAGCCACACAATGGACTATGGTAAATTTGTTAACTACTAGTCTAGGATTATATTTTTATGTAAATGCTTTTACAAACGGTTGTCTTTTAGTACCCCTCGCTTTATGGCAAGATAGGATGGCCTAAGGTGGCGTGTATAACAACAGAGGGCTCTCTAAAAATCCAATACTACCCTTTGCTTCACATTTGATATGTGGTTGAATTTCTTCATCAATAACCAAATATAATTTAGAAAAACGCCAATTGTTAGCAAGACAATACCATGGCGTTTGCATATGTGTTTCCACCCTCACCATGGTCTGTGGCAAACTGGCACGGCGGTGAAATCTTTTTAGTGCTATCGTGGTGTGGTGATTGTGAAAAATGTTTGTCAATGCCGATAAAGTGTTGAAAAATTGTTGCAATTGTTGGCAAAAGTGATATAATATAGTTGCAAACAGCGATGTTGTAGGCAAAGGAATGGTTGTGCAGTCGCAGAAAAAGAGTTGAATGCATTGCAAAAGTGGCAATACGTGGTGCAAAAAACGGCTTTTTCAATTTAGAAAAGGAGAACAAAAATGGAAAACAAAAAAACTGCTATTCTTGTTGTAGACATGCTCAACGACTTTGTTACAGGCGCTTTGCAATGCGACCGTGGCTTGGCAATTGTGCCAAACGTTCAACGCTTGCTTCGTGGCGCTCGTGAAACGGGTGTTACCGTTGTTTTTTGCAACGACTCCCACTTGAAGGGCATCGACCACGAGTTCAAAATTTGGGGCGAACACGCCGTTCGTGGCACCTACGGGGCGCAAGTTATTGACGAACTGGAACTTTGCGACAAGGACTACGTTGTGGACAAACGCCGTTACAGTGGATTTTTCCACACCGATTTGGACTTGCTACTGACGGAACTTGGCATCGACACCGTGATTATGACAGGTTTGCACGCACACATGTGTGTTAGACACACCACAGCCGACGCCTACCAACTTGGCTACAACGTGATTGTGGCAAGCGATGCAACCGATTCTTTCACCGAGGAAGACTACGTTGCAGGTATCAAGTACCTGAAGGAAGTTTACGGCGCACGCATTGCAACGGTAGACCAACTTGTGGAAGAATTCCGTGGCTAAACAAACAGCAAAGTGGCATTGAAAAATGCCACTTTTTTTGTTGCTTTTTTACCAAAAACGGCACACTTCCACGCAAAAACAGCCACCACGTGTGGCAAATTTTGCACAACACGGGCAAAACTGTTGCAAGAAAATTGCAAAAGATATATAATAGACACAAACACCGTGCAATTGTTGCACAAAGGAGAACTGCCATGCAAGAAATTTTGGTGACACAAAATCTTTGCAAGCGCTACGGAAACACGCTTGCCGTAGACAACGTTTCCATTTCCGTGCCACAAGGCTCCATTTGCGGTTTGGTTGGCAAAAACGGCGCAGGCAAAACAACGCTGATGCGCATGCTTTGTGGGCTTGTTGCTCCCAACCAAGGCTCAATTTGCCTTGTGCCAAACCAAGCAAGAACAAGCACAACCGTGGGCGCCGTTGTGGAATCGCCATCCCTCTACCAAGAGTTTTGCGCAATGGACAACCTTGTGTGCCAATGCAAATTGCTTGGCATCCCTGCCGACAAAACCTACTTGGAGCAAACGTTGGAACTGTGCGGAATTGGCAACACGGGTGCCAAAAAAGTCAAAGATTTTTCCCTGGGAATGAAGCAACGGCTTGCCATTGCAATGGCGCTTGTGGGCAAACCGCAACTGCTGATTTTGGACGAACCCACCAACGGGCTAGACCCCGAAGGAATCCACAACATGCGCAACTTGTTTGTGGAACTCAACCAAAAACTTGGCATTTCCATGCTCATTTCCAGCCACATCCTTGCCGAACTAGAAAAGTTTGCAACGGAATTTTTGTTCATGCACAAGGGCAAAATCGTGGCGCACGTCACACAACAAAAACTTGCGCAAATCACCAAAAAAGGCTTGCAATTTGTTGTAGACAACGCCGAAAACGCCCTACCCGTGGTGCAAAATGTTGGCGAATGCTCCGTGGACGGCAACAAAATTACGCTGTTTGGCGAAGTGGACGTTACCGACGTTGTTGTGGGTTTGTTCAACGTAGGCGTGCGTGTGCTGTCGGTGGTTAGCGTTGGCGAAACGCTGGAAGACTTCTTCATTAGATGTGTGGGAGGTGCGCTGTGAAACAACTTTTGAATGCACTTGTTTTCAAAACCAACAAAAGCAAGTACTTTTGGGTGTTGTTGGTTGTGTCGGCGTCCCTACCTGTTGTTGGCGCACTCATCATCAACTTGCTACTGATTGGCATGGAGTGGCTGATGGAATTTGCAGGCACGCCAATCGACCTTTCCCACCTGACGCAATCGGCGTTGATGAACTTTTCCACAAGCGTCACGCCGGCTAGCGACGTCACGTTGCTTTCTGTCATTTTTGTGGCGCTGTTTGTCACACAGGAATTTTCCGACGGCACAATTCGCAACATGTTTGTTGCCAACAAAAGCCGAAAACAAATTTTTGCAAGCACGTCCATTGTGTGCTACGTGGCAACTTGCTTGTTCCAACTTGCCGACTTTGCAATGCGCATTGTTGTGTTTGGCTTGATGTTTGGCTTTGGAAACCTCACGGCAGGACAAGTGGTAACTTCGCTACTGGTTTGCTTTGTCAGCAGTTTGTTCGTGTCGGTTTTCGTTTCGGCGTGCGCATGCTACGTTGCCTTTGCAACACGCAAAACAATGCAATCGGTCGTTGTGCCAATGCTGGTGTGCTTTTTGCTACCGGAACTGCTTTCCACCTTGGTGCAAATTGGCGTGCAAACAATGCCTGCGCTTGGCAACGTTCTTTCCTACGAAGTGCTGATGTGGATTCCATTTGGCAATTCCTACCTGTTCGACCCAACCAAACCGGACTTTGCGCTGGTTGCAATTTTGGCGTTGTACCACACGTTGTTTGGCACAATTTTGTTTGTTTTGGGCTACCGCAAGTTTGCAAAAGCCGACTTAAAGTAGACCACCATCCCCACAAAAAACACAAAGAGTTCGGCTCAAACCGAACTCTTTTTTTTGTTGAAAATCATCAATTTCCCCACCACGGGTGCGTGGTTTTGAAAATAATTGCAAATGCGTTGAACCTTTGCCTCTACAAATTACACCTCTTTGATGCTCAACAAGCCCCTTTGTTACCGTTCAACCACCACACAAGTAAAACTAACTTGTCAAATCCGTCCGAGAAAACACCCTTTTGACAACCGCACAACAAACACCGTCACTCAAAATCCCCACCTAATGCTTGCAACAAGCACAAAACAAAGCACCGCATCCGTAGCAAACGCCATTGTAAACAACAACAAAAACCCCACCACGTGGTGGGGTTTTTGCATTTTGTTTGTGTTTTCAACTACATTTTTTCGGGGGCTTGAATTCCCAACAAGGAAAGGCCCTTTTTCAACACAATTTCCGTTGCTTCAACAACTTGCAATCTTGCGCTTGTTGCGCCAAGGTCGTCGGTTAGAACACGGTGTTCGATGTAGAATTTGTTGAATGCTTGGGCAATGTCGATGAGCAATGCCGACAAAATGCTTGGCTCGTACTTGTTGGCGGAATCCACCACGGCTTGTGGGAATTGGCGAATAAGTTTTGCCAAACGCATTGTTTCGATGTCGTCCAAAGCGTTGTAGTCGGCGTTGCCACGGTTTGTTGCCTTTTCCAAAATGGAATTGCACCTTGCGTGTGTGTACTGCAAGTAGGGCGCCGTTTCGCCGTCGAAGTTCAACACACGGTCGAAGGTGAAGGTGATGTCCTTGATTTTGGCGTTTTCCAAAGCGGAGAACAGCACTGCGCCAACGCCAACTTGTTCCGCCACGGTTTGCTTGTTGGGCAAATCGGGGTTTTTGCTGGAAATGATTTCCATGGATTTTTCCACGGCTTTGTCAATGACGTCCTTCAAAAGCACAACGTTGCCCTTGCGGGTAGACATTGCGCCGTCTTCCAAACTTACCATGCCGTAGGCAACGTGAACAAGGTCTTTTGCCCAGGGCAAATCGGCAAGTTCAAGTACCTTGAAAAATTGCTTAAAGTGCAAATTTTGTTGGTAGGCAACAACGTACAGGCACTTGTCGAAATCGTACTCCTGCTTGCGCCAAACGGCTGCGGCAATATCCCGTGTTGCGTACAAACTGCTTCCATCCGACTTTACAAGCAGGCAGGGGGGCATTTTGTGGTCGGACAAGTCCACCACTTGCGCACCTTGGCTTTCTGTTACAAGCCCCTTGTCCTTTAGCATTTGAAGGGGTTTGTCCATTTTGTCGTTGAAGAAACTTTCGCCGTTCCAACTGTCGAACGTAACGTTCAAACGCTTGTAGATTTCCTTTACTTCTGCCAAAGTTATTTGCTTGAAAAACTCAAACAGTTCTTGCGCTTCGGCATCGCCCTTTTCAATGCGAACAAACCATTCCCTTGCTTGGTCGGTAAGTTCGGGGTGTTCCACTTCTTCTTGGTGGAACTTTACGTACAGGCGTTGAAGTTCCTTCACGCCCTCCCTTTCCGCAGTTGTGCGGTCGCCCCACAACTTGAAGGCAACAATCATTTTACCAAATTGCGTGCCGTAGTCGCCAAGGTGGTTGATGCCCACCACTTTGTAGCCAAGCGCCGTGTACAGTTTGTACAGCGCACTGCCAATTGCCGTTGTGGAAAGGTGGCCAATGTGGAAAGATTTGCAAATGTTTACCGAACTGTAGTCGATACAAATTGTTTTGCCGTTGCCAACGTTGCTTTCGCCGTAGTGACAGCCTGCGCTTTGCACGTCGGAAAGTACTTCCTTGATGGCGCCAACACGGTCAACGAAGAAGTTGACGTAGCCGTTTACAGGTTGCACCTTCACAACGACGTCGTCCAACACTACTTCGCCGGCAATTTTTTGCGCAATTGCCACGGGCGACATCCTCATTTCCTTTGCCAAGCGGAAGCATGGAAAGGAGTAGTCGCCAAAACTGTCGTCGGCTGTTTCCGTGATGAGGTTGACCAAGTCAGCCTGTGGCAACGGACAATTGATTTTGCTTGCAATAAGACTTTTGTAATCTATCATTTTCTATTCCTCTGTGTCAGATTCGGCGTCCTCTTGAACGGGGCTTTCGGAAACGCACACAACTTGCGCTTCGCCCTTGAATTTCATGATGCAAACGCCCAACGTGTCACGTCCAATTTTGGAAATATCTTCGGCACGCACACGCAAAACAACACCGTTGTTTGCAATGAGCATGACGTCGTTTTGTGGGTTGATGAGTTTGAGGTTGACAAGTTTGCCCGTCTTTTTGTTGAACACGCCTGCCTTGATTCCCTTTCCGCCACGTGTTTGCAGGCGGTAGTCGTCCAAACTACTGCGCTTGCCAAAGCCGTTTTCCGAAACGGTGAGAACTTCCAAGTCCTCCTTTGCAACAGCCATGTCCACAACGTAGTCGTCCCCTTCCAACTTGATGGAGCGAACGCCTTGCGCTTCACGGCCCATTGGGCGAACGTCTTGTTCGGCAAAGCGGATACACTTGCCTTCGTGGCTGGCAACAAGCACTTCGTCGTTGCCCGTTGTCACGTCTACGCCAACAAGTTCGTCCCCTTCGCAAAGAGTGATGGCAATTTTGCCAGTTTTGCGAATAGAATCGAATTCCGAAAGCGCAGTTTTCTTGATTAGTCCAAGTTTGGTTGCCATCAGCAAATTGCCTTCGGCGCCTTCTTTGCGTGGAATAACCGTGGTAACTTTTTCGTCACTTTCCAACGGAAGCAAGTTGACGATTGCTCTGCCACGTGCAGTGCGTTCTGCTTCGGGCACTTCGTAGCCCTTGATGCAGTACACCTTGCCACGGTTTGTGAAGAACAAAAGGTCGTCGTGCGTGTTTGTGATGAACATGTCCACAACAAAGTCTTCCTCACGTGGTTTGTGCGCCGTCACACCCTTGCCACCACGGCGTTGAGTGCGGTACTCGGCAACGGGCAAACGCTTTACGTAGCCTTTGTGCGTCATGGAAATTACAACGTCTTCCTTGTCGATCAAGTCGCCAATGTCAATTTCCGAGTAGTCGGTGCAAATTTCCGTTTTTCTTGGTTCTGCGTACTTGTTGCGAATTTCCAACATTTCCGTTTTGATGATGGCATCCACACGTTCGGGAGTTTCCAAAATGTTGCGCAAATCCTTGATGAGAGCATCCAACTCTGCCAATTCCTTTTTGAGAGTTTCCACTTCCAAATGGGTGAGGCGAGCAAGCTTCATTTCCAAGATGGCGTTTGTTTGGCGTTCGGAAAGGCCAAATTCTTCCATCAACGCTTGCGCTGCGTGTTGCTTGTCTTCACTGCCCTTGATTATGGCAATAACTCTGTCGATGTTGTCCAACGCAATCACAAGGCCTTCGATGATGTGGTAGCGGTCTTCTGCCTTTTCCAAGTCGTACTTGGTACGGCGCACGATAACTTGGCGTTGGTGTTGGGCGTAGTGCCCCAAAATTTCCTTCAAGCCCATAACTTTTGGTTCGCCATCGGCAAGTGCCAAAAGTGTGATGCCGTCGGAAACTTGCAATTGTGTGTGCTTGAACATCATGTTCAAAACAACTTGTGGGTTTGCATCACGCTTGAGTTCAAACACGATGCGCATGCCGTGACGGTCGCTTTCTTCACGAATGTCGGAAATGCCTTCCAACTTCTTTTCACGAACCATGCCGGCAATTGTTTCAACAAGTTTTGCTTTGTTGACTTGATAGGGAAGTTCCGTAACGATGATGCGTTGACGGCCGTTGTGTTCCTCAATTTCCGTTTTGGCACGAACAAGCATACTGCCTTTGCCCGTTTTGTAGGCGTTGCGAACGCCAACACGGCCCATCAAAATTCCGCCCGTGGGGAAATCCGGAGCCGGCAAAATGCGCATCAAGTCTTCCAAGGTGATTTCGGGATTTTCCATCACGGCAATTGCCGCATCAATAACTTCGCCAAGGTTGTGGGGAGGGATGTTTGTTGCCATACCAACGGCAATACCGTCGGCACCGTTGACAAGCAAGTTGGGGAAACGGCTTGGCAAAACTGTGGGTTGCATCAACGTGTTGTCGAAGTTGGGGTAGAAATCCACGGTGTTTTTGTCAATTTCCCTCAGCATTTCCCCTGCAATTTTGGAGAGTTTTGCTTCGGTGTAACGTTGAGCAGCCGGTGGGTCGCCGTCCACGCTACCAAAGTTACCTTGTCCGTCCACAAGTGGGCAACGGATGGAGAAGTCTTGCGCCAAACGCACAAGCGCTTCGTACACGGCGCTGTCGCCGTGGGGGTGGTACTTACCAAGCACGTCACCGACGATACGGGCGCACTTGCGGTAGGGCTTGTCGTTGTACAAATTGAGTTCGCCCATTGCGTACAAAATTCTTCTGTGAACAGGCTTGAGGCCGTCCCTAACGTCGGGGATGGCACGGGAAACGTTGACTGCCATTGCGTACGCAATGAAAGAACGCTTCATTTCCTCTTCCATTTTGATGGGTTTGACGTTTGTTTGGGACAGCGCTGCAACGTAGTCCTGATTGTGTTGTTCTTGTTTAGCCATGTTGTGCCTCCACTATACGTCCAAATCTTCAACGAGTTTTGCGTTTTCCACGATAAACTCACGGCGAAGTTCCGGTTGGTCGCCCATCAACAGCGAAACGATGTTGTCTGCTTCGATGGCGTCTTCCATTGTGACACGCAACATCGTGCGTGTTTCGGGGTTCATTGTTGTTTCCCAAAGTTGATCCTTGCTCATTTCGCCAAGGCCCTTGTAGCGGGAAACTTCCGTGCCCTTGCCACCGATTTCGGCAAGTTTTCTGTCTCGCTCTTCGTCGGAGAAGGCGTAGTACTCTTGCTTGTTCTTTGTGATTTTGTACAAAGGCGGTTGAGCAATGTACACGTGGCCCTTTTCGATGAGTGGGCGCATGAAACGGAAGAAGAAGGTGATGAGCAAAATTCTGATGTGACTGCCGTCGACGTCGGCGTCGGTCATGCAAATGATGCGATCGTACCTGAGTTTGCTTTCGTCGAAATCGTCGCCAATGCCACAACCAAACGCTGTGATCATGGACTTGATTTCCTCATTTTCCAACGCACGGGCAAGCCTTGCTTTTTCCACGTTCAAAATTTTGCCACGCAAAGGCAAAATTGCTTGGAAGCGACGGTCTCGACCTTGCTTTGCCGTGCCACCAGCGCTGTCGCCTTCGACAATGTAGATTTCGCAATGGCTTGGGTCCTTGTCGGAACAGTCGGCAAGTTTGCCGGGCAAGGATGCGCTTTCCAACACTCCCTTTCTTGTCAGTTCCCTTGCCTTGCGGGCAGCGTCTCTTGCACGTTGCGCCGTCAAAGATTTCATGACAAGTTCCTTGGCTTCCTTGGGGTTTTCTTCCAAGAAAGTGGAAAGACATTCGGTAAGAACACGTGTCACAGCCGTGCGCATTTCGCTGTTGCCGAGTTTTGTTTTGGTTTGACCTTCGAATTGGGGGTTTTCCAATTTGACGGAAATAATGGCAACCAAGCCTTCACGCACGTCTTCGCCGGAAAGTTTTTCGTTTTCCTTGAGCAAGTTGACTTTGCGACCGTAGTCGTTGATAACCTTGGTGAGCGCCGCACGGAAACCTTCCAAGTGTGCGCCACCTTCCTCGGTGTTGATGTTGTTTGCGTAGGCGTGAATGACTTCCACGTAGCTGTCGTTAAATTGCATTGCAATTTCTATTTGGCCTCCTTGACAGCCTTGTCGATGTACAAAGGCTCTGCAAAAATAACGTTTTTGGAACGGTTGTAGTTTTGCACGAATTCCTTCAAACCGCCTTCGTAGCAGAAAGTTTCGCTACGTTCACGGCCTTCACGGCAGTCGGTAAGCGTGATGTTAATGCCCTTGTTGAGGTAGGCAACTTCACGCAAGCGGGTTTTCAAACGGTCGTACTCCCAATCGGTCGTTTCAAAAATTTCGCTGTCCGGCATGAAGGTTACTTTTGTGCCCGTGCTTTGCGCTTCTCCAACAACGGCAAGCCTTGCTTCCGGCACGCCACGCCTGTACATTTGGTAGTGGTGCTTGCCATCTTGCAAAACGTCCACTTGAAGCCATTCGGAAAGGGCGTTTACGCAACTGAGACCAACGCCGTGCAAACCACCGCTGATTTTGTAGCCACCACCGCCAAACTTACCGCCGGCGTGCAGTTTGGTCAAGCAAAGTTCAACGGCAGAAATGCCTTCCTTTTTGTGAATACCGCAAGGAATGCCACGTCCGTCGTCTTGCACGCTCATGGAGCCGTCGGCATTGATAACAACGGTGATGTTGTTGCAGTAGCCTGCCAATGCTTCGTCGATGGAGTTGTCGACAATTTCCACGGCAAGGTGATGCAATCCACGTGCATCGGTAGAGCCGATGTACATACCAGGCCTTTTGCGAACAGGTTCAAGACCTTCCAGCACTTGAATTTGCTCTTCAGAATAACTAACGTTGTTTGTAGTCATAAACTACTCCTTTCCCCAATTGGGACAAATACTTTGTGGGTGGGAATTGCGCCAAAAAGGGCAAACTTCCCCTTTATTTATTATAAGATATATGTATTATACCATACTATATTTATTTTGTATACTAATTTAAAATACTTTTGCAAATTTTTTGCAAGACATTGCCCTTTAGAGGGCGTAGTTTGCCCCTTGTTTGGCAATAGGCGCATTTTGCAACAACACAACAGCCCGAACAAAAAGCCTTGTGAAGGCGCAATTTTTGGCAAAATTGGTAGTTGTGTTTTTTGCGTGGGTGTGGTATAATGGTAAAAGCAACATTTGATGCAACAAAAATGCCACCTTTCGTGGCGGAGAAACGGCAAGTATGAGAATTACCGAAATTGAAGTTGCCAACTATCGCAACTTGAAACAACAACAAGTTTTGCCACACGGCGGACTGAATATTTTTGTGGGAAACAACGCTCAGGGCAAAACCAACCTTGTGGAGAGCGTGTACTTGTGTTGCATTGGAAAAAGCCCACGAACCGACAAGGACAAAGACCTTGTGTGTTGGGGCAAAGATCACGCCGTTGTAAAAGTGCAGTACCAATGCCGTTTTGGCGAGGGAGAAATTGCCATCGACCTGTTTGCCAACAAGAAAAAGCAAGTTGCCATCAACTCGGTGCCCATTGCAAAAATGGGGGAACTGATGGGCTACTTGAACTGCATCTACTTTTCGCCAAACGAAATTCGCATAATCAGCCAATCCCCACAGGAACGCAGGCGTTTTTTGGACATTGACCTGTGCCAAATGGACAAGGGCTACTTCTACAGTTTGCAACGCTTCAACAAGGCTTTGCAACAGCGCAACACACTAATCAAGCAATGCATGTCCGTTGAACAAGCAAAGCAAACCATTTTTGTTTGGGATGAGCAAATTGCCGAGGAGGGGGCTAAAATTTTTGCAAAGCGCCGTGCTTTTTGCCAAAAATTGCAAACAATTGCGCAAAGCACGCACCAAAAGTTGACGGAAGGCGAGGAATCTCTAACCGCGCAGTACGTGTCGCAAATTAATGGGCAAACAACGCAAGAAATCAGGCAAAACTACCTTGCCCTGCTGGAAAAATCGTTGGAAAAAGATTTTCAACTCAGGCACACTTCCGTTGGTTGCCAACGTGACGACGTGATGCTCAAAATCAACGACGTGGACGTGCGCAATTTTGGCAGTCAGGGGCAACAACGCACAGTTGCGCTGTCGTTGAAACTTTCGGAATTGCAAATTTTCAAGCAGTTGACGGGGGAATACCCCGTGCTACTTTTGGACGACGTGCTTTCGGAATTAGACTTGAACAGACAAAAAAGACTGCTCAACTTCGACAGCAACTTGCAAATTTTGCTGACAACGGCAACGCCACTTGCCGACGAACTTGCAACGAAATGCAAAACTTTCCAAATTGTGGACGGCGTTTGCACGGAAACCAAGTAGCAAATTGCCCACCACGTGGTGGCAAAAAGTGCTTGACAATGCGCAACAACACACGTTTGTTGAGCAAATTTCAACACACAATGCAACGGCAAAACGAACAACATTGCCAACATTTGCAAAGCACATTACCAAGACACACCGGCAAACCGTCTGTTTGGAAAATCCATTTCCAAACAAAACGAACGTTACAAAAAAACCCACAACACAAAGTTGGTTGCGCACCAAAATCATTGCCAAGCCACACCTTGGGGTGCGTGCAAATCTTCACGGCAACAAACACACCATTCACAACAAACAAAAAAAAGGCAAACATGCAAAAAGCACGTTTGCTCTTTTTCCATTTTCTTCAATTTTTCCCACTTGCTTTGGCGGGCTTGCCCACGTTGTTGAAACACCTTGCTTGTGCTTGAAGCACGCTTGCTTATTTGCACAACGTTGAGCGTAGAAAGCGTACAAATGCCACTTTTTCGCACACGGGGTGGCAGTTTTTCCTAGAAACCGTTCAAGAACGAAAAGCCGTTGCAGGAAGAATTTGCCGAAGCAACGGAGTTACACGAACGGTTGTTGATGTAGCAATTGAGTAGCAAAATTACAAAAGCTATCACAAGGCCGTTGGTAAGCGACAACTTTTTGTCACGGTCCAACACGGCGTACAGCAAAAGAAGATACAACAAACTCTTGGTAATGTTCACACTTTCCCCCTTTTTGGTGTCAATTTTTGTGTTTATACTACAATATGCACCACCTTTCGGCAAAGAACTTGTTGTACAATTTCCTCAACAAAAAGGTACAAGCAACGCTTGAAAGGAGGACGATGTGCTGGTTGCAACGCCACAAATTTTGGAAGACATGGACTACTACATGCCGGACAGCATTTCTTTGGAGAAGATGTCGTCTTTTTTTGCGCTGTTTGCCGACCCTTCTAGGCTGAAAATTCTTTCGGCATTGGCTATTTCGTCGTTGTGCGTGACCGACCTTGCCAAAATAACGCAAATGAACCAAACGACAGTTTCCCACCAACTGCGCATTTTGCGAGATAGCGGAGTTGTGCGCCCCATTCGCCTTGGCAAAATTTTGCAGTACAAAATTACCAACCCAAAAATCAACGAAATTTTGCTTGTTGGCGTGGAGTGCTTGCAAAACTAGCAACTTGCCACTTTTTTTCACAAAACCCCACCACGTGGTAGCGTTTTTTGATTTTCGTTCCGTTTTTTTGGACTTTCACTTTCCCCTGCAAACTAGTGTTTATGCATTGGTTTTCCACCATACCAGCGTTGAGTTTCTTTTACATTTTTTTTGCAATCAAGCACGTTTGTGAGCCTTGAAAATTGCGTTTTGTTTTGCAAAACTCCGCCAACCATTGGCAACGCCGGCAAGATTGCATCAATTTCTCAAATCAATCATTCCTACTTTCCGCCACTATTTTTGCAAACTCCACCAAATTGTTGCCGTTTTCCACAAAAACACTTCAACAGCCTTGTTGTTTCTGTTGCATTGTTTCCTTCAATGATAATGCAAACGTCTTTTTGACCGTGCCCTTGCGCCCTTTGGCGACCAAACTTTGCAAACAAAATTTTTGGCAAACCACAAATTGTGTGCAACAAAAATCCGTGCAAAAGAGTTTAATGTGTGAAATAATAAAACTAACAAAGGAGGCATTGCTACTGTGTACAAAAATATCATCTTCGATGCCTACGGAACACTGCTAGACATCCACACCAACGAACAAAACGATGCCTGTTGGGAAAAACTTGCCGAACTGTTGCGCTTCTACGACGTCAACTACACGGCAAAATCGCTGAAAGACACCTACTTTTCCAGTTGCGAACTGCAAATGGCGCAGGGAAGAAAAACCCACAAACATCCCGAAGTGGACGTTGTGGCAGTTTTCAACCACATTTTGCAAAACAAGGGCAAAAAGGGCAACAAAAGTTTGGCAACACACCTTGCACAAGCCTTTCGTGCCATGACGACGGAAAAATTGCGCTTGTACGACGGTGTTGAAGAAACTCTTTCCAAATTGAAAAGGGCAGGCAAAAAGTTGTACGTTTTGTCCAACTCGCAGGAAGTTTTTTTAAAACCGGAACTGCAAAAACTAAAAATTGACCGCTACTTCCACGGAATGGTTTTTAGCAGTCAAGTGGGCTACTCCAAGCCGGAGCCGGCAATTTTTGAGCATCTTTTGCAAAAGTACAAACTTGCAAAGAGCGAAAGCATCTACGTTGGCAACGACGTTGACCGAGACATTGTTGGCGCCAAAAACGCAAGGCTGGATTGCTTGTGGATCCACACCAACCAAACCAAGGACAAAAGCCTGAAGCGCCCACCAAAGTACGTTGTGGAAGACGGCGACTTTTGCAAAATTGAACAAATTTTGGTAAAATACAAGTAGAATGAAAAAGGGGAAAGACGCAGCAAAGTCTTTCCCTTTTTTTGAAGGAGTTCGAACGGGTACGAATTTTCCATTCGTGTTGCACTGTGCAACATAACAATGAATTTAACCAATTCATACATTCTGTACATAGTATAGCACCTCAAAAACCAAATGTCAATACCCAATTTTTCAAATATTAGCAAAATTTTGCAAATTTTTGTCGCTTTTGGGCTACACTTCCACTTCGATGGCATCTACAGGGCACATTGCGGCACACTGCAAAGCGCCTTCGGCAAAAGCGTCGTCGGTGCAAACAACGTGCGACAAACCGTCTTCACCCATTTCAAAAACTTGTGGGCAAACGCCTTGGCACAGCCCACAGCCAATGCAACCATCCGTTACTTTTACTTTCACATCACACCTCCTACCACGTTTGTTGACAATTTTTTTGCAAAGCATACCAAGCAAAACAAAAAGTCGCCCCTTGGCAAACAATGCAATGCTCGGAAAATTGCAAAATTGCCGGAACGACTTTGTTTGCAAAGCAACAATTGTTATTTTGTTGCTTTTTTTGTTGTTTTCTTTGGTGCTGTGAACTTTTTGAAGGCCTTGTCGCAAGGGTTTTCCAACGCCTTGTTGCACTTCACACAGTAGTCGAACGTTCCGCATGCGTCCACGCCCATTTGTTCACTCTTCAACCATTTTTCTACGTCCAATTGCTTTTGTCTTTTAGTCAATGCCATTGTAGAAAACCTCCCTTTTTGGTTTAGTGTGTTTGTTGCTTGTTTTGCAAAGCAACCTGCGCTAGACTATACCAAAAAGGCGCACGTTTGTCAACAAAATTGCTACAAATAGCCACAAATAACAGTTTTGTGTTAGTTTTTAGCGTGTCTAAAATGAATTTTTAGCCAAAATTCAAGCGCCCTTCAACAAAAATTGGCAACTTGAACAAAACACGTTGGTTTGCGTGATTGCTCAAACTGCTTTGCCAACAAATAGGTTGCCGTTTTTGCCAAGGTTGAAAAGTGAAAATGAGCGGATGGCAAGGTGGCGCATACCTTTTGAAGTCGGATGGGCTTGCCACGTGGGGAAATGCAATTGTTCAAAAGATTGGTTGCAAAACAACGTTGCGGAGAAGTTTGAAAAAACCTACCTTTTGCCACATATTTTGCGTGCGTGCTTGACAGAAAACACCGTGATTGGTTTTGCTCGTTTTTGAACGGAAAAGTTCAACGGCGAACAAATTGACACTTTTTCGCCATCCAACGTGCCTTCCACGGCATTTTGCAAACAAATTTGCGCCCTGCTTGCGTTGCAAAACACAAGATTTTTGCCAAAGTACGGTTTGGAAAACCCCACGAAAAATGCCCGAAACAACGGAAAAAACATTTGCACTTTGCCCAAAAATCCACCACACCTGGGGGATTTTATCAACAAAAAGGAAAGTTGCCCATCGTTCGGTTGGTGGCACTTGTTGAATTTGAAGCCAAAGCATTGGTGGCTGTCCAATGCCATCACAAGGCAAAATGGGCCATGGACGGTTTTGTTGCCAATTTGCGCCGTGCCCTCGATGCGATGCACCTTGTACTCGGCAAAGACGTGCTTTGCGTATGCAAGCCGTTTCAGCCGTTTTTTTGTAGAAACAGCAGGGGCGTAGCCCAATTTTGCAAACACGCCCGTTGCAAACACGTAGGAAAATCGGCGTCCGTTGACCACGCCAACGTCGGCAATTTGCTGTTGCCCAACTTTGGCGCAAGACGCCTTTTCGTTGAAAGTGCCAAATGGCAAGTAAAAAATTTCGGCATCTTGCTTTGCGTGGTTAAGGGCAAAATTTAGAGTACCATCCCCACCACACACCACAATTTGGTTGAACTTTTGCACGTTGGGCAAATCCGTTGTACCGTCCAACACAAATGTTTGGGTGGGTGTGTGGCAAAAAGTTTGCAACAGTTTTGTTTCGTCCAAGCAACTGCTGTTGCCGGACATTTTGTTGATGACAATTGCGCAACTCATACGTTGATTATTCCACTTTGCACGTTTCTCCATTCCCAAACTGCAAAAGTCGCCATTTTTTGCACTACGTGGTGGCGGAAATGGCATCCACAATTTGTGGAACAACGTCCACAACGTTGCCTGCGCCAAGCACCAACAGCAAGTCTTTTTCCCTTTTGTTTTGAACAGCCCACAGCACTGCCGAAGCAAAATCTTTGGCATAAAATGCGTTGACACCCATCTTTTTTGCCGACTTGCACAATTCATGGCTGTCTACACCGCAAATTGGCGCTTCCCTTGCCGAATAGATTGGCAAAAACGCCACCCCGTGTACGCATGAAAACACTTTGGCAAAGTCGTTCCACAACGCTTGCGTGCGTGTGTAGGTGTGTGGCTGAAACAAACACAGCACCTTGCCTTTTGCAATGGATAACGCCGTTTTTAGCGTTGCTTGGATTTCCGTTGGATGGTGGGCGTAGTCGCAAACAACGTTGTGTGGAAAAGTTTGCCAGCGCCGTTCCACACCATCAAAACGTTGCAACGCATGCACAACTTGCAAAAGTGGCAAATTGAGTGCCTTGCACACAGCCACAACGGCAATTGCGTTGTGCGCATTGTGAAGCCCCGGAACACGCAATTTGCACCTGCAAACAGCGCTTCCGTCCACAACAACGTTGAATGAAGCGCATCCGTTGCCATTTGTTCGCAAATTGCCAAACGCCACGTTGCCGTGTTTGCCAAAGGTCAAAACCGGTGTTTCCCCTGCCAAGTGGGCAATGTTATTGGGCAAAACTGCCACCCCGTGTGTTTGTTTTTGCAACAGTTTGCAAAATGCAGTTTGCACTTCGCCAAGGGTTTTGTAGCAATCGGGATGGTCGAATTCCACGTTCAAACACAATGTCAACGTTGGCTCAAGGTGCAAAAAACTTGCGTTGTACTCGCACGCCTCTGCCAAAACCACACCCCTGCCATCCACAAAGTTGCGCCCATCAACGTTTCCACCAATAAATGCGCAATGCTCGACTTGCAGTTGTTGCAAAACGTGGGAAAGCATGGAAGTTGCCGTTGTTTTTCCGTGCGTGCCACACACAGCAATTCGCTGAGCAAAACTGTTGAACACGTGCCCCAAAAGTTGCTCTCTCAGCACCACGGGTAGCCCTTTTTGCCGAGCAAACGCTACTTCCACGTTGTTTTCGTCAACTGCCGAAGTGCGTACCACAACCTGCGCATTGCCAACGTTTTCCGCCCTGTGGCCAATGCAAATTCTTGCGCCAAAACTTTGAAGTTTTCCGGTTGTGGCGCTTTCTACAACGTCACTTCCGCTAACGACGTAGCCACGGGCAAGTAGCCATTGCGCCAGACTACTGCATCCAACGCCACCAATGCCCACGATATGTATTCTTTCCACCTTGTTTTTCATACTTAAATATATGAACAAACGCCCAACGAAGTGATTTGTTTAGCAAAATTTTTGCATTTTGTTTGCACGCCCGTGGCCTTTTCAATTGCCAAAGACACGTTGCATATTGAACACCGTGTAATATTTACGATCTCTCAACACATTTTCTACCGAGCAACCTTGCGGTTGATGCTTATACGTTGACGACACTGAAAACTGCCACGTTTACACAAAATAATACCAACACGGCCTCTTGGCGCCGTGTAGCAAACTCACAAAGGAATTTATTTTGTTTTCTAAGAGATACAAGCGTTATTTTACCAATTGCATTTTTTATGACGTGCAACCTGTCGATTGACGCCTTCTCGCTAGTGACGTTCAATTGCTATTTATTTCAAAATCAACACTAACACTATATTTCACGTTGTGTGCCACCCTGGTATTTTTTTCGGACCCGCCAAATGCAGAGGTAAATCCATGATTTCTAATATCCACTTTTTCGACGAGGGGCCTGCCGGTTGACACTTTTACACGGTCGACACTACAAACTGCCACATTTACATAAAATAACACCAACACGTCATTTTTGAAAACGTTTTGGAACTGTCAACCTTGCATGGTTACAAGCAAAATTTTTGGTTTAAAACGTCATTATTTACTAGTGGCGTTTCTTCATTGCAACGCCCCACAAAACCCTTTACTAACCCATATTTGCGCATCAATGGTTTTTTTCTTCCAAAATCAGGTACAATTTTGAGAACAACTATATTTTGAGCATTAGCCAACACACAGTTTGCACATATAACCGACGTGCTGAATTTTCACACGTCAATTGTTTGCATTTTGCATTTCAAACGCCATCGTTTCAATGTGGAATCATCGGCAGTTTTCCTTGCAGAAAAGACGTCACACAACACGCCTTGCTCAAAAATCAATTATATTTTTGAAAAATATTTTGGACTTTTGAACGTTCTCCGTCAACTTCAACGAAAAAGCACGCCCAAATACCGACCGGTTTTTTGAAAATTTGTTGAGTTTTTTGCTGTTTTTGCAAAGTTATCGGCACTTTGTGGTTGGTTTTTGTTGGAAATTTTCTATTTTTGTCGATTTTTGTAGATTATTATTGAACATATATTTTAACACCATTAAAATATTTGCATTCTTTTCAAATATGTGCTATAATGCAATCACCAAACCAACCACGGAAGATTTGAACCATGACAATTAACGAAAGAAATTTGGAAAAGTACGTAGACAATTTGCTGAAACTTGTGGCTTTCAAGCGCAAACTTATTGGTTGCGAATATTTGAAGCACGCAATTTTGCTGAAATGCAGTTGCGACAACAACCGAGCAAGGCTGAACAAGGACATTTATCCCAAGGTTGCCGAAATGTTTTGCACGGCGAACACCAACGTTGAGCGGGCAATTCGCAACGCTATTTTGGATTGCCATCGCAACGGATGTTTGATTGAATTGAACAGCATTTTTGGCCACCCAATTGTGCACAAAAATTATCCGCCGACCAATGGCGAACTTATTTGCACAATTGCCACCGAATTGCAAGGAATTGTGCGGGAAAACGAGGGGATGATGCCAAGTTTCAACATTTCGCACCACCGTTTGACTGCAATTGATTGACATTTTTGCCGATGTGTTGTAATATTGTGGGGTAGCCCAAGTGCGCCAAGCGTTTTCTACACGTTTGCGACACGGCTCCCCACCTTTTTTGCGCAGTTTTGCGTGGCAAAGGACAATGGCGTTATGTGCAACGTTTTGCCAATGCAGTTGCAACGACGTGACGCCACAAGGTGTTTACTTCAAGATGGAAGGCAAGTTTAGCGTGTGTGCCAAACACGACCACAAGCGCACAAGTTTGCCCCAAACGCCACAGGGCAGTTGCAAACTGAAACAAAGCAAGAATGCAATGCAAGAACTCAGCAACGTTTGCAAAGGCATCAAACAGCACAACACAACAACTATATGGAAGCGTATCGAAGTGGTTTAGAGCTATGCGTAGCCAACGCCAACCCTGAGATGGGCTTCTAGATGATAGTATATAATCTAAAACTATATGGAAGCGTATCGAAGTGGTTTTCAGCCGAGCGTACGAACGCCAACCTCTGAGATGGGCTTCTAGATGATAGTATATAATCTAAAACTATATGGAAGCGTATCGAAGTGGTTTTTAGCCGAGCGTAGCGAACGCCAACCACGGAGATGGGCTTCTAGATAATAGTATATAATCTAAAACTATATGGAAGCGTATCGAAGTGGTTATAACGGCCCGCACTCGAAATGCGGTTACCGAGCAATCGGTACAAGGGTTCGAATCCCTTCGCTTCCGCCAACAAGCCCTAACCAAATTGGTAAGGGCTTTTGTTTTGTACACACAAGGGATGAGAACCCGTGGGTTCGACACTTGTGCCAACCGAGGGGACCCCGCAGGGGTTTCGGTTGCCTCCCTTCGCTTCCGCCAAAAAAATCGACAAGTTTCGACTTGTCGATTTTTTTATCCAAGCCGCAGGCTTGGCATATCATCACGACGCAGTCGTGGATATCATCAAGGGCGCGTGCGCCCTTGCATCTCATCACGCGCCAGCGTGCATTTTCCGTGGCTTGATGATATACAACGGCAAGCCGTTGGTGATATACAATTCCTGCGGAATTGATGATATACACGCCTACGGCGTGATGTGACGCAGGAGTTTAAAACCTTATTAAGGAACGGTAAAAATATCTTTTTCGTAGCCTTTGCACAACAAGCCCAAACCAACTTGGTAAGGGCTTTTGTTTTGCACACAAGGGATGAGAACTCGTGGGTAGGCCACTTCCGTAACAGCAAAGGACGACTCATCACCGATTTGACTCGGCTGGGAATCGTCCTCTGTTATTTTTAATGCTTCTTCGATGATATGCGCTGTCACGAGCTTCCCAATCCACCCCACGAGTTCCTCGGTGCTCATGTTTTTACCACGGCACTTTTCGAGATACTTCATGACCGCCTTGAGCCCCTTCTCGCTCGCTTTTGGATACATGTTTTTCAATGCTTGCAGTATCATTTTGTTAGCTCCCGTTCTTTGGCAACACCAATACCACAAGTTTGAGAGAAAGCCTAGTGTCAGCGAACTATTATCAATTAAGTAACATATATACCAATTTCAAACATTATTGTTTAATCCCCCTATAAAATTTTAGCATGAATAGTTATGATACTGACCATCATCGTAATCATAAATGCTTACACTATTCCCATTTATTGAACCAGAATAATGTGAATTACTCTCGTAGTCAAAACCACTAAATTTTTTACCGTCAATTTTCAATGTTATGTGTCGAGATGTTCCATAGTCAAACAGGCTATAGTTCCCTTTTATGCCATTTCCAGTTATATGACATGAACGAGAATAATCGAACACACTTACATTTTTATCGTTAACTTGTCCAGAGATAGATATATATTTTCCCAAACCATAGCTATATACACTAGTTATACTCTTGCCCTGTATTAATGAGGTTGCTATGGCTGCTATGCATGCACGTTGATTATCAATCATTTTTACACCTCCCTAATTTGATACAATAACATGAACATTAAATGTAACATTACCAATTGTTTTTAAACCCGCCAACGAGTAAAAATTGTTTTTGTTAGTTGTTTTGTTATATGGATCATAAATAAAAACAACTAAATCTTTCAACTCTGCCCATGTCGCATAATCATTAAAATCAACTTTTAATTGTCTAATAAACTCTTTCTCGTCCTTATCTTTCTCTTTAATCATTTTCAATTCAATATCGATTCCTTCTTGTTCAATCATCAAATCAACTATTGAATTTGTTCCGCCGCTTTTAAAATGAGGATTTTCAAACTGCAAATCTGGAAAAACTCCCCTTAGCATCATATAAGACAAATCTTGAACATCATACTCGTCGTTGATTTCAAATAGATCATGATTCTTTCTACGATGCTTGGTTATGTGTTTAATAGAATCTTGAAAATTTTCGAATATACCTTTTATTAATTCTACAGAAGATAAACCCTTGTATTTAAAAGCGGTGAATTTTTGAAGAAGTTGCTCATACAATATTATATCTATTGCATCAGCATTTTCGTTATTTATTAGAGTTTCGAAAATCTTATCTTCATCTTCTTTGGTAATGGTATTAGCGTTAAACAGTAAGTTAAGAAAATAGGAATACGTATCTTCTGGATACATAGCAATGGAGCTTTCTAATTTAACTCTATAATTTTGAAATACAAGACTAACAGCATATTTGTTCTTCAAGGAAAACGAACTGAACTTTTTATCAATCTCTTCTAGTTGAAGTATTGGCGAAGCCAAATGTATCCCCAAAAAACAATATATGTTGTTGCTATAATCAATTCCTTTTACGGAAGGCCTTCTTAACACAGCTTGGATAATTTCAATACTCTCCTTGTTTCCGCTATATCCATTATAAGCTACCAAATTGTTCCCTGAAAAATTGATTCTCTCAAACATGTCAATCTGATGTTTACAAAAATATTGCAAAAACATTGATTCTAAAGAGCAACTTCTCAGTATCTCCTTCTTTTTTTCTATAATTACAGGAACCATAATTTTTCAGTCACCCCTTTTACTCTCAACTTGTCATAGTCCCATTTTTCAACTATTTTTAGTTTTTCTATCAAATTTGCCATAATAGATGGATAAAGAATCGTTATAGGTTTCTTTGAAGGCATAAAGCTTCTTTCCGAAAGATGAGCAAAGCAAAATGCTTGTTGCGAAATATAGAAAATATCTTTGAAATTCGAATGTTTATCTATCGTGATTTTTAATGGAATGGAACTACCATCATTGACTACTAACAAGCTTTCCGTTTGATTCAGTCGTATAAACTGACCTTTTCTTAAATTGTCCTTTCCGTCATTAAAGTACAATCTAAAATTGTGACCATAATTCAAATGAACAAAAGCATAAGAAATATTGATAGAACTATAGCGTTCCAGTACTCTCTCTAGTGCATACACCTCTTTGTTTTTTCCTACGGATTTGTAGATGTGGAAAATTAAATGCACTTCCTTTTCGCCGACTAAAAGCGTTTCAAATAATTCTATAATTAGTTTTTCAAGTTCTTTAGGATAATTTTCTATATTAGCAATAGGATTGCATGCACCAGCTAAATACACACCAGAATTATCAAACACATTTGCAATGCTAATCACCTGTTGCTTATAAAAATTAACTGTTGAGCCGATTCCAATAATAAGTTCTTTTTTTGTGGTATCCTTTTTTTCTATACCCCAAGCAGTACCGCCTAATTTAGCATAAACATTTAATGCAATATTACCTAGTATAAAGTCATTAATACGCTTCATTGTCTCTATGCAAATGCACTGCGTGGGAACTTCTTGTCCAATTAACTTTGCCTTACAATGATAATATGGTGAAATCGAAGGATTCATAAAACGATAATCCTTTTTCACAACAAAAATAACAAGATCTGTATTTCTAGAATTTATTGGCAGAATTGCTTCTCCAAACGACTCTATGTTTTCTTTTTCTACCCAACAATATTGGAAATTCAAATGCATCCTAAATAATTTTTGCATTTTATCGGATAATTGTCTAGTAAACACATTCAAAGTTCCTTCGTAATCCTTAGATGAAACTATTGTAATAGTACGTGCTGTATTGTTAGATATTGCTGTATATGGCCCCACTTTTTCCAAAGCGACACTTGGCATACCACTCACAGTTTGGTCGTTTGCATAATACTTTTTCGGAGGCCCTATTATCTCGTTTTCAAACAAATCATTATACGGGAAATAATTGTTTACACATTCTCTCACGCTAATGTTTCCATATAAATTTCCTTCTATTCCTTTTTGCAACCATGTTATTACTTTTTTTATAAAAGCGAATTGCTGGTTAGAGTTTTCAGAATTAGACTTTATTCTATCTAATTTGGATGCCAATCCCATTGCTTCTTTATATCTTGTTATTGCTCTAGTATTAGCCGCCACTACACCTTGTTTGTTTTCAAAAAGCCCAGCACAATCAATATTGTTATTGGCAAAATCTTGTTTAGACCATTTAAAGGAATAATCCAAATTCGAGCTTACAGAAAAACCAAAATACATTTTTTCTTTTTCTGTAAAGAAGTATGTAGATATTTTTGCACATTGAAAAACACACAGCGCATCGTCTTCGTATATAGGCGCTTTTTTCTTTGCTACCAATGCATGAGAATACTTTTCATAATACAGAATGTATGATTGGGTTTTATTAAACAAATCATATATTCTATTTTCTATCATTTTGCTGACCAATGTGGGATATTCTATGCAATTTATGCTTACTTTGGTTGCATTCAATTTTTTTGCTAATACCTCGTCCGCGCTATCTGTTGACCAAAAGTATATTGCATTTCCCGACCTATAGAAGCAAATACCTGGGTTTTCATTACGAAGTTTTGATAATTGTTCTTTATCTTTGTAATCGATAGATAAAATATCCGTATCATCATCCGACACTGAACAAAAACAGTAATTCAAATATAATCCGCTCATTTAAACAACCTCCTTTACATTTTTCGTCTTTTAAGTCAAAATTCCATTACAATGCTCCACCTCATGCTGAATGATCTGCGCCGTCCAGCCGGTGAAGTTTTTTGTGCGTGTCTGCATTTCCAAGGTCTGATACTGCACCTTGATGGTCTTATATCGCTTGCATTTGCGAGGCCCTCCTAGGAGCGACAGACAGCCTTCCTCGGTGTCGTACACTCCGTCCTTCTTGATGATTTCGGGATTGAGCATCACCGTATATGTAGGAGCTCGTCCACTTTCATCAAGAAAGGCGATGATGCGCTTACGCACGCCGATCATATTTGCTGCCATGCCGACACAGCTTTCTCTGTGCGCC
>JAFVYC010000026.1 GCA_017500855.1 Clostridia bacterium | reverse complement strand
GCCGAAAGAATGAAAACGGCAAAAACAACGTACATATTCACAAAGACCACCTCCTTTTTGCAATGCTACATAATCTACATTATGTTGTGGATTTTTGTGATGTATGTTGTGTAACTCTCAACAAATAAAGCATATTCAACACAGTTATGTGACAGATTTCTACACCAAATTGCAATATTTTTGAAAAAAGTATTGACACACGCCCAAGAAAGTAGTATTATATATAAACAAAAGGAAAAATTTTCCATTTTTCCCACAACATAATGTAGATTATGTAGCATTGCAAAAAGGAGGTGGTCTTTGTGAATATGTACGTTGTTTTTGCCGTTTTCATTCTTTCGGCATCAATCATTTTGGTATGCTTGGACCACCAAAAAATGCGTGTTGCACGCAATTTGTTCCTTGTGCTCACAATTGTGCTCATGCTCTACATCCCAATTGCAATTTGGGGCACGGACATTGCGCATTTTTGCACGCAAAACAAGGACGAAAACCTTGTTCGTGCCACCCTCATTTTTGTGCACAAGGCAATTGACATTTCCAACATTGCCTTTGCTTCGGTAACAACGCTTTTGCTGGAACTTTCCATACTTGCTGTCACGTCCACAATCATCGTGGTGGTGCAAACGGCAAAGGTCATTTGCAAGTTTGTCAAAAAACTGCAAAACAAGCAACAGCAAAAACCCAAACACCCACAAAAACGCAATTTCCAACGCAAGTTGGTTCACTCCAAAATACAGTACAAACGCATCCTTTATTTGCGGTTGTGCAGGTTGAATAGCTAGAATTTGCAATTGCATGTTCTTTGGCACGTCTAACACAGCGGTTTTTCCAATGTGCAATTTTTGTTGCGCACTTTGCCGTTGTGCCCTTTCCACATCGGCATTTTTGCCCTTTGTGGTGGCTTTTGGTGCCTTGGAGCGTGCTTTTTTCAACCTCACAAACCGAAGTTGGCACGGCTTTGCCAACAATACAAAAAATAAAGGAGAAAAACATGTTTAACAAATCCAAAAAGGGCTTCACGCTCGTAGAACTCTTGGTTGTAATTGCAATTTTGGCAATTTTGACCACAGTTTCCATCGTTGGCTACACAACTTTCATTGCAAAGGCACAACTTTCCAACGACCAAGCATTCATCACACAAGCAAACCTCACTTTGCAAGCAGCAGCAATTCCCAACCCATTCCAATCTGCTAGCCAAGCCATCAACGAACTCAACCGCAACGGTTTCGCAGGCAAGTACAACACCTACTCCAGCGGTTTCCACTATGCGTACAGCTTGGAAAACAACAAAATGTATCTCATCGACAACCACAACGCAATTATTTTCCCTGCAGAACAAGTTGAACTTTCCACACTTTGGGGACTTTATAACGACAACCGCACTTCCTACGTAGATGGCATCACAAAGTACGTTGCAATGGCAAACATCACAAACGATGCTCACTTCAACGAAGTGTTTGCAAGTGGCGCACACACAATTGACCTCAACGGTTGCTTCATCGACGTAGATGCAACTAACGCACAAATCACAGCATCCAACGGTATTGTTATCAGTGGTGCAACAGCCGGCGAAGGCGCAAATAGTAACTACACATTGATTGATTATGCAATCAATGCAGGCAACTACCCAGACTTCTACAACCAATATGCAACGCTTGAAAATGGCACATACGTAGTTGAAGGCATGATCTTTACAAAGTTTGTACACATCCATGGCTCAGCAGATGTTAAATTTGTAGATTGCATTTTCTATGACGAAGCTCGTTTCCAATATGGAGATAGTGGTTCGGGCTATGGCAGTTTTGCATTTGACAATTGTAAGTTTATTAACATTGGTACAAATTCCGAAATTTGGGCAATTACTGTTCTGTCCAACCAAAAGGTTTCTGTAAAGAACTGTACATTCACAGGATTGAGAACTCGTGGAGCATTCAACGTTCAACCATGTGTTGATGGTGCAGAAGTTGAAATTATTGGTTGCACATTCGATGGCACAGCAAATGATTACCCACTTATTCGTTTTGTATCAGGCGATGGTAGCGTGAAATCCTTCGCTATGAAAGATTGTACGTTCCTTGGTCTTGGCAAAGCTGCTTCCATTCTTGGTTACCGCACAGCTGATACAACTGTAACAGCAAGCACAACTTGGTCGTTCTCCAACAACAAAGTTGCTTCCAGCATCACAACAGACATGTATGTTGGCGAAGTAAGCACAGCTACACAAGGTCTCTACGATGCATTTGTTGCAGGTATCAAATAACATTCCCAAAATCCAACACAAATCTAGGCGAACATTTTGTTCGCCTTTTTTTGCGCCTTTTTCCACCCCCTGCCGTTGGATTTGCCCGTGTCGGCACAAAAATGCAATTTTCAACAATTTCTTGCCAATTTCTTGCGCAACAATTTTGTCGAATGGCAAACAAAAGTTTGTGCTTGTGCTACAATGTAGCAAAAATCTTGTGGCACGTTTGTGCTTGGGGAGTTTGTATGGCAAGAAGACTTGTGGTAACCGGTGGCAAGGGTGGAACGGGCAAAACAACAATTTGTGCCAACCTTGGCATTGCATTGGCAAAGAAAAACCTGCGTGTGCTGTTGGTGGATTTCGATTTGGGTTTGAACAATTTGGACGTGGCAATGGGCATTGAACACAAGGTTGTGTACGACTTTGTGGACGTTGCCGAAGGGCGTTGCCGTGGTGCGCAAGCATTGGTGCAGGATGCGTTTGAACCAACGCTTTTCACAATGCCAAGCGGTCACTTGGCAAAGCGACCAATTTCCGTAGATTTGGCAAACCGGGTTGTTTCCCGCCTTGCCGACAGTTTCGACTACATTCTTATTGATTGCCCTGCCGGCGTGGACAGCGGTTTTCGCCGTGCCGTTGGGTGCGCCAACGAAAGCATTGTTGTTGTAACACCACACCTTGCAGGTATTCGGGATGCCGACAAAACCGTTGCCATGTTGGACAATGCCGGCATGCTTTCCGTCAACGTCGTTGTCAACCGAGTGCGTGGCGATTTGGTTGCCGGTGGAGAAATGCTGAGTATTTTTGAAGTTTTCAGTTTGCTTGGTCACAACAGTTTGGGGGCAATCCCCGAGTTGGACGACGTCAATTGTTGCAAACGGCTAAAGGGCAAGCACAACCCATTCGACATCCTTGCCGACAACTTGCACAACGGCACCAAGGAAATGTTCGATTGCGTTTCGCAGTACAACGGCTTGTTTGGCTCGTTGCGCCGAAAATTGAAAAGAAACGTCTAGGAGGGCAAAATGCAAACAAAAAGGCAAAGTAGCGTGTACAGCCGTGCCGAGAGCATGCTTGTTTGCTCGCAAAGCAACTTTCAACAGCAAGTGTTTTTCAAAGAGTTGAGCAATTTTCTTGGGCAGTACATGGACGTGGAAAGCATGGTTGTCAACGTGGGGCAAAGCAAAAACGGGCAGTTTGTGCTTACCGTTTGCGCAAAAAATTTCAAGGGCACAATTTTGCCGTCATAATGCCGTTGCCGTTGGCATAGTGTATTGTAGACAAAGCGTTGGCAAATGGAGGTGTCTATGGACGAAAGTGTGGCAAAAGTTGTGTGCGATGCAGAAGAAAGCGATTGGTTGGACGTTTCCTACACGGAACGAAAGTACATCCAACCAAGCAAAAAGTTTCAATTCAAGTTTGGCAAATGGGCAAAAATTGCCGTTGTTGCCGTGGTGTGCGTTGCGCTGTTTGCAACGGTGCTTTTTGTGGACGGGGATTTCCGCACGGAAGTGTTTCAAACTGCAAAAAACGCCTACGCATCGGTGTTTTCGCTGTTTAGCGACGACGCAAAACTAAACAACACCATCAACATCCCTTGCAATCTCAACGTTGTGGACGTCAAAGACGGCGTTGTGACGTTTGACGGTGGCAAGGTGGCAACTTGCCTTGCAAAAGGCACCGTTGTGGAAGTTGGGCAAAACACCGTCACAGTTGCGTTGGACGAAAAAACAAGCATTGTGTACGGCAATTTGAGCCTTGTGCTTGTTTCGGCAAACGACGTTGTTGAACAAGGCGCATTGCTTGGCAAGTACGATGGGCAACTGACTGCTTGCATTTTGGTGGACGGTCAAATTGTTTTGGACGTTGTTGGAAGCCCAACACAGTTGGTATGGAAGATGTAAAACTAAAAATTGATGCAAGTTTTTGGCTGATGCTTGGCACAGCCGTCTTGTTCAAGCGTGCATTTTTGGCGCTGTGCTACTGTTTGGCTGTTTTTCTCCACGAAATGGCGCATTTTGTGGTGGCAAACAGCCTTTTCTATCGCACAAAACACATTCAGCTGGGAATGTTTGGCGCAGTGCTGTACGGGGATTTTGCCGACGTGCATCCAAACGATGCCATCAAAATTGCCCTTGCAGGACCAATTTGCAACGCAACGCTGTGCTTGGCGTGCTTGGCGCTGTGGTGGATTGCTCCCCCTGCCTACGTGTTTACGGAAGATTTTTTTCTTGCAAATGCAAGCATGGGCTGTGTGAATTTGCTACCTTGCTACCCATTGGACGGCGGTCGAATTGCAGGGGGCGTGTTGCAAAAAATGGGCGCAAAACATCCCGTTGCGTGGGCAAAACGTGCAACGGTGGCAGTTGGACTTTTGGGGCTTACGCTGTTTGTTGTGTCGGTGTGTGTTGGGCAAAGCGCAGTTGCGTTGGGCGTGTTTTCGCTGTGCTTGCTTTTGGGTGTTTTTTCCAAAACAAACGGGCAATGCTATGCACGAACAAGCCTTGCCCGAAGTGGCAAATATTTTGCAAAGAAGGGAATGGAAAAGAAAACTTTGGTGTTCCAAAAACACAATATTTTGGGGGACGTGGTCAAGAGAATGCAAGGCAACTACCTGTACGATTTGCACATTGTAGACAGCGACTTGCAACTTGTTTGCACCCTTTCCATTGCGCAATTGGAAAAGGTTGTTGTGTCTTTCCCCATCGACACTCCGTTGTGGAAAATTGTTGGCTACGGCAGTTGAAAGTGTGTTTTTTGCGTGTTGTAGCGTTTGTTTGCCAAACTGTACACGGCAAGCGCAAACAATGCCGTTGCCCACAACAAATTGTACAAGGGGAAGACGGAAAACACGGCGGAAACAGCCGTGAACAGCGCCCCAACAAAGTACCAACCAAATCTTTTTTTGTTCAAAGCAATGCTGGCAACCAAATTGGCGTTGCTTGTTTTTGTTTTGGCAAGTGGTGGAAGAGTGCCACTTTGTTGCATCAAGTCCATTGTGTTTTCCAAGTCTACGAAGGTGGTGGCAAACACGTTTTTTGCAACAGCGCAAACTGCGCTGTCCGTTGATTTGCAAAACACAAAAATTTGCTCACATCCGTTGCGCTTTGCAAGTAGCACGGCGTTTCGGTATTCTTCCATGGTCACGCAATTTTGCTTGTAGCACAACGCAACAAGCACCTTGTTTTGCTTGGTTGCAACAAGTGTGTCGTAGTTCAAAACTTGGGGGACGTAGCCGAAAAATCTCAACGTTTTTGCAAAAATTTCGCTGTTGTTTTCGCCAAATTGCAACGCCAAGAACAGGCTTTGCAACTGCCACTTTTTCTTGTTGGTTTTGCTTGTTTTTGCCGTTTGCTCTTTTTGCACTTGCCCAAACAGGTAGCAAAAGCACACGGCAACAATCAATGCGCACCAAAATGCAATGTTGTTGCTTTTCAAGCAGTACTTCACCCAACAAAAAGTAAGCAAAAACAGCAAAAAAGACGTCAAAAGGTTGTTCAATACTCTAGCCATAGAATAATTGTTGACAGTTTTGCTTCAAAGTATTGTCAGATTTCCAAAAATATTGTAAAATATATGCATGAACATTGCAATCTACGGTGGAACGTTCAATCCACCCCACAAAACGCACATCAACATTGCCAAGCAAGCCAAGTTGCAGTTCGGCATCGACAAACTCATTGTCATGCCATGTGGCATTCCCCCACACAAAAAGTGCGAAATCAATAAAAGCACAAGGCTGGAACTTTGCAAACTTGCTTTTGGCAGTTTTGCCGAAGTTTCCGACTACGAAATTCAAAAGAAAACTGCAAGCTACACGGTGGAAACTTTGCGCCATTTCAAGCAATTGTACCCCAACGACAACTTGTTTTTGGTGATGGGAAGGGACAGTTTGCGCAACTTGCCCAATTGGTACTGCCCCGAGGAAATTTGCCAACTTGCAACCCTCATCGTGGCTGGCCGTGGCACGTCCGTTGGCGACAACATCATTCAACAAATGCACGATGCCATTGGCGCAAAAATTTTGGTGCTAAAAGGCAAAATTTCTCGCACAAACTCTTCGGAAATTCGCTTGAGCTACCAGTTTGGTTTGGATTGTTCGTTGGAAGTCACTTCGGAAGTGGACGAGTACATCAGGCAACACGGCTTGTACAAACAGCACGCCAGGGCAATTTCCAAACTGCAATCCTACCTAACGCCACAGCGCTACTTGCACACTTTCTACGTTGTAAAGCGTGGTTTGCAGTTTGCCGAGGATGACGAAAAGGACAAGGCGTTTTGGGCTTGCTTGCTTCACGATTGCGCAAAGTACGTTTCCAAGGAAAAACACGCCGACTACGGCTTTTGCCAAGGCGACCTGCCCGACCCGGTGGTGCACGCATTTTTGGGCGCAAAAGTTGCCAAGCAGGATTTTGGCATTTCCGACTCGGAAATTTTGGATGCCATTGCCTACCACACAACGGCTCGCCCCAACATGACAAGGCTAGACAAAATTGTGTACGTTGCCGACAAAACGGAGGAAACTCGCCCCTACCCAATTGGCCGCTTGGTTGCAGGTGGGTTGGACAAATCCTTCAAAAAATGCCTGTTGGAAGCCAACGGCTACACCAAGCAAAACCACAGGCACAGCCTGCACCCACTAACTGACCAAGCATTGAAATTCTACTTCCCAAAACTAACCATCAAGTAGAAACTGCCACCCCGTGGTGCAAAAAAAAGTCATGGTGGTGTTTGTCAAAAGATAATTTTTTGCCATACTATATAACAACAGATGCAAATTTTTTGGTTGCATCAAGGAGGACACATGAACGACAAACTTTCTCTCATTTGCAAAACACTTTCGGAAAAATCCGCATTGGACATCAAAATTGTGCACATTTCCGGCATCAGCGACATTGCCGACAATTTTGTCATTTGCTCGGGCCGTAGCGCACCGCAAGTAAAGGCTCTTTGCGAGCACTTGGAAGGCACTTTGGAAAAGCAAGACATTTTTGCATTGCGCAAGGAAGGCGCATCGGAAGGCAGATGGGTTGCCGTGGACTACGGCGACATCATCGTGCACATTTTCCACAAGGACACAAGGGACGTCTACGCTATCGACACCCTTTGGGACAACGGCGCCAACGTCACCGTCTACCAAGACTAACACTTGTTTGACACACGTTGTGTCAATGATGGTAGTAGCCACCCATCACAAAAAACTACAAAAGGAGAGGTTCGGCTAGGCTAGTTGAACCGACAAAAATACATGAAAAACACAGCAAAGCACATTGCAGTCAATGCAATTGTTGCAGGGTTGTACGTGGTGCTGACCATGCCCTTTGGCACACTTTCCGTCAACCCCGTGGTGCAAATTCGCCTTGGCGAGGCGCTAACTATTTTGCCTTGCCTTCTTCCCTACACAGCCTGGGGGCTTGCAGTTGGATGCGCAATTTCCAACCTTGTTTCCTCCTTTGGCGTGTTGGACGTGGTGTTAGGAAGTGTCATCACTTTTATCTCAGCAATTTGCACAGCGCAATTCAAAAAGAGGTTCTATCTTGCACCCCTGCCACCAATTTTGCTCAACGCAATTTTCCTTCCGGTGGTGTGGTACTTTGCCGGCGGTGGCAATTGGCAACTGTACTTTGCGCAATGTTTGGGATTGCTTGTTTCCCAAAGCATCGTGCTGTACGCCCTTGGCATTCCGCTGTACTTTGTTTCCAAAAAAAGGCTGTTGCCACTAATTGGCGAGTAGAAACCCCCACCCCGTGGTGCAAAAACACACGCTTTGGTCACTTGTAAACTAGTGATTTTGTGCAAAACACGTTGGCAAAAACGCAAGTTTGTTCCACAAACGGATTTTTGCACAAAGTTCGCCTCAAATTTGCAACGCAAACCCTAAATTTGCAACGTCATTTTCCAAAATCGGCACCCCGTCATCAAAAATTATGCAAAAACAAAGAGCAAGAACGGTTCTTCCTTCTTGCTCTTTTTGTGTTTGTTGGTTTTGGGCAACTTGCAGTTTTGCAAGTCGTCAGTAGTGCAGTCGAACTTGGTCAACAATTTCACACAACAGTTTTTCCAAAGTGCAAATTTTTGTTCAAATTCAACACCTTGTTTGTAACGTTCAACTTGCAAAATCTAGCAGTGCGCTCGTGCTACTTGGTTTTTAACACAAAAACTGCTTTTGCCATCTTTCAACAAACGTTCAAGTTTTGGCAAAGCCTAGTATCTGCCGTTGTTTTTGTCGCAACAACCCGTCAAACAGCCCTTGCTGGAAACAAGCCAAACAATCATGTACAGTCCGGCAATACCCACCAAAATGTACAACAGGCTTTCCAACCAGCCCATGCCAAAAGTCACCCAATTGACAAAGTTGAAAGAAAAAATGCCAATCAACAGCCAGTTGAGTGCGCCCACAATCACCAAAATTGAGGCAATGATACCAATGACTTTCATTGTTTTGTTCACGATGTTTTCCTCCTTGTAGATGTAGTGCTAGTGTGGCTTTTCCTTGCCACAAATATACATTCGGTTTGTTTTTTCTTTGTCACTCCACCAAGACGCCCACAAAAAGAACAACAAAACCTACAAAAATCTACAAATTAGAAAAAATATCAACAAAAATCTACAAAAAGAAAAGAAAATCAAACAAACAAAAAACAAAGAAAAACTACCAAAACAACAGAAAACCAACAAAACCAAAAACTACCAAACAAAGAAAATCAACAAAAACAAAGAAAAACTAAAAAAAAAGAAAAATGTAAAGTAGCAATGCCAAAACAACCAACGGTTTTGAAAAACAAAACCGACAAAAATCTACAAATTAGAAAAAATATCGACAAAAACCAACAAAAAAGAAAGAAAACAAACAAAAAACAAAGAAAAACTACCAAAACAACAGAAAACCAAAAAACCAAAAACTACCAAACAAAGAAATCCAACAAACAAGCGCACTTCAGCAAACAAAAAACATCTACGCCAACCCAACCCCACAAACTATTTCTACTTATATATAATAGAAAAAAAACATTTTATAAAACGCCCCTACTTTTCAAAAAAAACACAACTCCGCACACTCCCAACCCCAATCCGTGGTGCAGTTGGCAACACAAATCGGTGGTGCATTATTCAAAACGCAATGTTTTAACGTGCAAACCCAACGTTTTTTTGTTTGATAAATAACCAAACAATCTTTTCCAAAACATTTTTCCCCAACTAACTTATTCAAAAAAAGCAACCACCCATCAAATCTCAAAACAGTGGTGCAACGCTTTTGCCCACATCAACCAAAAAAAACGCAAAAAAAAGATGGCCCGTCAAGAGCCATCTTTTGCATTTTTTCCTATTCGTCGGCTTTGCCTGCGCTACCAAGCACGTTCACAATCTTGTGTTTTACAAGTTCTTTCATCATTGCACGTGCATCGCCAAGGTATTGTCTTGGGTCGAAGTGGTCTGGGTGTTCAGCAAAGTGCTTGCGAATTGCCGCTGTGAAAGCCACACGCAAGTCGCTGTCGATGTTGATTTTGCAAACTGCCATGTGTGCAGCCTTTGTAAGTTCAGTTTCGGGGATGCCAATTGCATCGGGCATGCTTCCGCCAAATTGGTTAACAATTGCAACCTTGTCTTGTGGAACACTGCTTGCGCCGTGCAAAACAATGGGGAATCCGGGCAAACGCTTGCCAATTTCTTCCAAAATGTCAAGGCGAAGTTTTGGGTCTTGACCGGGCTTGAACTTGTACGCACCGTGGCTTGTGCCAATTGCAATTGCAAGGCTGTCAATGCCTGTGCGAGATGTAAATTCTTGAACTTCGTCCGGGCTTGTGAACATTGCATCGCTAGCTTCAACGCAAACGTCGTCTTCCACGCCTGCAAGTTTGCCAAGTTCCGCTTCTACCACAACTCCACGAGCGTGAGCGTATTCCACAACCTTGCGTGTAATTTCAATGTTTTCTTCCCAAGGCTTGCTGGAAGCGTCAATCATAACGGATGTAAAACCGCTGTCAATTGCCGATTTGCAACTTTCAAAGTCTGCGCCGTGGTCAAGGTGCATTGCAATGGGGATGTCCGTTGTTGCAACTGCTGCTTCCACAAGGTGCTTCAAGTACACAGGGTTAGCGTACTTTCTTGCGCCAGCGGAAACTTGCAAAATAACAGGGGAACGCAATTCGTTTGCTGCTTCCACAATTGCTTGGATCATTTCCATGTTGTTAACGTTGAATGCGCCGATGGCATAGCCACCCTTGTAGGCTTTTTCAAACATTTCTTTTGTTGTTACAAGTGCCATAGTTGTTTTCCTCCGACATAAATAGATTTTATGGTGGGCAAAATGGATTTTTATAAAAATTGTCTATTCCAATAACTTGTCAAACATTTTGCCTTGTGATATAATACCAAAGGTATTGTACCACACAACTTCAATTTAGTAAAGTAGTTGTGTGAAAACCAACTAAGAAAATTTTTTTTGGAGGTAACTCACAATGGCAAAAAGAAACGTAAAGGTTGCAATCAACGGTTTTGGACGTATCGGTCGTCTTGCTTTCCGTCAAATGTTTGGCGCAAAGGGATACCAAATTGTTGCTATCAACGACCTCACAAGCCCCAAAATGCTTGCTCACCTTTTGAAGTACGACACAGCACAAGGTAACTACGCTGCACAAGGCCACGTTGTAACACACAAAGATCCTATCTTTGCAGAAGATGGCAAAACAGTTGTAACACCAGGTTCCATCACAGTAGACGGCAAGGAAATCACAATCTACGCAGAACCAAAGGCAGAAAAACTTCCTTGGAAGAAACTCCGTGTAGACGTTGTTTTGGAATGCACAGGTTTCTACTGCAGCAAAGCAAAGAGCGAAGCACACATCAAAGCAGGCGCAAAGAAAGTTGTTATTTCCGCTCCAGCAGGCAACGACCTTCCAACAGTTGTTTACGGCGTAAACGAAGGCATTTTGACAGCAGACGACACAATCATCTCCGCTGCAAGCTGCACAACAAACTGCCTTGCTCCAATGGCTAAGGCTTTGAACGACTACGCTCCAATCCAAACAGGTATCATGACAACAGTTCACGCATACACAGGCGACCAAATGGTTCTCGACGGTCCACACCGCAAGGGCGACCTTCGTCGTGCACGTGCTGCTGCTCAAAACATCGTTCCAAACACAACAGGCGCTGCAAAGGCTATCGGCCTTGTAATTCCAGAACTCTCCGGCAAACTCATCGGTTCCGCACAACGTGTTCCAGTTTGCACAGGTTCTTCCACAATTTTGGTTGCAGTAGTAAAGGGCAAGGACATCACAAAGGAAAGCATCAACGCCTACATGAAGAGCGTTGCTTCCGAATCCTACGGCTACAACGAAGACATGATCGTTTCTTCCGACATCATCGGTTCTCGCTACGGCTCCATCTTCGACAGCACACAAACAATGGTTGCTAAGTTGGACGACGACACATACCAAGTTCAAGTTGTTGCTTGGTACGACAACGAAAACAGCTACACAACACAAATGGTTCGCACAATCAAGTACTTTGCAGAACTCATCTAATTGTGACGGCAGTTTCAATCTAACACAAAACAAAACCGACGGTTTTCCCGTCGGTTTTTTTTGTTGCAAAGTGGTGCAACCAAGTGTGACATACAAAAACAAGGTGCATTTGCCCCAACACAATTTGTAAACGACGTTCCGCCCTTGTTGACAATCACATAATCTCGCCTGTTGCAAAAAATAGAATATAAACAACTAACACAATTTTTTGTGCAATTCAAATCGTTAACAATCGTAGGGACCGGTGTCCCCGACGGTCCGCACCTTGTTGGCAATCCAAAACAACAACGGATTTTACACGTTGAACAAACGCCTACAACGCTACAAATACCCCTTGGGGGTTCTATTTCATATCAATAAAAAAACAATATTTTTTCCCTGCATTATAAATTGTTGGTATGTATTGGCATGTATTTCGCAACAAAAGCCTCCCTTGTGTAAAGGGAGGTGGCACAACTTGTTGTGACGGAGGGATTGTACAAAACTACAACGTGCAATATACCGTCGATGTAGGGACCGGCGTCCCCGACGGTCCGCCATTGTTGTGCTTGTTGCCCTGCTTGCAAATTCCACCAAACGCTTGGTCGGCGCTTTCAACAAAACTCCAAAAAGTTCGGGCGTGTACCGAATCTTTTTGCCCACACGGGGGATGCTGGGGCATGTGGCTCCCCAGCTATGTCAAATTAAAATAAGGGTTGCGGAGTAACCCTTCCTTGGAAGTCCGACTTTGGTGGGCAAAAATTTGCTAGCACAAAGCACTCCGTGCGACTGCGTACAAATTCCACCAAACGTTTGGTCGGTATAAAACAAAAAAAGCAAGCCAATCCGCTTGCTTCAATTCGTTGCGTTTGCAACATAATATACATTATGTTGTGGAATTTCCGTTGCAAATTGGCTTTTGCAAGGGCAAAATTGTCAAATCCTCCAACATTTTTCAGCAAAAATCGCCACAAATTGCACATTTTTTGCAAAAAGTATTGACACAAACAAAATAAAGTTGTATTATATTTAGTATCAAAAAGTATTTTTACACGCAAAAGCACCACATATTGTATATTATGTGTCCAATTGCGTAGGGAGGTGATGGTTCATGAACATGTACGTTTTCTTTGCAACGTTTGCAATTTCGTCTGCAATCATTTTGGCATGTCTGGACCATTTCAAAATGCGTTTTGCACGCAACCTCTTCCTCATTTTGACGTTTGCACTCTCCATGCACATTCCCGTTGCCATTTGGGGAGAAGAACTCATCATTCTTTGCACGCAACATCATCAGCAAGGCATCGTTCAAACTGCCATCACTTTGTTCGAAAGGGGCATCGACTTTTCCAACCACGCCTTTGCCTACTTCTCGTTGTTGCTCACAATTGTTGCCCTCATCAGTTCCGTTGCAACTGTAATTGTAATCGTGCACACAGCACGTTCAATTTGCAAGTTTGTTCAAGAACTCAAAAAGGAACAACAACCACTCAAACGTCCATCCAAACAAAATTTCGAGCCAAGATTGGCTCACAGCAAAATTTTCTACAAGCGCATCCTATACTTGCGTTTGTGCAGGTTGAATAGCTAGAATTTGCAATTGCATGTTCTTTGGCACACAAACACAGCGGACTTTTCCAATGTGCAATTTTTGTTGCGCATTTTGCCGTTGTGTCCTTTCCACATCGGCATTTTTGCCCTTTGTGGTGGTTTTTTGTGCCTTGGAGCGTGCATTTTTTCATCCTCACAAACCGCAGTTGGCACGGTTTGCCAACAAAAAAATTTATAGGAGAAAAAATCATGAAACAAACAAAAAAAGGTTTTACGCTTGTTGAATTGCTCGTTGTAATTGCAATTTTGGCAATTTTGGCAACAGTTTCTGTTGTGGGCTACACAAGCTTCATCACAAAGGCACAAATCTCTGCAGACGAACAAGCAGTTGTTCAAATGAACGTTGTTTTGCAATCAGTTCAAGCAGGTGGCGAAGAAATCCTTGTTGACGACAACCAAGGTCAAACTTGCATCAACATCTTCAACAACCTCATCGAAAACGGCTACAGCGACGAATTCCACACCTACTACGCAAAGCACAGCATCGGCTACGTAGTTGACCACGGCATCATCTACCTTGTTTTGGTAGAAGACAACGCCGTAACTTTCCCCGAAAAGTACGCTGGTAGCGACTACAGCATTTTCTTCAAACCAACCAACAATGCAGAAGATTTCCAAGAAGCGCTCGACTCCGGTTTTGCTCTTTTGACACAAGATGCTGTTTTTGACGAAGCACTCACAATCTCCAAGGACGTAACAATTGTTGCTAACGGCAAGAACTTGCAAGATAACCGTCTCTTGAACACAGACAGCTCTGCTAACAGTGCTATCAATATTACTGGCGCTAACACAGAACCAATCACAGTTACAATGAGTGGTGTAAACATTCTTAACGATGATGATATTTCTGGACGTGGTCTCAACATCGTTAATAACGAGAAAAAAGTTACAGTCATTCTTGATAATTGCAACATCCGTTCTTTGTACTACGCAGTGAATATTGTGGGTTCAAACAAGGAAGGTGTAGATATCATCATCAGAAACTCCACAATTGAAGGTTGGGCTGCAATCAACATCTGGGCAAAAACTAATGTTACATTCGAAAACTGCACGCTTATCAGCAACGACATTGCTTCTGGTGAAGGCAACGTGTTTGCTCCTATTGTTATCAACAGAGAAATTGAGGGTGCAATTTCCACTCCAAAGGATTCCCAACTTACTTTCAAAAACTGCACAATCAAAATTAATAATCGTGTAGACGACGTATTTGTTTTGGTAAAGTCCAATTGCGAATTGACATTTGAACAATGTACATTCATCATGAACGACGAAGAAGTACAACTCAATGACTACATCGTATACGAATATGGTGCAACAGCAACAATTATCACAAGATAATTCCAACTAAAAACAATCACACAAAAGCAGGTGCTTATGCGCCTGCTTTTTTCATGCCGTCAACCATCCCAACGCAAGTCCGCAACAAACACTTTGTCGCTTTTTGCCACTTGCTTTTCTACAACTTGCCGTTCAACCAAAATTGCATTCCACCCATCACTTGCTTTGCCACGCCAATCACCCACCCATCTGGCAGTGGTGCAACTTTGCCCAACCACCAAATTTGCTTTTTGTTTCCCTTTCAATAAACACGCCTTTCCACCCACCCAACAGCGGTGCAACAATTGCAATCCCGCCTACCGTTCAATTCCCAAAGCACAAAACTTGCTTTTGTTTCTTCCCAATGGACTTTGCTTTTCCACTGCCATCAAATGCCCCAAACCCATTCCAAAACGGCAAAGTTAACTTGTTTTCCCACTGCCATCAACTTGCATTTCCCCACAGGTTTGCCAAGTAGTGGAGCAAACTTTTGCCCTTTGCCCAAAAGCCGTTTTGTGCGTGCCTTTTTGCCAAGCAAAGCGTGCGCTTTTTGCACGGCAAAGAACGTTCTTCGTTGCAATTAGTTGCTATAAATATATATAATATACGGCGCATTTTTGCGCAAAAAAATCCACCTTGAATTTTTGCAACAAAAAACATGGGGAAATTTGCCAAATTTCAAAAATTTTAGTTGCCAAATTGGCGCTTTGCAATTTACTTTTTTGCGCTTGTGTGGTAAAATAGTAAAGGCGTACTATGTGCAAATTTGCTGTGATTTGCACCGGCTAAAAATATTTGATAGTATCTACTACAATAGGAGGCTTATTTCTAGCTATGAGAACATTCAAGGGTGGCAAACACGTGCCCGATAACAAAGACTTGACGCAAGGTCTTGCTATTGAGCAAATGCCAATCATACTCGACTACTATGTTTCTTTGGCTCAACACATCGGCAAACCTGCCGAAGCAGTTGTTTCCGCCGGCGACAACGTTGCCGAAGGTCAACTGATTGCCAAAGCGTCGGGTTTCATTTCAGCAAACATTTTCTCACCTGTGTGTGGTGTGGTTGTTGGCATCGAAAAGCGCAAGAACGCACAAGGCGCAACAATCGACTGCATCCACATCAAGTCCAACGGCGAACAAAAGGTAGAAACGTTGCAACCCCTTTCCAACCCAACACGTGAACAAATTGTTGCTCGCATTGCCGAAGCAGGCATTGTTGGTATGGGTGGCGCAGGTTTCCCCACAGCAGTAAAGGTTCAACCCAAGGATTTCGTTGACACGTTGATCATCAACGCTGCGGAATGCGAACCCTACCTCAACTGCGACAATCGCTTGATGATTGAACGTGCCAAGGAATTTATTGAAGGCACAAAATTGCTTGCCAAGGCTTGCAACGTGGAACGCATCTTCATTGGTTTGGAAGAAAACAAAATGGAAGCGTACAACACTTTGGTTGCTTTGGACGGCGTAAGTGGCGAAAAGGACGCTCAACCGGGCGATATCGTTGTGATGCTCCTCAAAAAGAAGTATCCACAAGGTGCCGAAAAAACCATCATCTATGCATGCACCAAGCGCAAAGTGCCATGTGGCGCATTGCCTGCAAGCGTTGGTTGCATTGTCAACAACGTTGGCACAGCCTATGCTGTGTACGATGCTGTTGTAAACGGCAAACCGTTGTACACCCGTGTGATGACAGTCTCCGGACGTGGCATCAACAACCCCAAAAACATTCAAGTTCGCACAGGAACTCCTCTCACAGCAATTGTGGATTTCTGTGGCGGTTTGAAGGAAGACACTGCAAAACTTGTGAGCGGTGGCCCAATGATGGGCTTCTCTTTGGCAGACTTGGACGTTTGCACAACCAAAACAGACAGCGGTTTCTTGGCTTTGACAAGTGCCGAAGCAAGCACGGCTTTGCCAACGGAATGCATCAACTGCGGTCGTTGCGCAAGCGTTTGCCCAATGAACTTGATGCCAATGTACATCGACTTCTACGCAACCTGTGGCGACACGGAAAATGCAGTCAAGTACGGCGCTTGCAACTGCTTTGAATGTGGCACTTGCGCCTACGTTTGCCCTGCAAAACGCCCCATCGTTCAAAGCGTGCGACTTACAAAAATGAGACTAAGGGAGAAAAAGTAATTATGTCTAAGTATGTTTATTCCAGTTCTCCACAAATAAAATCCCCCACAACAACAAAGCGCATCATGATTGACGTTTGCATTGCTTTGTTGCCGGCAGTTATTGCAGGCATCGTGCTTATTGCCATGGCGGAAACAAGCCGTGGTGGCTCGGCAATCCCCAACACAATCAACGCAATTTTGCTGATGGCTTTGTCGTGCATTTCTGCAGTTGGTGCGGAATTTGTGTACAAACTCTGTTGCAAAAAGGACTTTGCAACAATCTTGAAAGAATTTGACTTTTCCAGCTTGGTAACAGGTATGCTTGTTGGCATGAACCTGTACTCCACGTCCAAGTGGTACGTTGCAATTTTGGCAAGCGTGTTTGCCATTGTTGTTGTAAAAATGATTTTTGGCGGAACAGGCAAAAACTTGTTCAACCCTGCAATTGCGGGTAGAATTTTTGCCTTCATTTCCTTTGGCGCAGCATTCGGTGGCACAATGCACTACACCGAAAAGTACATTACAGGCGTTAACGGTGGCTACATTGTTGGCGCAACACCTTTGCAAGGCTTGTTTGGCGAAGTAGACAGCACTTTGACAAACCTCGACTTGTTGCTTGGAACGGGCGTTCCTGGTTGCATTGGCGAAACTTGCAAAATTGCCCTTTTGATTGGTGGTTTGTACCTTGTCATCCGTGGCGTTCTCAACTTCCGTTGGCCACTTGTGTACATCCTTTCCACGGGCGTGTTCTCCGTTCTTATTGCTTGGATCACAGGCTACAGCGCAATGGTGGAAGCAGCAGGCACCAACGCAAACAGCGTTCTTCTTGGCTACTACTTGCAAACAGCATTCATCGATGCTCTTGGTGCGTTCATCCCATCCATTTTGTCCGGAGGTTTGATTTTGGGCGCTGTGTTCATGGCAACAGACTACGTCACAACCCCCAACACAAAACTTGGTAACTACATCTACTTCCTGCTTTGTGGTGCGTTGACAGCAATTTTGCGCTACGCAGCTGGTAGCGAAGTTGTTTCCTTTGTTATCTTGTTCATGAACATTCTTGTTCCTTTGTTCGACATGTACATTGTTCGCAAGCCTTTTGGCTTTGTAAAAGCAAAAAAGGAGGCTAAGTAATCATGACAAAAAGTAATTTCTTTTTGGAAGCAGTCCAAACAATTTCCGTTTTGGTAATCATTTGCCTTGTTTGCGGTGCATTGTTGGCAGTTTGCAACCAATTGTTGTACGTTAGCGATGCGGAAAAATTTGACCGTGCAATGCAAAAAATCTATCCCGACTTTGTTTCGGATGGCGATCACAAGGTAGACCCCGCTTTCCAAAGCAACTCAATGTATGGCAACATCAAAGCCGTGTACCCCTCCAAGGACGGAGCGTACGTTATTGAAGCAGTTGGTATCGGTGGCTACAAAGGCACGGTAACTTTGTACGTTGTAGTTGGTGGCGACGCAATAATCAAGGCTTGGACCATCAAGGAATCCCAAGGAGAAACGCTCCTTTCCAACTTCTCCGACAAACAATACAAATCTTGGTACGTAGGCAAGGAAATCTCCACCGATTTCGACTACAAAACCGAAAACTTCTACATTGCCGGCACAACAATGACAAGTAATGCAATTGCAAACGCTGTGAAAATGGCAAGCTACTACTGCATGAACGCATTGGGACTTGGCGAAAACCCCGAACTTGAAGCAAAAACAGCAACTCTTGCATTGCTTGGCGATGCATATTCTGCATACGAATTGTCTGCTCCAATTGCTTTGACAGCAATGGTGGATGCAAGCAACTCCCTTGCAAGCGTTTGGTCCACAGCCGACAACAGCATTGCCTACTACTTCACAGGAACAGGCGACAACGGCGACATTCAAGCCTTTGTATATGGCGAAAAGGACAACTACACAATTGTTGTAACTTCCGGCAACGGCGAAGTTGTTGCTAAAACAGACAACGCAAGCGACGACCTTGTTGCAAAGGTAACAGCAGGCAAACTTGTTCAAGTGGCTGTAAACAACAAAGCAATGTTTGCGTACATCTCGGCAAACGAACAAGGTGTGTACACAGTTGCAGGTATCAAAACAACAGAGTTGCCCAAGACCTACGTTTTGACCGTGACAGTTTCCGAAGCAAACGGCGCCGGCGTGGTTGATTCAATCTCCATCGTAACAAGTGGCTACATCCCCGGTGGCCCATCACAAGACAACACCGACAAGCTTGCAACAAGTTTGGTTGGCGCAACAAGCGCAACAATCGACGGCATCTACACTGGCGAAGTTGCATCAGGCGCAACACAATCCGGCAACTTGATCACTACTGCTGTAAAGGCTGTTTTGGCAGACTTCGACAGCAACCTTGCTAACAACGGCTAAAGGAGGTCACAAAGATGAATTTCAAGAAAATCAAAAACTTGGCTCTTGATGGCCTTGTAAAGCAAAACCCAACTTTCAAATTGGTGCTTGGTACTTGCCCAACGTTGGCTTTGACAACTGCGGCAACATCCAGTTTCGGCATGGGCATTGCAGTAACTGCAGTTCTCATCTTCAGCAACATCATCATTTCGTTGCTTCGCAACATCATTCCCGACAAAGTTCGTATTCCTTGCTTCATTGTTATCATTGCAACTTTCGTAACCATTGTTGAATTGGCAATGAACAAGTTCCTTCCCGACTTGTACGACAGTTTGGGCGTGTTCCTTCCTTTGATTGTAGTAAACTGCTTGATTTTGGGCAGAGCCGAAGCGTTTGCTTCCAAAAACCCTGTTTTGGACTCGGCATTGGACGGTTTGTTCATGGGCTTGGGCTTCACAGCAGCGCTCACGTTGATGGGCATTGTTCGTGAACTTCTCAGTTCCGCATCCATTTTCGGCATCCAACTTTGGGATCCAACAGTTTTCTCCATCAAATTCTTCGGTTCATCCGCAGGCGCATTCCTCACGTATGGTGTGTTCATTGCATTGTTCACAGTTTGCTACAATGCAATCGAAAACAAAGCAAGACGTGCTAGCGCACAAAAGGCACTTGCAAAGGAGGCAGAATAATGGATATTATCACTATGATTATTGCAGCGTTGTTCTCTCAAAACTTCGTGCTTGTTCAATTTTTGGGAATTTGCCCATTCTTGGGTGTTTCCAAAAAGATTGACTCTGCTCTTGGCATGGGCATTGCAGTAACGGCAGTAATGGTGTTGACTTGCTTGGTAACCTATCCAATCTATGCTTACGTGCTCATTCCACTAAAAATTCAATATTTGTACATCTTGGTGTTTATTCTTGTAATTGCATCCTTGGTGCAAATGTTGGAAATGTTCTTGAAAAAGTTCAGCCCCGGATTGTATTCCTCTCTTGGTATCTACCTTCCTTTGGTAACAACCAACTGTGCAATTTTGGGTATTGCAAAAACCGTAACGGCAACTGTTAGCGAAGGCGCAATCGTCAGCATGGCGTTCAGCCTTGGCGGAGCAGTTTTGAGTGGTTTGTTGTACGGTTTGGGCTTCACACTTGCAATTGTTTTGCTTGCAGGCCTTCGCAGCAAGGTAGACAAACTCAACATTGCAAAGCCTTTGCGTGGTTTCCCCATCACCTTGATCACAGCGTGCTTCATGGCAATGGCGTTCTACGTGTTCACTCTTGTGGCTTAGGAGGTATCAACAATGACAAACGTTCTTTTGTTCGCTGAACAATCTTTCAATTTTGTTGGTGTTTTGCTTGCCTTCGGCATCACAGCAGGCTTTGCCCTTGTGATGGGCGTACTGATTTTGGTTGTTTCCCACCTTTGCGCTGTGGAAGAAGACCCACGCATCAAACAAGTAGAAGGTTGCCTTGCCGGCGCAAACTGCGGTGGTTGTGGCTACCCGGGTTGTAGTGGCTATGCCAAAGCGCTTGTGGATGGCACAGCAACTCTCGACGCTTGTGGACAAACATGCGCCGACAAAAAGGCAGAAATTTGTGGCATTTTGGGCGTTGAAATGGGTAGCACCGAACCAACCATTTGCGTGAATGCATGTTGTGGTGGCACCCAATGCAACGACAAGTATTCCTACCAAGGACTTGGCGATTGCGTCAGCCAAAACGCACTTGCAGGTGGCTCCAAGGCTTGTTCCTTCGGATGCATGGGCGCAGGAAGTTGCGCCGATGCTTGCCCCTACGGCGCAATTGAAGTCAAGGATGGCTATGCGCAAATTGACCCTGCGCTTTGCCGTTCCTGTGGCATTTGCATCAGCACCTGCCCCAAAAAACTTATCAAACGTATTCCTGCTTCGGCAAAAGTTTTCGTTGCTTGTTCTTCGGAATGCCGTGCAAAGGAAGTAATGTCCCAATGCAAAGTTGGTTGCATTGCTTGTGGCAAATGCGCACGTGTTTGCCCAAACGGCGCCATCACAATGGTAAACAACGTTCCCGTTATCGACTACAGCAAGTGCACCAACTGTGGCACTTGTGCGGAAGGTTGCCCAAGACATTGCATCAAGTACGTTCACGGCGACAAGTAGTTGCCAAACGGCAAAAACTTGCACACGGGTTGGCAGTTTTGCCCACCTTCGGTGCAAAAACAAAGCAAAAAAAACAGAGCAAACACAATTTGTGTTTGCTCTTTTTGTTGCAAATTTTGGGAATTGTACAAGATGATTTTTGGAGTTTTTATGGTTCTTTTCAATTGATTTTTATTCTGTTTGAATGAATTTTAATTGGTTTTATCTTCTAATAGTATTATTTGGTCAAATTGAAAATCATCTTCTAATGAATTATTTATTCTAATTGAGATTATACATAATTGTGCTCAATTTTAGTTGAATTTTTAGTTATTCTTATTTCAATTTGATTCTGTTTCAATCAAGTCTTTATCTTCAACCAAATACCTATTTTAATTGATTCTTAGTCCCACAGGATTTTTATTCTAATTGAAATTATATTTAATTCTGCTTTATTTCAATTGGTTTAGTCCTAATTGAATTTGTATATCAATCAAATTTCTATTTAAACTGTTTTCAATTTCAATCAAAAATCTATTTCAACTTCAATTATATATATATATATTTTTCAACTTCAATTATATATATATTTCAATTTCAATCTAATTTCTATTTCAATTTCAATTTAATATCTATTTCAACTTGAATTAAATATCTATTTCAACTTGAATTAAATATCTATTTCAATTTCAATCAAATATCTATTCCAATTATTTTCCTATAACTATCGTGTGATTTTCACATTTTTTTTATTATTCAACACGTTTTTTGCAGTTGTTTTTCAGTTTGTGGTGGTGTGCTAAACTTTTGGCAGAACGCTGGCGTCGAAGTACAACGGCATGCCGTTTTTGTAGGTTTGTTGCACTTCGCCTTGAATCAACGGCAAAAGATAGTGCAAAAATTCTTCCTTGATTCCTGCGCCGTCGTCGGTGATGACGTGCTTGGGGAAGTCCTTGACTTTGTTTGCAACAAGCCCAACGTCAACGCCCCTGCAAGTGGTGCTGTCGCCCTTTCTTTCCAAGGCAACCATTTGCCCACTTTTGCCAAGCAAAGCCAAATTCACGGCACTACGTCCTGCCAAAAACGCATCGTCGTGGTCGGCTAGTGAAGCAAGGTGTCCTGCGCAACGTTGAGGCAAACTCAATTCCACAGCACGTGTTTTGATGCCGAATCTTTGCGTGATTTGGTTGGCAAGAAATGCGCCCACGCCACCAAGTTGTGCGTGGTTGAAACTGTCCCTTGCAGTGCTTGCGCCAACGTAGTTGCCGTCCTTGTCCCGAATGCCTTCGGAAACTGCAACAAGGCACTTTTTCTTTTGGTGGAAAATTTCCACAGCACGGCGGAAAAATTCTTCCGTGTCGAAGGGGTGTTCCGGCAAGTAAATCAGGTCGGGGCCGTTGCCGGAAAGGTTTGCAAGGCATGTCGAAGCAGTCAACCAACCTGCATCCCTGCCCATGATTTCGCAAATGGTAATTCTGCCCGATTTGTACACGTCAATATCCAAGGCAATTTCTTGCATGGTGGTGGCAATGTACTTGGCAGCGGATCCGTAGCCGGGGCAATGGCTTGTTTCAACAAGGTCGTTGTCTACGGTTTTTGGCACGCCAACAACAACGCAATCAACGTTGTGTTGCTTGAAGTACTTGGAAATTTTGTGGCAAGTGTCCATGGAGTCGTTGCCACCGTTGTACACAAAGCAACCAACGTTGTGTCTTTGGAAAATATCTGCAATTTTTTGGTACACGTCCCCTGCGTTTTCCTGTTCGGGAAGGTGGTATCTGCACGAGCCAAACGCCGCCGCAGGCGTTTTGGAAAGCAAATCTATTTGCTTGTTCGTCATGGACGAGCAGTCGAAAAAGTCCTCTGCCAAAATGCCGTCCATGCCGTAGTGTGCAGCAAGGATTTTTTCGAATTTCAAACTTTGTTGCGCTTGCGCAATCACACCCGCTGCGCTTGCGTTTATAACAACCGTTGGTCCGCCGGATTGTGCGTACAAAAGATTTTTTGCCATATTGTTTCTCCAATGCAAATTTTTTTTGTTTTGAAATATCTATATTATAATGAATTTCCCCACTTTTTGCAATACCTAACAGCAAAAAAAGTGCAAATTTGTGTCGCAAAAAAATATATCTTGTAAATTTTGCCAAGTTTTTGTTGCAGGCGTTTTGCATTTTGACAAAAATGTGGTAGAATGTATAAAAATACATTTGGAGAAACGCTATGTACAAGTTTTTTGCCTATTTGAACAGAATGAAGTATATCACACGTTGGAGTTTGATGCATTCCACAATTCCCGAAAACATCATGGAGCACAGCCAACAAGTTGCAGTTGTTGCGCATGCGCTTGCGCTAATTTCCAACAAGTACTTTGGTGGCAATTTGGATGCAAACAGCATTGCTGTCAAAGCGCTTTTCCACGAAACAAGCGAGGTGTTGACAGGCGACTTGCCAACGCCCATCAAGTACTTCAATGCGGAAATTCGCAATGCCTACAAGGACTTGGAAAAAATTTCCAACAACAAATTGCTCACGTTTCTCCCGGCCAGTCTTTCGGAAGAGTACGCAAAAATCATCAACGACGATTCCAGCATCGAGCACAAATTCGTCAAGTATGCCGACAAAATTTGCGCCTACACCAAGTGCTTGGACGAAGTAAAAATGGGCAACTCCGAGTTTTCCAAGGCAAAGGAAAGCATTTTGCAAGAAATTTGGCAGTACAACTGCGCCGAAGTTAACTACTTCATGGAAAACTTTGTTTCCGCCTACGAATTGACATTGGACGAATTGGATTCATGATTGAATTTTGCAACGTATCTTTTCAGTACCAATATGCCGACTTGCCGTTGCTGACAAATTTGAGTTTTTGCCTGCAAAATGGCACAAACACCGTTTTGTGCGACTACCAAAGTGGCAAAACTACCATTGCAAAACTGCTGATGGGGCAAATTTCCCCAACAAGTGGCGCAATTTTGTGGAACGGACAGCCCCTTGAACAAATGGGCCTTGCCGAGCGTGGCATTTTGTACCTGCCCAAGCAACCGGTGTTTTTCAACGGCAAAAGCGTGTTTTTCAACCTTGCCTACCCGTTGCGTGTTCGCAAAACGCCCAAAAAGCAAATTGAGCAAATTGTGATGAAGGTGGCAAACCAATTGGGCATCGAAAACTTGCTCAAAACAAAAGTTGGCAAGTTGACGGGCCAACAAAAATTGCAAGTTGCGCTTGCCCGTGGGCTAACCGTTCAGCGACAAGTGGTGGTTTTGGACGGCTTTTTGGAGCAACTTGACCAACAACAAAAACAACAAGTATTTTCTCTACTACAATACATTCCAACCTGCATCATTCTAACCGACGACACGTCGCTTGCCCAAGGCACAACAGTTGTGCTGGACGGTGGCGCATGCGTGTTCCAAGGGGATGCCACAACAGCGCAATCCGTTGTGGAAAATTTGTACTGGTTGGCAAACAAAACAAGGAGTAACTAATGGCAGAAGACAACACAGTTTTGGACGAAGCGTTGGAAAGCACCGAACCTTCCGTACCAAGCCAAGACGATTGGTATCAACACACGCCCACAAGCACTGCTGTGGCAAAACACAACAACCAAAAACCGCTGTACATTGTGCTTGGATGCATTGCAATGGCATTTTTGGTGGCGCTTGGTTGGGTTTTTGGCGCAATTTTTGGCACACTTTCCGAGGAAATCAAGCAAGACCAAACAGTTTCCAACCAAGCAATTTTGCAGTTTAGGGAAACTATCGAGGCGGAAATTGTCAAGGCGCAATTCAACTCGGCAACGGAGCACGTCAATGCGCAAATTGCCGAAGGAAGCATTTCCTCGGCAGACAAAAAGGCGTCTATGCTGTTTTATTTGAAGAACAACTACTTCCAAGAAGTGGACGACAACCAATGGAACAGCGCAACCAAAGCCGTTGCAACGGGAAGTACGCTAACAGTTGAACACTTGCAAAAAATTGTCAACTACTTGCGCACGCACTACGACGTTGATTTGTTCAACACAAAGTGGAACGACGCCCTTTCCTACACGGACGAAATGCACGACCGTGGCCAAGTGGAGCAAGAGGCAATTTTGTCTACCGTTTTGGACTACCTGTACGAAAAGTACTACAAAACCATCGACCAAACTGCATGGGACAACGCAATTGCGCAAGCAGGCTCGGCATTGTTGGCGTATGCAGGCGACCAGTACAGTTTTTTGATGACTCCACAAGAGTACTACGATTTCAACCATCCACAAAGTAGCGGTGGCGTGTCCTACGACCCCGAACTTGGGCTGTTTGGCGTCACCTACTCGGTGTCCGAAGGGTTGGGAATGGTGGTTTCCGGCGTGATGGCGGACAGCAGTTGCTACGGACGCTTGCAGGAAGGCGACATCATCGTCAAACTTTCCAACGTTTTGGACAAGTACGGACATCACCCATCCGTCAACGTCAACGGTCAACTAACAACCATCGACACGTTGGTCACAGGCCACTACACAACAGCTTCCATCCAACAGTTTTTGGCACTTGTAAAAAGCGCAACTTTCCACGTTTTGAGGGATGGCGAAATTTTGCAAATTGACATTGTGCGTGGCGATTTGGGCATGACGGACAATCCCTACAGTTTTGTGGAGTACTACTTCGACGACCTCAACACCAACATTTCCACAAGCGTGATGCACAACGCTGCCGTTTCCACCAAGCAACTTCGCAGTTTGGAAAACTTGCCAAGCGACGTTGGCTACATTCGCATTGTGGAATTCATGTACTACTTGGATGGCAACAAGCAAATCACAGCCTTCACGGAATTCAAGGAAGTCATGCAAAAATTCGAAAAGATGGGCAAAAAACGCCTAATTTTGGACTTGAAGGGCAACCCCGGGGGACTTGTTTCTGCCGTTTGCGACGTTGCAAGTTTGCTTGTTACCGATGCAAAACTTTCCGAAACGGACAAAACCAAGGTCAACCAAAACGGCAGTTTGCTGATAACTTCTCTAACCAACAGAGATGGCAAAACATCCAACTATCGCAGGCTTTCCTACTACAACCAGTACTTCGACACACCAACAGACGTTTGCGACATCGTTGTGTGGACGGATGGCAACAGCGCAAGCGCAAGCGAATTGCTAACGGGCGCACTCACCGACTACAAAACAGCCGTGCACATGGGCACAAGAACCTACGGCAAGGGCATTGCGCAAACCGTCGACGAAATCCCCTTCTACGGCACTGTGACAACTATCTACGGCACAACGCAACAAGGTTGTTGGGCAGTGTACTACACACACGCAGCCTACTATGCGCCACTTGGCAAAAACATCCACGGCGTGGGCTACGTTCCGTCCAATGCCTACAACAATTTGTACGAGTACCAAGACTTGATGGCAAGCACCTTGCAGTACTGGAACTACTAAAATTTGTTGAAGAAAGCAAGTTGAAATTTTGCAAAAACTACGAATGCACAACTCATTTTCAAAGTGATTGCACACAAACGCAAGAAGTTTGTAAAAAAGATTGTGCAAATAACAAAGTAAATGCAAACAAACTATTCTATGTAAACTTCGTCAAAAAAGTATATTTGCAAAGTAACTTCTGGTTGTCGCATGAAAAACACAAGCATTTTGCAAAAAATGGTGCAAGTAACAAAGCAAATGCAAACAAGCTATTCAACGTAAACTGCAACAAAAATGTAAATTTGCAAAGACTTTCAATCTGTTTGCACAAACAAAAAAAACAAGTATTTTGTAAAATAAATGGTGCAAGTAGCACGAAATTTTGCAAAAACTTCTTGACTGTTTTGCGCAAAAAAAAAGGCAACAACACAAAACAAAAGCAGGTCAACTGACCTGCTTTTTTGCTACACAAAATTTCAAAACTGCCACCCCGTGGTGCAAAAAAACAATCACAACTCATCACTTCTCACTTATTCTCTAACCACGCCTACCAGTTTTCTATCCACAACCCACTGTCCAACTCAACCCACCAACACTTATCACTTCTCACCCATCACCTATCACTTATTTCCCTGCCCCGTGGTGCAAAAAACTGCTACTTTTTCAAATACCAGTTGTCGTAGAACCAGTAGAGTTTGTGCTTTACTTCGGCATCGGCAATGTTTTCGATGGGACGGAAAAAGTCTTGGCTGTCCTTGGAAGGCTGTTCAAAAACGTACCCTTCTTGGTTTTGCATGGGTGCCTGTTGTTGGGAAAACATTTTGCCGAACAAGTCCAAAACCGTTGGATTTGTCAGCATTTGGAACAATGCGCTTTGCTTGTCGTCAGCCGTGCAATTGTTGTCGTTCAACTTGGTCAAGCATTGCAACAGGCCAATGGTGTCCTCGTTGAGCATTTTCATCACGTCGTCGAAGGCGTTTTGCTGTGGTGCGCTTTGCTTGGGTTTGAGCATTTGCCAAGCAAGCAAAAGCAATGCAATGGTGGTAAAATTCAAACAAGTCGCCTCCGTTTTGTAATCAATACATTATATGCCAACATATAATTTATAGTAACTAAAATTTTTCAAGGAGAACTACGTGGCAAACAATCAAGATCCTCGCAACATGTTTTTTCAACAACGGCAACAGTACACCGAACCGACTAAGCAACAACCAAAGCAACAAGGCTCTTCCCAAGCAAGCACGGGCGACTACTCCAAGAAGTTGGAAGAAATGAAAGCACTTGCAGCAAAGTACCAACGTGAAGGGGAGGGGCAGTTGGTCAAGGACATTGTCAACAGCGTGTTGGAGCAAAAGGCAATGGGCAAACTGACCAACGAACAACTTGTGGAGTTTGCAAACAGAGTGTCGCCCCTGCTCAATGCCGAGCAAAAATCCAGGCTTGGTGCGCTTTTGGAACAACTGCTCAAGCTGTAGAAAAGTGTAGAAAAGAGAGCCATTTTGTGGCTCTCTTTTTGCGTTTTTTGGGGGACGTGGTGGGGTTTTTGCAACTCAAAGTATGCTTGGATGCTTGGCAATTTGTTCAACCCCATTCAACAACGCAAACACTTCGTGCGCCGTCGTCACGCAGGAAACGGATGCTCGCACAACGCCTTGTTCAAAGGTTTTCAACCATTTGTGCATCAACGGTGCGCATTGCAGTCCACCACGAACGTACACGTCAAATTTGTTTGCAAGACAGTCGGCAACGGCAGTGCTGTCCAAATTTCCAACGTTGAAGGCAACAATGCCACTTGCATTTTGCTGGGAGTACACCTTGACACCCTCAATTCTTGGCAGGTTTTCCAACAGCAAATTTTGCATTTCGGCAATGTTTTCGCCGTTTTGTCGCCAGTTGTCCAGCCACCAATCAATCCCGCTGTTCATGGCAAAGAGAGCCGGGCAAGGCAACGTTCCCGACTCCAAACTGTCCGGCAAGGTGGATGGTTGAAATTCCAAGTGGCTTTCTGTGCCTGTTCCACCAAAAACAATGGGGCGTGGTGCGGAATTTGCACAAAAAACAAGTGCGCCTGCCCCTTGCAATGCGTGCAACCCCTTGTGCCCACCAACTGCCACCAAATCAACGTTGTTTTTTGCCATATCCAAGGGGACGTATCCCACAGTTTGGGCGCAATCGGCAAGTAGCAATGCATTGTGGCTGTGCGCAATTTCGCCAATGTCTTTGAGCTCTTGCCTTTGCCCCGTCACGTTGGATGCGTGAGTCACGCACACCAAAAACGTGTCCTTCTCCATTGCTTCTTCAACGTCTTGTGGGCTTATTTGTCCGTCGGGCTGTGGTTCCACAACGGTAACCTTGCACAGCCCTTTTCTTTGCAGTTGCATCACAGGTCGCAACACGGAATTGTGCTCGCACGCCGAAACTACAACGTGCCCACGCTTTGCGTTGCCCACAATTGCCAAGTTCAATGCTTGTGTGCATCCGCTTGTAAACGCCACGTGCTCGGCGCTGTCGTTGCAGTACAGTAGCGAAAGTTTTTTGCGCAGTTTGTACAGCCTTTTTTGCATTTCCGTTGCCAATGCGTTGCCACTTCTGTTTGGGTTGAAGGGCCACTTCGTCATGCATTCCTTCACGCTGTCGACAACACGTTGCGGTTTGAAATTGGTTGTTGAAGCATTGTCCAAGTAAATCATAGTTTTCCTTCACTTTTTTCAAAATTTTCTAATAGTATATTGTACGGAAGTTATTGCAAGGTAGAACAATTTTTGCCTTGCGTGGTGTTACTGTTTTGACAACGGAAGTGCCTCTGCCTGTGGTACATAAAGGGGGAAATTATGGAATACGTCATTGCAACTTACAGGTCCAGAAGTGTTTCCGTCAGGGTGTACAACTACCTTGTTTCCAACGGCGTCACGGCAAGTTTGGTTTCTACGCCTCGCCAAGCCAACGTTGGGTGTGGGCTTTCGGTACGTTTTGGCAGGGGCGTCTTGGCAACTTTTGGCAACGTTCTTGCCACAGCCGACAGTTTTGTGGGTTTCTTTGTCATAAAAAACACGGCAAGAGGCACAACGGTGGCAAAATTGTGAAAAAATATCAAATTATTTACTAGAAACATATTGAAAAAATATTATTTTTAGTTTATAATACTATACGGGCCAAAGTAGGACCAATCAAACATCGGCGGTAGGTATGTCACACACACAAGAAATTTTGCAAACACTGGCACAAGATTTTCCCAATCCCAAAAGTGAGTTGAATTTTTCCAACCCATTTCAACTGCTAGTGGCTGTTATTCTTTCGGCGCAATGTACCGACAAGCGTGTCAACACAGTAACACCAACTCTGTTCAACCGTGCGCCCACTCCGCAAAGTTTGGCAGAAATGCCTCAACAAGAGTTGGAGCAAATCATTCGCTCTTGCGGTTTCTACCACAGCAAAGCAACCTACCTCAAGCAAATGTCTGCCGACTTGGTTTCACGGTTCAACGGACAAGTTCCCCAAAACTTGCAAGATTTGCAAAGTTTGAGTGGTGTTGGCAGAAAAACAGCCAACGTTGTGTACGCAGTTGCCTTTGGCGGACAAGCCATTGCTGTGGACACGCACGTGTTCAGGGTTTCCAACAGGCTGGGCATTGCCAACGCCAAAAACGTGTTGGAAACGGAAAAGCAACTGATGCAAGCCATTCCCGAACACATGTGGGCGGACAGTCACCACTACATTTTGTTGCACGGCAGGTACGTTTGCAAAGCGCAAAAACCCAATTGCAACGCTTGTTCCGTCCGTCAATTTTGCAAGTACTTCAAGGAGCGAAACAATGGATAATTCGGTACAACAGCAAGCGCAAAAATGCCTTGCTTGCAAAAAACCGCTGTGCAAAGTGGCGTGTCCGCTTGGCAACGACATTCCAAACGTTTTGCAACTTGTCAAAAATCAGCAGTATCGGCAAGCAGTCGCCTTGTTTGGCCATGCCTTTGGCGAGTTGTGTGGCTACCTTTGCCCACACCAACAACAATGCCTTGGCGCATGCGTTTTGAATGCCAAGGGCAACGCCGTCAATTTCCCACTTGTGGAAAGGTGGTTGTTCCACAATTCCCCCGTGGAAATTTGCCAAAAAAGTAGCACCCTGCAAGGCAAAAAAGTTTGCGTTGTGGGTGGTGGTGTCAGCGGACTGACCTTTGCAATCAAGGTCTTTCAAGCAGGTGCCGACGTCACTGTTTTCGAGCCAAACAAATTGCTTTCCACATTGTACACAATTCCAAGCTTTCGTCTTCCAAGGCAAGTGTTGGACAACCTTGTGGAAAGAGTGCAAAGTTCCCCCATCAAAATAGTTTGCCAACAAGTGCAACCGTCGCAAATTGCAACCCTTGCCGAGCAGTACCACTTTGTGTACGTTGCAACAGGCGTGGGAGAGGCTCGCACGTTGGGTATTCCCGGGCAAGAACTTGCAACAACCTACCAACAATGCTTGCTTGGCAAACTTTGTGGCAACGTTGTTGTGGTTGGCGGTGGCAACACAGCCATCGACTGCGCACGCCTTGCAAAAAGTCAAGGGTGCAACGTCACCGTGGTGTATCGCCGTTCGGAGGAGGAAATGCCTGCCTTCCAAACGGAAGTTGACCACGCCAAAAACGAGGGTGTTTTGTTTCAAACGCACCAAGCGCCCGTTTGCCTTGAAAAACAAGGGCAAAATTTGTGCTTGACTGTTGCCAAAACAGTTTCGCACAATCGCAAATCATTGCAAATAACCAACGAAACCCACCAAATTTGTTGCGACTTCGTTGTGTCGGCTTTGGGCAACAACACAAGCCCGTTCGCAAGCCTTCAACAACAAGCCTTGCCCAACGTTTTGTTTGGTGGAGACGTTGCAGGAGGAAGTTTGGTTGTGCACGCCATCAGGGATGCCCTGTTGTGCGCAACAAAACTAGAGGAGAGGTAAAAAAACCAAAATGTTTATCGACAAAGTGAAAATCTACATCAAAGCCGGCAACGGCGGAAATGGTTCGGCAAGTTTGCACACCGAAAAGTACATTTCCAACGGTGGTCCGGACGGTGGCGACGGTGGCAAGGGTGGCGACATCATCTTCGAAGCAACCACTTCGGAAAACACCCTGAACATGTTCCATTTCCAAAAGCATTTCCGTGCCGAAAACGGCGAAAACGGTGGCAAAAAGAATTGCTACGGCAAGTGTGGCAAAGACCTTGTGGTGCGTGTGCCCGTTGGCACCGTTGTCAAAAACAAGGAAGGCAAAATCATTGCCGACATGTTCGAGGACGGTCAACGCCAAGTCATCTTGAAGGGTGGCAAGGGTGGCCGTGGCAACTTCCACTTCAAAACGTCTCGCCGTCAATCGCCATCTTTTGCCGAACACGGCGTAAAAACAGAAGAACACGAAGTGGTGTTGGAACTCAAAACCATTGCCGACGTTGGCTTGGTTGGCTTCCCCAACGTGGGCAAAAGCACCTTGCTTTCCGTTGTGACGGAAGCAAAACCCAAAATTGCCAACTACCATTTCACAACACTTTCGCCAAACTTGGGCGTTGTTAGCTACTACGACAAAACTTTTGTCATGGCAGACATCCCCGGGCTTATCGAAGGCGCATCGGAAGGCGCCGGTTTGGGGCACAGTTTCCTTCGCCACATCGAAAGAACACGTGTGCTTGTGCACGTGGTGGACATTTCCGGTAGCGAAGAGCGCAACCCAATCAGCGACTTCGAACTGATCAACAACGAAATTTTCAGCTACGACGAAAGTTTGAAAGATTTGCCAATGATTGTTGTTGCCAACAAAATGGACATGCCCAACGCACAGGAAAATTTGGACAAGTTCACCAAAAAGTACGGCGCAACACACACAATCATCCCAATGACAACCATCATTCACGAAGGCGTGGAATTGTTGTTGGAAACGTTGGCAAAAGTGCTGGAAGATTTGCCACCCCTTTCCCCACTTGAGTTCGAACCCATCAGTTTGGACCAAGAAGAAAGCGACGACTTCCAAATTGACGTTTTGGACGAAGAAGTTTTCGAAGTGACAGGTGGCCTTGTCAAGATTTTGTCAAGAAAAGTAAACATGGACGACTACGACAGTTTCCGCTACTTCCAACGTGTGCTAAAGGACAAGGGCGTTATTGCAGCGCTTCGCAAAGCCGGTGCGCACGACGGTTCTACGGTTATTGTTGGAGACATAGAATTTGATTTTGTAGACTAGGAGAAACATGATAACAACAAAACAACGAAGCAAATTGAAAGGGCTTGCAAACACTTTGCGCCCACTTGTGACAATCGGCAAGGAAGAACTTACCGAAAACGTCCTGAACGAAATTGCCGTTGCGTTGTTTCACCACGAACTTGTCAAGGTTCAATGCTTGCGCAGTTGCACGGTAAGCGCCAAAACGCTTTGCCAAGAAGTTTGCCAAGTGTTGGATTGCCAACCCGTGCTTTGCATCGGCAACCGTTTTGTGGTGTACAAATTCAGCGACAAAGAAGAAATTGACCATATTGAGTTGGACTAACTCTGAAATTATATAAAGGAGAAAAATATGAACAAGAAAAATTGCATTGCAATGATACTTGCAGGTGGCCAAGGTAGCAGACTTGGCGTGTTGACAAAGAAAGTTGCAAAACCTGCCGTGCAATTTGGTGGCAAGTACCGCATCATTGACTTCCCACTTACAAACTGCACGCAATCCGGCATTGACACTGTTGGTATTCTCACACAGTACAAGCCATTGGAACTCAACACCTACATTGGCAACGGACAAGCGTGGGACTTGGACGTTAGCGACGGTGGCGTGTTCATTTTGCCCCCCTACATGCGTGAAAAGGAAGGCGAGTGGTACAAAGGCACAGCAAACGCTATCTACCAAAACATGGAATTTATCGACAAGTTCAACCCCGACCACGTTTTGATTTTGTCCGGCGACCACATCTACAAAATGGACTACAACAAGATGTTGCAAGCTCACAAAAAGAACAATGCCGATTGCACAATTGCAATGATTCCCGTTCCCATGTCGGAAGCATCCCGTTTTGGTATTGTGGCATGCGACGAAACAGGCCGTATCACTTCCTTCGAAGAAAAACCAAAGCAACCCAAAAGCAACACTGCTTCCATGGGTATCTACATCTTCAAGTGGGAAGCGTTGAAGCGTGAATTGACTTTGGACGAACAAAACAAAGAATCACAAAACGACTTCGGCAAAAACATCATCCCCAAAATGCTCAACGACGGTCAAAGATTGTTTGGCTACGGCTTCACAGGCTACTGGAAGGACGTTGGAACAGTGGAAAGTTTGTGGCAAGCAAACATGGACGTTTTGAACGGCGACGAATTTGATTTGGACGACGACGAATGGCCAATTTTGTCCAAATCCACGTTGATGAGTCCCCACTTCATTGCCGACAGCGCAATTGTGGAAGACAGCCTCATCACCGAAGGTTGCTACATCAACGGCACAATCAAGCACAGCATCATCTTCGACGGTGTAACTGTGGAAAAGGGCGCAATTGTAGAAGACAGCGTTTTGTTGTCCGGCGCACACATCCACAGCGGTGCAAAGGTTGTAAAGGCAATTGTTGGCGACGGCGCACACGTTGGCGCAAACACAATTGTTGGCCAAGGCACAAACAAAGACCACATTTCTCACTACTGCTCCGGTGGAGTAAGCTTGGTTGGACCAAACGTTGAACTTGGCGACAACCTCAGTTTTGCCCCCGACAGCATGATTGTGGACAGCATCAAAGGAGGTACAAAGTAATGATTGACACAATGGGTGTAATTCTCACATCTCACAACGATTCCGGCTTTGGCGAAATCACACGTATGCGCTCCGTTGCTGCTATTCCTTTTGCAGGCAGATATCGCCTTATTGACTTTGTTTTGTCCAGCATGGTGAACAGCGGTATCATCAACGTTGGTGTTGCAACAGAGTACAACTTCCAATCCTTGATGGACCACTTGGGAAGCGGAAAACCTTGGGGACTTGCCCGCAAAAAGTACGGTCTCACTTTCCTTCCCCCATTTGCAAAATCTTCCACTAACGACGGCGACGAACACATGAAGTCGTTGTACAGCATCTTGCACTACATCAAGCGCAGTCAACAAAAGTACATCATCGTGGCAGATTGCAACAACGTTTGCAACTTGCACTTCGAGGCAATTGTTGCTGAACACAAGGAAAGCGGTGCAGATTTGACAGTCGTTTACCAAAAACAACCTGTTGCAAAGCACGGCACCTACATTGCTGTGGATGGCGACAAGGTTCAAAGCATCGTTGCTTCCAAGGATTGCGTTGGCGAAAGCAACCGCCTTGTTGGCTACTACGTTTTCACAAAGGACTTGCTCATCAACACGTTGGAACGCTTCCAACTTCTTGGCAAAAAGTACTTTATTGGCGACCTTATCAACACCTACATCGAAAAGCACGACGTTCGTGGCTACTGCTTCGAAGGCTACCTTGCAACAATCGAAGACATCAACGACTACTACAACGTTAGCATGCAACTGATGGATTCCAGCGTGAGAAAGAGCCTGTTCATTGGCGAAAACCGCATTCTCACAAAGGTTATGGACAGAGTTCCCACCAAGTACCTTGGCAAAGCATCCGTCAAGAACAGCATGATTGCCGACGGTTGCGTTATCAACGGCAAGGTAGAAAACAGCATTTTGTTCCGTGGCGTTGTTGTTGAAGAAGGCGCTGTCATCAAAGACAGCATCGTGATGCAAAACTCCGTTATTTCCGCTAACGTAAGAATTGGCGCTTGTATCATCGACAAAGACTGTATCATTCGCAAGGACAAGGAACTTGTTGGTCAACCCAACTTCCCAATTGTTGTTGGAAAACATCGTACTATCTAGTGGAGAAAACAATGAATATCTTTTATTTTAGTGCAGAAGTTGAACCTTTTGCAAAAAGTGGTGGGCTTGGCGACGTTATGGGCGCTTTGCCCAAGGCAGTAGCAAAACAACACAACACCTTTGTTGTGATGCCCTACTACGTTGACATCATCAAACCCCAGTACAAGTGCGACATGAAATACTGTGGCTACTTCTACACGGATTTGGGCTGGCGTCACCAGTACGTTGGCGTGTTTGCAATGCAAAAAGACGGCGTAAACTACTACTTCTTGGACAACGAATTCTACTTCAAAGGTCCAATGTACTGCTTTGCCGACAACGAACGCTTTGCATTCTTTGCCAAGGCAAGTTTGGACTTGGTTTGCTGGCTCAACGTCAAGGCAGACGTGCTTCACTGCAACGACTGGTCCACAGGTTTCATCCCCGTGCTTCATCACGCCTACTACCAATCCACCCCACAACTTGCCGATGCAAAAATTGTGTACACAATCCACAATTTGCGCTACCAAGGATGGACTTCCGTTGGCGAAGTAAAGGATTTGACAGGGCTTTCCGATTGGTACTTCACACAAGACAGGTTGCTTCACGGCGACAGCGTCAACATCATGAAGGGCGCAATGGTGTTCTCCAACGCCATCACAACGGTAAGCCAAACTTATGCCGAAGAAATCACAACAAGTCGCTACGGCGAAGGGTTGGAAGGCGTAACCGGGCAATATCGCCACAAAACACGTGGTATTTTGAACGGTGTAGACTACACAACCTACAACCCCAAAACCGACAAACTTGTTGTGGCCAATTTCGATGGCAGAAACCTCAAAAAGGGCAAATTGCAAAACAAACTTGCTTTGCAAAAGGAACTTGGTTTGCCACAAAGGCAAGACGTTGCAATGATTGGACTGATTTCCCGCTTTGTTGACCAAAAGGGTTTGGACATGGTTGGCGAAATTTTGCAACAAACTTTGCAAAAGGATGTTCAACTTGTTGCCCTTGGCACAGGCGAAAGGTGCTACGAAGACATGTTTGTTGCTGCACAACAAATGCACCCGGACAAGGTTTCGGCAAACATTTTCTTCGACAACGCTTTGGCGCATCGCATCTACGCTTCTTCCGACTTTGTGCTTGTTCCAAGTGTGTTCGAACCGTGTGGATTGACACAACTTATTGGTTTGAAGTACGGCGCTGTGCCCATCGTGCGTGAAACGGGTGGTTTGAAAGACACAATTTCCAACTACAACCCCGAAACGGGCGAAGGCAACGGCTTCACGTTTGTGGAATGTTGGGCAGGTCAACTTGCCGAAGCAATTGACCGTGCTTTGGATTGCTACTACAACCACAGGGAGCAATTCGAAAACATTCGCAAGTTTGGCATCAAGCAAGACTTCAGCTGGAAGGAAAGCAGTGCAAAGTACATTGCTTTGTACAAGCAACTTGTTGGCTAACATCAGCATAGAAGCAAGCAAGGAACGACAACTTCGTTCCTTGCTTTTTGATTGTAACAAAGGGGCAAAATGAAAATTGTAGTTTTTTCCGACATCCACGGTAGCAAAAGTGGTGCCGACAAAATTTCAAGCGTTGTTTCGCAGGAAAAACCCAACAAAGTGGTGGTTTGTGGCGACTACTTTGGCGGTTGGAGCGACAGCAGGGAGTGCGTGTACAGGGCGCTTTCCAACTTGGATTGCGTGCTTTACCTTGTCAAGGGCAACAACGACTACCCAAGCGACAAATACTACCTTCCTTGCGAAATGGAGGACTACGCCGTGATGCATCACTTTGGCAGGGTGCTGTTTTTCACACATGGCGACTGCTACAACAAGTGGAGCATACCACCCGTTTTGAGGGAAAACGATGCAATTGTGTACGGCCACACGCATTGCGCAAGCGTCACCAAGCACAAGGGCTTGTTTTGCATCAACGTTGGCTCAATTGGCTTGCCAAGGGATGGTTGCCCTTCCTACGTTGTGTTGGACGAGCAAGGAATCTGGCAAAAATCCGCCGATGGCAAGTTGATGTACCACCTGCCTTGGCAGGAGTAGCAACGGAGACACCAAAACAAAAAAATGCTCTTTGTCAGCAAAATGATTTTTAGAAAAAATCACACACGCAAAAATGCACCGACTTTTTGCACAAAAAAAGCGTTTTCAAAACCAACAAAATTGTCTGCTAAAACGTTGCTTTTGCTAACACAAAAAAATGTTGCTTCCAAGTGACAAAATAGCAAAAACCCCACCACGTGGTGGGGTTTTTGTGTGTTATACAGTGTAAAAATTGATTGAAAAACACAATTCAACAGTGTTGAAACTAGCATTGCAATGTGTCATTGTGTTGATTGCAAATGCACAACAACACGCAACAAAAACTATTCTTCAATCCATCCCTTTTTCAGCATCCATTTTCGTTCAACGTGTCGAACGGCTCTTGTAAGTTCGTAGCCGTCACTAACAACGTAGCTGGTGGCTGTGTTGCCAATGCTTTGTGCTTCTTGCTTTGTAAATCGGTCGTCTATGTCAACGCTTTGGCTGTAGACACCTTGTGGAAAAGGTTCGGTTTGGCAAATGAGCGAGCAACTGTCGTAGCCCACTCTGCTGTAATCAAAAAAGGTGCTTCCGCCGTCGGCAAAGTAAAGTTTCATTATTTCTCCTTCATAGTCAGTTTTTTGTATACGTGTGTGGCTTTTTGCAACAAATTGCTCACAATTTGTCAAAAAACTTTTCCTGTTTTGCAAAAAACAAGTGATGTTTGTCTAACTCTTTTTGTTGTTTCTTGCCCAAATGCGCATGCGTTCGGCATGGTTCAAAATGGCCTTTCTCAACCTGATGGAAGTTGGTGTAACTTCAACGTACTCGTCGTCGGCAATGAACTCCAAGCAACGTTCCAAACTGAGAATTGTTGGTGGTGTAAGTTTCAATGCTTCTTCGCTTCCGCTTGCACGGTTGTTTGTGAGGTGCTTTGTTTTGCACACGTTAACTGTGATGTCGTCCTCTCGGCTGTTTTCGCCAACAACCATTCCTGCGTACACAGGCAAACCTGGTGTCACAAACAAAGTGCAACGTTCTTGCGCATTGAACAAGCCGTAGGCAGTTGTCACACCGTCTTCAAATGCAACAAGGCTTCCACGGGAACGTTCGGGGATGTCGCCTTTGTAGGGTTGGTAACTGTCGAACACGCTACTCATCACACCAAAACCTTTGGTGTCGGTAAGCAATTCGCCACGGTAGCCAATCAAGCAACGGGAAGGAATTTTGAATTCCAACCTTGTTGAGCCTTGGTTGTCCGGCGCCATGTTGAGCAGTTCTGCCTTTCTTGCGCCAAGTTTGTTCATCACGTTTCCAACGTAGGCTTCCGGCACTTCCACAACAAGGTATTCAACAGGTTCGCATTTTTCGCCGTCAATTTGTTTGAAAATAACTTTTGGGCGAGAAACTTGAAATTCGTAGCCTTCTCGGCGCATGTTTTCAATGAGGATGGAAAGGTGCAGTTCGCCACGGCCAAACACCTTGAAGCAGTCGGGGCTGTCTGTTTCTTCCACACGCATGGAAACGTTTGTTTCCACTTCCCTGAACAACCTTGCACGCAAGTGACGGCTTGTCACGTACTTGCCTTCTTTGCCTGCAAACGGGCTGTTGTTCACCATGAACATCATGGAGATGGTGGGTTCGTCTATGTCTACAAATGGCAACGGTTCAACGCAGTCGATGGAGCAAATTGTTTCGCCAATGTTCATTTCGTCAATGCCGTTGATGGCAACAATGTCGCCCATTTCGCCACTTTGCACTTCCACACGCTTCAACCCTTCAAATTGGTACAGCCTTGTGATTTTCGCCGTGTTGAAACTGTTGTTTTTGTGGCAAACAATGACTTGTTGACCGCTTTCCAACTTGCCACGGTTAACTTTGCCAATGCCAATTCTGCCAACGTATTCGTCGTAGTCGATGTTGCAAATCAACAGTTGCAAACCTGCGTCAATTTCGCCAACGGGTGCGGGGATTTCTGACAAAATTGCATCCAAAAGCGGTTGCATGTTGGTGGATTTTTTGCTCAAACTTTCGCTTGCCCAACCTTGCTTTGCCGATGCGTAGATGGTTTTGAAATCAAACTGTTCGTCCGTTGCGCCCAGTTCAAGGAAAAGTTCCATTATTTGCTCTTGCAATTCTTCTTCCACAAACTCGCCCTTGTCTACTTTGTTAACAACAACAAGCACCTTTTTGCCAAGGCCAAGCGCCTTTTTCAACACGTACCTTGTTTGTGGCATGCAACCTTCAATGGCATCAACAAGAAGCAACACGCCGTCTACCATGGACAAAATGCGTTCCACTTCCCCACCGAAATCGGCGTGGCCCGGGGTGTCGATAATGTTGATTTTCGTGCCCTTGTAGTGCACGGCTGTGTTTTTTGCAAGAATGGTAATTCCCCTTTCACGTTCGATGTCGTTGCTGTCCATCACACGGTCTTGAACAACTTCGTTTGTGCGGAAAATGCCGTTTTGCTTGAGCAATTGGTCAACCATGGTGGTTTTGCCGTGGTCTACGTGGGCAATAATTGCAATGTTTCTGATGTTTTGTCTTTGCATAGTATTTCTCCAATTTTTGACCAACAAATTATACAACTATCCTTGCCACAAGTCAATTATATTAGTGCAAGAAACGCCATTTTGCCAAATATTTGCTTCCGTTTGTCCGTTCAGGGCAACAAAACGGGCAAGTTTGTAAACTAGCAAAGCACGCTTGTTTGGCAAAAACCATTGCAAAATGCGTTGCAATGTGGTATTATATTGCCAAGGAGAAAAACCATGCAAAAAGTCACTCATGCTTTGCAAGTGAAACAGCATTTTGCAAGTTTGTACGGCAAGGCAACAATCAACCAAATCAAAAGGTACAACAAACTCATTGCCAATTTCAAAAAACAGTTTGGGCAAAGGGAATGCTACTTGGCATCATCCTCCGGCAGGGTGGAAATTGTTGGCAACCACACCGACCACAACGGTGGACTTGTTGTGGGATGCACCGTCAGTTTGGACATTGCTTCGGCATTTTTGCCCAACCAAACGGGCAAAGTCACCATCATTTCCAACGGCTACAAACCCATCAAGTTTTCCGTGGAGGACATTGACAACACCGAATCGGGAAGCACGGCAATGGCAAAAGGCGTGCTGAAGGGGCTTGCCAACAGGGGCTACAAAATTGGTGGTTTCGATGCCGTCATCAACTCAATTTTGCCAAGTGGCGCAGGCATTTCTTCCAGCGCATCCTTCCAATTGCTTGTTGCAACAATACAAAACCATTTGTACAACGACGGTCAAATTCCCGCACCCGTGTTGGCGGAAGTGGGGCAATTTGCCGAAAACGTCTACTTCAAAAAGCCCTGTGGATTGCTCGACCAAGGCGTCATTGCAGTCGGTGGCGTGGTGGCAATGGATTTTGCCAACGGCTTCAGTTTTCAATCGGTGCCGTGCAATTTCCAAGGCTACAATTTGGTGCTTGTCAACACAGGTGGAAGCCACGCAAACTTGACAAGCCACTACTCGGCAATTCCTGCCGAAATGAAGGCCGTTGCCAATTGCTTTGGCAAGCAAAGGTTGATCGAAGTTGACGAGCAAGAGTTTTTCCTGCAACAACAAAGTTTGCAACAAAAGTTGGGGCTTCGCCCCGTGCTTCGTGCAAAGCACTTTTTCCAAGAAAACAAGCGTGTTCAAGCAGTTCAACAAGCGCTGTCCTGTGGCAACATGCAACAGTTTGTCGATGTTGTCAACGATTCCGGCAACAGCAGTTTGCACCAATTGCAAAATTGCTCCGTTGGCACGGACGACACAGTCATTGCCGATGCCATTGCCTTTGCCAAGTCCATTTGTCCAACCTGCGCATCCCGTGTGCACGGCGGTGGATTTGCCGGCACAATTTTGAACGTCGTTCCCAAACAGCACGTTGCCAATTTTGTGGAAAACATGGCAAACCGCTACGGCAAGGACAACGTGTTTGTGCTCAACGTGCGCACCGTTGGCGCAACTGTTTTGTAGTAAACGCCACAACGCAAAACCCCCACCCCGTGTGTGGAAATTCGCAAAAGAACGGTGCAATATCACTCTCAAAGCACGTTGTTGGCAAAACGGTAAAACACCTTGACCGTATGTTAAAAGAACGTTTCAACGTGTGAATTGACCATTCTTTTGGTGCTATTGATGTGCCTAGTAGAAAACTTTTCGCAATACTATTTTCTGTGTTTTTTGTAATGCAAAATTTCTAATGCAATCTAGCTTAGTTGGAAACTTTCCATGTAGTGAATTCACAAAATAGTTTTACGGTACAAAATCAAATTGTACATAGTCAACGACTTGAAAAACGTCGTCACAATCAAGGGCAACTTTCACAATTTCAACCAAAACAAATAACAAGCTGAGATGATCACGTCTCGGCTTTTTTTCGAATTGTAAAAATTATCAAAAATTCACTATTGACATCTCTAGACTTTAGTGATAAAATATTTGTAAAAAACTGATATACCTAAAGAGGATGTGATTTATTATGAAAAAACAAACATTGGTCATCATTTTGATAGCAGTTTTTATTGTTAGTTTAGTTGCATTGGTTGGTTGTCACGAATGCCAGTTCGGTCAATGGACTACCGTTGTAGAACCAACTTGTACCCAAGTTGGTCAAGAACAGCGAGTGTGTGTCTGCGGTTCGTCGGAAGTTCGTGACGTTCCTGCCACAGGCCACAATTACCAAGCAGAAATAACTGAGCCAACGTGCTTGGAATCGGGCTACACAAAGCATACTTGCAGTTCTTGTGGAGATTCCTATGTGGACGAACACGTTGATGCGCTTGGTCACGATGAAATTGGTCACGAGGCGCAACAACCATCTTGTACCGAAAGCGGTTGGAACTACTATGTAACTTGTAGCCGTTGTGACTATTCAACATTTGAAGAAATTCCCAAACTAGCCCACACCGAGGGCGAGTGGGAACAAGATCGTGCTCCCACGTGCACTTCTTCAGGAAGTATGCATTTGCCTTGCGCAGTTTGTGGAACAACTTTGATGACAGAGTCTATTCCACCAACAGATCACGACTACAATCTCACAATTGTTGATCCAACTTGCAGGCTACAGGGCTACACTCTGCACGTTTGCAACGGTTGCAACGCAAGTTTCAAAAGTGACTACGTTCCATCACTTGGCGGACACGACTACAAAGAAGATGGCTATTGTTTTAATTGCGGTTTGCACGAATCCGAGGACAATGGTTATTGGGTAGACGACACAAGAAACTACACCTATAACATGTACGGCACCATCCCTTCGTCGTGGGATCCGCAAAAATACATGTCAAGTTCCAGCGACTACGTTTTGGACTATACAACCGATACCCTGTATAAATTCGACTATAACCAGGACGGAACAGGTTTCGTAATTGTTCCATCCATGGCGTCAGGTATGCCTCTAGACGTAACAGCCCAGTATGCAGGACAATACGGAATTGGCTCCGATGAAACAGCCAACAAGGCGTACAAAATTTTCCTCAAGGACAATCTTCGGTTCGACAACGGTGATCTCATCACGGCAGAAACGTTCGTAGAATCCATGAAGATTCTTCTCAATTCGTTCGACGAAAACTACTATGCTATTTCAAACAATTATTTTATTGCAGGTGTACAAATGTACGCGAACAAAGGCAAGGTTCTCCTTTACGATAACTCCGCAACCGAAGCCTACACGGAAGCGGATTTGGTCAAGGACGCCAACGGCGTTTACAAAACACCTGAAGGATACGATGTGTACATCACAATAAGGGACAATCTCAAGTGGCTTGGCGGTTACGCCCTTATTGATTATGTATCTGCGTATGGCGAACTGTATTTCGGAATGGAAGCGTTCCATGCGCTTGCTGCCATGGCAGACGGGAATGGTCGCATTGCTGTTACAGACGAAACTCTCGATCTTCTTGAAGGCGTTATAACTGCAGTTCCGGATTGGAAGGAAACACGTGCGGAAGTTGTCAACTATCTTGTTTACATTGTTGACTATTCGGCAATGGAGTACGAAGAAACGGTAGGTTTCTTTGCAACAGACGACAATGCCCTTGTTGTTGTTTTGAAGGATGCAACAGAAAATAACTTCTATCTTCACAACCAGCTTTGCACAAACTTCGCCCTTGTTCATCCGGAAAAGTATCGTGAATGCATTGATACGACCAGCGGCTATGGCACGACAGTCAACAACTACGTTGGCTACGGTCCATACAAACTCACAAAATACATTCCCGACACCAGAATTGAATTGACACGTAATCCCTATTGGCACGGCTACTACGAGGCCGAAATGTACGGTCAATATCAAACAAACAAGATTGTTTGCATAGAAATTACCGAGAACTTCATTAGCCTTGATATGTTCCTGAAAGGCGAGTTGGAAAACTACATTCTTCACGTTGATGATATGGCAGACTACATTGACAGTGACCATTTGTACTATACAAACAGCGAATCCACATGGCTAGTTGCAATGAATCCGGACTACGACAACCTACAAGAGATTCAATCGTATACAGTGCCTGTAACATTTGGAAATGCCGTTGTCAAAACTGTTCTAGATATAGCAGAATTTCGACAAGCATTGAATTTTGCCATTGACCGCAATGCATTCAATCTTGAAGTATCTCCCACAAGTAGTGTTGCAACGGCATTGATTTCTAACATGATAGTTGCCAATATCGAAAGTGGAATGGCCTACCGTGCTACTGATGAAGCCAAAGACGTAATTCTGGAATACTGGGGACTTGCAGACCAATGGGGTCCAGGCAAAAAATATCAAACAAGAGACGACGCTCTTGCGTCTATTTCGGGTTTTGATCTGGAACGTGCAAAGGAACTATTTGAAATAGCGTATAACAAAGCCGTAGAACGTGGCGACATCACAGCAAACATGATCGCATCCGGCAAATGGGAAGTTCAACTTTGCATCGGTATGCCATACGGAGGTAACTTCTATCGAAAGGGTTCCGAATTCCTTCAAAAGTGCTGGACAGAAGCTGTAAAAGGCACACACTTCGAAGGTCACGTAACATTCATCAACAGAGATGATCTTGGTTCCACAGAATTCGGTGAATACTTGAGAAATGGCTCCGTTGACTTGTTGTTCGGTATAGGCTTTAACGGATTTTCACTCAACCCATATTCCACAATGGATTGCTTCACGGGGGATCTTCAATTCGACACCTTCACAGACAAGAAAAAGATTGACCTTGACGTTGAAATTAATGGACAAACTCTTCGTGCAAGCCTGTACGATTGGACAAGCGTTTGTTTGCTTGGCAACTATATCGAATGTGCAGTTATTGGCGAAAACGGCCAGCCCACAGGCGAAACGGTACAAATGCGTGCCGGTATAAACGACGACCAAGAGATTCGTACTCACATACTGGCAAAGGTAGAGGCAAAAATCCTGTCTTTGTCAAACGTATTCCCTCTACTTATGGAAGCTCAAGCTAATTTGAAGAGTATGAGAATTGTCTACAAGACAGAAGAATACGTTCCGTACATGGGTCACGGTGGCATTGCCTACTATACCTACACAATGGATGACTACGAATGGGCAATTTACGTTATTGAACAAGGCGGTACGCTGAACTACAAATAATCATTTCAAAAGAAGTTGTGCCAAAATACTAAACAAAGAAAGCGGTGGGGTGTATAACAGCGCCCCACCCGTTCTATTGTTTGATTTTATAGGTGCTTAACAATGCAATTGCAAAATTGCTCGGTTGGTACGGGCGACACAGTCATTGCCGATGCCATTGCCTTTGCCAAGTCCATTTGCCCAACTTGCGCATCCCGTGTGCACGGCGGTGGATTTGCCGGCACAATTTTGAACGTCGTTCCCAAACAGCACGTTGCCAATTTTGTGGAAAACATGGCAAACCGCTACGGCAAGGACAACGTGTTTGTGCTGAACGTGCGCACCGTTGGCGCAACTGTTTTGTAGTAAACGCCACAACGCAAAACCCCCACCCCGTGTGTGGAAAATGCAACAATTTTTGCAACAATTTCAACAAAAATCACAAGCCGTTGCACGCTTTGCAACGGTTTTTTTGTTGTGGTTTTTTGGAACGGTTGCATGGTGGGCTTGTTCTGTGTTGGCGCCACGACAGCGGTATGCAACAACTTCTACTCACGTGTTTTTTTGTTGTACCAAACAGCCACATTTTTTCCCTTTGCACCCAGTCGTTTGCACAAATTTTTGGCACTACGTTGCATTTGTACATCTCATTTTTTTGCATTTTTATTGTAGAACACTTCCCACGTCTTTTTCTCTTTGCAAGTGCAAGTTTAACTCAGAATTTGGGCACCATGTTGCATTTGCACGTCATCAAATTTGCCACTTTTTTGTTATACCAAATAGCCATAACTTTTTTGGTTTGCCTACTCCAAACTTGCAAGTCCAAGGTGACCAAACAGCAATTTTTCCCATTTGTTTTGCATCTTTTTCCCAAGCCTTAGGTTTGGTAGTGTTTTATTTAACAAAAAGTTTAGTAAAAGTAATAAAAACGTTTGACAATACTGAGCGTGTGCTATATAATGTTGCTGTTGCCCATGGCAAACAATTTTTGATTTTATTGTATATGTGCGAGTTTTGTGCGCACGTCGTGAAATACGGCATACTTTAATACTCAATTTGTTTTCCACAGGGCCTATTTTTTTTATTCGAGGTTGTGTTATGTTGGAAATTGGAAAACGGCTAAAACAATATCGATTGCAACTAGGTTTGACGCAAGAGGAACTTGCCAGCCGAACGGAACTGACCAAGGGCTACATTTCCCAGTTGGAAAACGACCTGTGTTCCCCGTCCATTGCAACACTGCAAGACATTTTGAACATCTTGGGTGTTTCGCTGGAAGAATTTTTTGCCGAGCCCAAAAAGGAACAAGTGGTGTACACGCCAAACGACTACTTTGTGTCGCAAAACGGCACGGGCACAAACACTTGGCTCATTCCCAATTCGCAAGTCAAGGAAATGGAGCCCATCATTTTGACGCTTCCATGTGGCGCCGAGTGCCAAGAGCGCTTGCCCTTCGAGGGGGAAGAGTTTGGCTACGTTTTGGAAGGCCGAGTGGAAATCGTCGTCGGCAGGGAACGCTACAAGTTGAAAAAAGGCGACAGCTTTTCCATCAACGGCAAAAAACAACACACAATCAAAAACTGTCACAAAGGACAAAGCCGAGTTTTGTGGGTAACAACCCCATCGAACTTCTAGGGAGGAAATATGAAGGAAAAAATTATTGAAATTGTCAACGTTTGCAAATCCTACGACGAAAAACCCGTTGTAAAAAACGTTTCTCTCACCATCTACAAGGGGGAATTTGTAACGCTCCTTGGCCCATCCGGTTGTGGCAAAACAACAACTTTGCGCATGATTGCAGGTTTTGAGCAACCCACAAGTGGCAAAGTTTTCTTCAACGGCAAAGACATCACCGAGTTGCCTCCCCACAAGCGCAACGTCAACACGGTTTTCCAAAAGTACGCATTGTTCCCCCACCTCAACGTGTTTGGCAACATTGCCTACGGCTTGAAACTCAAAACCATCCCCGACGGTCAACCCTTCCAAAACAGAAAGGGGCAAACGGTGCAAAAAATGCGCCACCTCACCAAGGCGGAAATCACCGAAAAAGTCAACCGTGCTTTGAAAATGGTAGACTTGGAAGACTACGGTCACCGTTCGGTAAACTCCCTGTCCGGCGGTCAACAACAACGTGTTGCCATTGCACGTGCTTTGGTAAACGAGCCACAAGTGCTTTTGTTGGACGAACCTCTTGGCGCATTGGACTTGAAAATGCGCAAGGACATGCAAATTGAACTGATGCAAATGCACAAAAAATTGGGCATCACATTTGTGTACGTAACTCACGACCAAGAAGAAGCGCTCACCATGTCGGACAAAATCGTCGTTATGAAGGACGGTCAAATTCAACAAATCGGCACCCCAACCAAGGTGTACGACGAACCTGCCAACGCATTCGTTGCCGACTTTATTGGCGAAAGCAACATCTTGTCCGGAACGATGGTCAAGGACTGTTGCGTGAATATTTCCGGCCACACCTTCGAATGTGTGGACAAGGGCTTCAAGCGCAACGAACCAATCGACGTCATCATCCGTCCGGAAGACATCCACATTGTGGACGTTGCCGACAGCAACTGCTTGGTGGAAGCAGAAGTGCTGACTTGCGTGTTCAAAGGCGACCACTATCAAGTAACAGCGCTGACTTTTGGCGACGAACGCAACGAACTCATCATTCACGACAATGTGCAAGTTGCCGTTGGCGACAAAATTGGTTTGTACATCAAACCTTTCGACTTCCACATCATGCACAAAGCAAGGCTCATCAACACGTTGGAAGGGGAAATGTACGACACAGGCGTGGTGGAATTTTGCGGTGGACGCTTCCCCTGCAACAGCACGTTGGACGAAGGCACCAAAGTCAAAATTTCCGTCGACTTCGACGACGTTGAACTTACCGACGACGAGGAGGACGGCGTCATTGGCGCAACTGTCATTTCCACAATCTACAAGGGCAGTTACTACCAATGCATTGTTCGCACCGACGACTACTACGATTTCTTTGTAGACACCGACTACGAATGGCTCATCAACGACCGTGTTGGCATCAAAATTGCCCCGGACAAAATCTTGTTGGAGGAAGTGAAAGATGAACAAAAAGTTGAAGTTTAGATTTTCACGCAAGGCGCTTGCCTACCCCTACATGGCGTTTTTGATTTTGTTCGTGGTGGTGCCCCTTGTGATGATTCTCATCAACGCTTTCATCACCGATGGCAACAAAATTGGTTTCGACAATTTTGTGGAGTTCTTCTCTGATGCCGGCGGTGGATTGACGGTGCTTGGCAATTCCTTGATTATTGGCTTTGTCACAACGCTGTTATGCCTTGTGATTGGCTACCCCGTGGCGTACTTTTTGGCAAAGTACCACGCATCCAACAACGTGTTGGTGTTGATGTTCATTTTGCCAATGTGGGTAAATTTCCTCATCCGAACGCTGTCTACCAAAACAATCTTTTTGGCAATGGACTTGGAACTGGGCATGGGCACGGTGCTGTTCGGCATGGTGTACAACTACCTTCCCTACATGATTTTGCCGTTGCACACAACGCTTGTTTCCATCGACAAAAGGCTTATTGAAGCATCGGAAGACTTGGGCGCAAGCAAAGGCACGGTACTTGTCAAAACCATTTTCCCATTGTCGTTGCCGGGCGTTGTCAGCGGTATCACAATGACGTTCATTCCTGCAATTTCCACGTTTGCCATTTCGGAAATTTTGAGCGTAAGCAAAATTTACTTGTTTGGCGATGCCATCAACATGCACTTTTCCAAAGCCACCAACAGTTTTGGCGTTGGTAGTGTGATGAGTCTTGTCATGTTGGTGCTTGTTATTGTCAGCAACCTGTTCACAAGTCTAAACGAAGAGGAGGTAAGAAGTGTACTATGAAGCAAACTAAATTCGGTCGCATTCTTGCCGATGGCTACCTTGGGCTTGTTTTGGCGTTGCTGTACTTGCCAATTGCGCTCATCATCATTTTCAGCTTTTCCGGCAACAGCAATTTCCGTTTCGACGACGGCTTCACGTTGCAATCGTACCTGTCCATTTTTAACAGCGGTGCGCAAACGGAAATGCTTCTTTCAGCTATCAAAAACACCTTTGTGTTGGCAATTTCCGCAAGTGTCATTTCCACGATTATTGGCACTTTTGCAACAATCGGCATCTACTGCTTGAACACAAAATTGCGCAAAGTAACGCTTGTTGTCAACCAACTTCCCATGATCAACAGCGAAATTGTCATGGCAGTTTCCTTGATGTTGTTCTTTGCTGCATTCAGCCAAGTTTTCCCAAGCAGTTGGGCAAGGCTTATCATAAGTCACGTGGCTTTTTGCACCCCGTATGTGGTACTTTCCATTTTGCCAAGGCTACAAAAGATGGATCCAAACATGTACGAAGCAGCGCTAGACCTTGGTTCAAACCCATTTTCCGCAATGATCAAAGTTGTTTTGCCCTACATCACACCCGGTGTTATGTCCGGCTTTGCAATGGCGTTCACTTTGAGTTTGGACGACTTCATCATCACCCAATTCAACAAGGGCGACACAGGCATCGAAACACTTTCCACCTACATCTACGAGGACGCACGTGTCAAGAGCCTTGAACCGTTCTGGTTTGCTGTGTTCAGCATTTTCTTCGTTGTTGTTTTCACGCTGTTGCTACTTGTCAACATCAGGAAAAACAGCAAAAAGGAGGCCTAGAATGAAGAAATTTGTTTGTTTGGCATTGTGCCTTGTGATGTTTTCTGCACTCAGTTTGGGACTTGTTGCTTGTGTGCAAAACCCCGAAACTACCGACAGTTTGGTGGTGTACAACTGGGCGGACTACATCTACGACTACGAAGAAGACTTCAAGGCCTACTACAAAAATATCACAGGCAAAAACATTGAAATTTCCTACGTAACCTTCGACACAAACGAAACTATGATAACAAAAATCACCAAGGGTGACAGCACCGTAGACGTCATGTGTCCAAGCGAGTACGCAATTCAAAAATTGTTGGAAACCGATTGGCTTGTTCCCCTCAACTACTTTGACGAACAACAGTACGCCAAGGACATTTCCAACAAGCAAAACTACGTTCACAACAGCAAGTACATCGACCAAAACATCGTCAACAAAATTGACGAAGCATTTGGCGAAATTGCCGTTGGCGACAAAACCGTCAGCATGCTGGACTACATGGTGCCCTACATGTACGGCACACTTGGCATTTTGTACAACAAGGTGCAATTCCAACAACTGGGCATCTACGACGTGGAAACGCTCAACAAAGCAAACTGGGGCATTTTGTTCAACGACGACGGCAACGGCAACTTGCTCAGCCAAGGTTTGGATGGGTCCATTTTGATGAAGGACAGCATCCGAGACAGCTACGCAGCAACACTTTTCTACTTGAAGCAAAGTGGAAAACTGCAAGGCACCAAGTACCAAGACATGCCAATTGGCCAACTCATCAACGCCGTGGACGACACCTTGATTGACCTTTGCAAGGACGTGCTCACAGCGCAAAAATCTCAATTGTTCGGCTATGAAGTGGACTTCGGCAAGGACGACCTGTTGAAGGGTAACGCCATGGTAGACCTTGCATGGAGTGGCGACGCATTGTACGCCTACGAAGAAAGTTGGAACGACGACCTCAACAACGGAGAAGGCGACTACGAACTTTCCTACTACGTGCCAAACGGAGCAGGTAACATTTGGTTCGACGGTTGGGTAATTCCCAAAACCTACAACCCCGAACACACCGAAGCCATCAAGCTGTTCATCAACTTCTTGAACGATCCCGTTTCCGCAGCGGCAAACATGTGCGAAATTGGCTACACGTCGGCTGTTGACCCCGAAGTGGTGCGTGGCAATGCCGATGCAATGGCTGTGCTTGCCGAGTGCTACCTCGTGCACGGCTACGCCAAAGACGACAACGGCGACTTGCTTGCCGAAGAGCATTGCGACTACGAAACTTTGGCGGAATTTGAAGAATATTTCTTCGACAACTACAACGAAATAGACAACAGCAACTGGCGCTATCCCTTCAAGTTCAGCCCGGACAGTTCCCCCTACAAGAGGGACATCACAACGCTTGGCGTGATGAGGGACTTTGGGCAAAACAACAAAAAGGTTGTCACAATGTGGGGCTACGTGCGCTCTGCAGGTGTTTCGGCGCTTCCGTTGTTGCTTTGGACACTTGCCGTCATTGCAGTGGTGGCTATCGTCATTGCCATTGTGCTTCTTTGCAAGCATCTCAAGGGCAGGTACGTTGTTTTGAGCAAATAATTTTTGGGGCAAACTAGTGGTAGTTTGCCCTTTTTTGTTCTTTGAACAAACTCTACAACCAAAACACGCCTGCAAATTTTCTAATGTTTTTGGCAAATTGGTTGCAAAAAGTTGTGCAAACACAATTTGTGTGGTAAAATATATTGGTTAAAAAAGTTTCTCGCAAACAAAGTTCAAACTACCAACGACAAATTTCAGGGGAACAACATGAGTATCATTCCAAAACCGCAACAGTACGAAAAGATTTCCGGCAGTTTTGTCATTGACGGAAATTCCACAATCTACTGTCAGCAACCGTTCAAAGCGCAAGCTCAACGTTTTGCGCAACTTGTAAAGCAAAGTTGCAATTTGGACGTAAGTTTCACCGACGACATTTCTTTGGCAACAATCATTTTCAACCAAAAGCCGTGCGAAAACAGTCAGTATATCGTCATGATTTCCGAAGGTGTCGCAACAGTCACCGCAGGGGACGAAAGTGGCTACTTCTACGCAGTTGAAACTTTGCGCCAATTGTTCGACTTGGACGAGCAACACAACGGGCAATGCCAATGCAACAACTGCTACATTTTGGACAAACCCAAGTTTGACTATCGCAGTTTGCACGTGGACATTTGCCGTCACTTTTTTGGCGTGGAGGAGTTGCAAAACATCATTCAGCTGATGAGTCGTGTCAAACTCAACAAACTGCACTTGCACTTGTCCGACGACCAAGGCTTTCGTGTAGAAATAGAAAAGTATCCGTTGCTCAACACCGTCGGTTCGGTGCGCTACGGCTCGGAAGTGGTAAAAAACGGCAAAAGGTACGTGGAAGACGGCATTTGCCAAGGCTACCTCACAAAGCAACAAATTCGTGATCTTGTGGTTTTTGCCGAGCAACACCAAGTGGAAATTGTTCCGGAAATTGACGTTCCAGGCCACTGCGTTGCAATGCTCACAGCCTACCCAGAGTACAGTTGCACGGGCGAAGTTTCGGAAGTTCGCAAAAGATGGGGCATTTCTACCGACCTTCTTTGCGCAGGCAACGAGCAAACCTACAGTTTTGTCAAGGACGTTTTGGACGAAGTTGTGGAACTGTTCCCCGGCAAGTACTTCCATCTTGGTGGCGACGAAACTCCCAAGGACAGGTGGTGCAATTGCCCAAAATGCAGGCAAATGCTTGCCGACCTGCACTTGGAAAACTTCGATGAGTTGCAAAACCACATGGTGGACGTTTTCCGCCAACATTTGCAACAAAAGGGCAAAACTGTCATCTATTGGAACGATGGCATCACAAAAAACACCTCGCAGGACGTAATCAGCCAAGTTTGGAAAATGGGTACTCGCAAAAAGGGGCAAAAACAAGCCAACGACGGGCGCAAAACCATCATGTCGCCATTTTTCGACTTGTACTTCGACTACCCCTACGCAATGACACCATTTGCAAAAACCTACCGTTTCAACCCGTTGCGTGGCATCAAACCTGCCAACAAAAACAACGTTTTGGGCGTGGAAGGTTGCCTGTGGGCAGAGTACATTGCAACAAGAGAGAAGTTGTACTTCAACATGCTTCCTCGCATGCTTGCTCTTGCGGAAGTTGCTTGGGGCACCAACAACGGCTACTTGGAGTTTTGCACAAGGGTAAAGAACTACCAAAAACTGTACGACAAATTGCATCTTGAGTGCAACCACACAGCCACAAAATGGCAATGTGTTGTGTCGAGATTGATTGGCGTTGGCACATTTTTCAAAAAGGATGCCAACTTCGAACTTAACAAACAACAAAGAAAAAACAAATCTAACTAAGGAAGGGGTTTATCATGAAAAAAATTGGCGTGTTGACAAGTGGTGGCGATGCTCAAGGCATGAACGCTGCCGTGTATGCAACAGTAAGATATGCAATTGGTTGCGGAATGGAAGTGTACGGCATTGATTTGGGCTACAAAGGGCTCATCGAAGGCAAAATTCACAAAATGGACATGCGTAGCGTGGACGAAATCATCCACCGTGGCGGAACTGTTCTCAAAACAGCAAGATGCCCCGAAATGAAAACTGTGGAAGGTCAAAAAAGCGCTGTAAAAACATTGGTAGACAACGGCATCGAAGGATTGATTGTTATTGGTGGCGACGGAAGCTTCCAAGGCGCAAAAGTTTTGTCTACACAGTACGGTATCAAAACAATGGGCATTCCCGGCACAATCGACAACGACCTTGCCTACACCGACTTCACGTTGGGCTTCGACAGCGCTGTAAACGCAGTAATGAACACAATCAAAATGCTTCGTGACACAATGACCAGCAACGACCGCAACTGTGTTGTGGAAGTTATGGGACGCAACTGCGGAGACATTGCTTTGTACGCAGGCATCACAAGCGGTGCGGAACTTATTCTTGTTCCCGAAGTGCGCTTCGACATCAACGAAGTTATTGCACGTGTTCGCCACAACATCCAACACGACAAGAAGGACAACATCATTGTTGTTGCCGAAGGCGTTGGCAAAGCAACGGACGTTTGCGCTCAAATTGCTCAAGCAATCGAAGGCATCAACATTCGCCCAATGAACGTTGGTCACATTCAACGTGGTGGCGATGCTTCCTTCCAAGACAGACTTTTGGCAATTCGTATGTCGGAACACGCCGTAAATTGCTTGTTGGAAGGCAAAACAAACAGAGTTGTTGGCATTCGCAACAACGAAATCATCGACGACGACATTGTGGACGCTTTGGCTCAACGTCGCAGTTTCAACATGGATTTGTACAACCTTGCAAACAAATTGGTGGAAGCATTCTAATCAACAGTCAAAATTGCACAACACAACTTTTCAATAGCAAAACTAACGCAAACTCAATGCAGTTTGCGTTTTTTTTGTTTGCGCTATCATTTATTTTGCCAAAATTGTTGCCATTTTGTAAAAAATGCCTATTGACAAAAGCACTTTTTGGGTATAAAATAGTGTGGTAGAATAGTTGCCGACTTTTGCAACTGTTTTCAAGTATTTTTTACCTATCAAGGAGGAATTATGAAACAAAATAAGGTTTTGAAAATTGTTTTGTTGGTAGCGCTTGTTGTTATTGTGGGCGTTGGCTCTTTCTTTGCAGGACAATTGGTGTCTAACTCTAGTAGCGACAAAAGGGCGCAAGCCGAACTAAAAGAAAAAGTGGAGGAAGTTTTGGCTAGCAAAATTCGCCTTCAATGCGACGAAAACGGCGAATTCAAGGTGACTGTTCTTGCCGACGTGCACGCAAGTGGAGCAATCGACCTCAACGTGCAAAACGACATCAAAAAAATCATCGATACTGAACAACCCGACCTTGTGCTTTTCACGGGCGACAATGCAATTTGTGCAAACGAACAAAAACTGCGTGAAGCACTCGACTCCATTGTTGGCTACATAGAGCAACAACAAATTCCTTGGTGCCACGTCTACGGCAACCACGACCAAGAAGGTGGATTGAGCAAGGAAGAATTGCAAGCCATCTATGAATCCTACGAGTACTGCGTTTCCAAACGTGGCGACGAAAACTTGACGGGTGTTGGCAACTACGTTTTGCCTGTGTACGAGTACGAAAGTGACACAATCAGTCACCTCATTTGGTGCTTGGACTCCGGTAGCATGCTCAGCACGGAAGACCAAAAGGCATTGTTGCCCATTTCCAAACCCGACTTTTCCGGCATTGACTACTCTGCATGGGGTGGCTACTACGACTACATCCACGCAGACCAAATTCAATGGTACTACCAAACGTCTTTGATGCTTGAAGAATACTTCTTGGGACCAATCCCGGGCATCATGGCTTTCCACATGCCACTTCAAGAAATATACTACGCATGGCAAAACAAAAATGCGCTTTCCAAGTGGGATGGCGAAAAACTTGACCCCGTTGGCGCATCTCCAATCAACTCCGGTTTGTTCACAACTCTCACACAACGTGGCGACGTTGTTGCAACTGTAAGCGGACACGACCACATGAACAGCTACATGGTAGAGTACAAGGGCGTTATGCTCAGCTACTCCCCGGGATGTAGCACACACGGCTACGGTAGCACGGAAACACGTGGCAGTCGCAGTTTCACAATGAACTCTGCCGACCCATGGAACGTGGAAACTCACGTGTTCTATTTGAACAGATAACACACAAACAAAAAAAGGCTCTTGCGAGCCTTTTTTTTGTACACGGGTTGGGGGTTTTGCAGTGGTTGCAAAGGAAAAGGGCTTGGTTTTGAAATGCACCCCAAAGTGCGCACCGTGTTCCAAAAACAGTGCAGTGGGATTGGGGGTTATTCTCTTTTTACGACATCGATGTGCGAGCAAAGAAATGTCAATGGTGAAAAAAATCCATCTGAAAAAGATGGATTTTTGTATATATTAAAAAATATTAATCTTCGTCTATTAGTACTGCTAGGTTTTCAACAGCTTCATCATACTCTTCTTTGGTAAGTTTTCCTTGAGAATAAAGTTTCTTTAGTTCTTTGGCTCTTTTAGATTGTGTTGTTGAACCTTTAGTTCCCGATTCTGCTTTGGTAGTATTTTTGACAATAATACTTGTGTTTTCAATAAGTTCACCAAAACCATAAAACAGGCAAGAGAATATCCAAGATGCAAGAGGACCTAGTAAACATATCCATAATCCTGCGACTGCACCTTTAACCATGAGAACTATACCGGTTATAATGGATGCAAGAATGCCTAAGCAAAGAAAAAATGGTGCAAATCCTTTAATTTTACTACTGATGTTCTTAAACATATTATTCCTCCTGTAAAAATGCACTAGACAAAGTTGGCACGTTGAGGATTACAAAACCTGATTGCAATTGCACAAATCAACCAACCATCATCATAATAAATTATAATATAACAGTTTTCAATTGTCAATTTATTCCAAATATAATTCAAACAAAGATCGACGTGCGCATCATGTTCCTAAAACAGGGCCGTGAGATTGGGAATTGATGCAACCAGAAAAATCAAGGCAAGGCCTTGTATATCATCCGCAACTTGTTGCGGAATATCATCAATGCGAAGCATTGTATATCATCATTGCGAAAGCGATACAACCTGCGGTTGATGATATACGCCTGCGGCGATGATATACACGCTAAAGCGTGATGATATGCCATCGCTTTCGCAATGGATAAAAAAAGAAGCAACTTTTGGTAGACAAAAGTTGCTTCTTTTTTGGTACCCCCAAGGGGACTCGAACCCCTGTTTTCGCCGTGAGAGGGCGACGTCCTAGGCCGCTAGACAATGAGGGCAAATTCACTTCTTTCAATATTATACCACAGTTGACTTGGTATTGCAACTATTTGCAAAAAAAAATTGAAAATAGCAAAATAATGAAAAATTATCTTTCAATCTCGCTTAATTGTTGGTTATTTGTGTTGAAAATTTGCGCAAAATATAGTATCATATAGTAAATATACTACATCCTGCCTTGTACGATAAGTTTTACATTTGCGTCAACCACATTTCGTAAAAGGGAATTGCGTCCAATTGCTGATGTCAGGTCACGAAGGCTTCCGTGTGGAGTCAGAGACTTTGTCCGGTGAAAGACTGATGGCCGTTGGCAGATTACCCACCTGTTAACTCAGGTTGAAACCATCGTAAAACCCGGCTATGGTGGGATTTTTTTTACAAATGAAAAACAAATTTTTGATTGTGTTGCTGTCCATAGTTATTTTGTGCCTTTCAGCGTGCAGTCCACTTGCTCCCGAAGACGTTGGCGAGCCGGGTGGCGAAGTTTTGCACACGCTGTACATTTGTGGCGCAGTGGAAACGGACGGCTACTTTCAAATTGCATCCGGCAACGACTACTTCTTTGCCATCAACCAAGCCGTGCTGTTGCCACAGGGCGTGTACCCGGACTACGTCTATCGCATTGTGGATGGGCAAATTGCCACCGTCATCGTGCCATTCCACGTTGATGGCGTCAAGTACGACAGCATCAACGTCAACGGCATGTTTGTGCTTGCTCGCTTGCCTGTGGATGGTGTGGACGAGCAAGTCATCAATGCGCTTGCCGACTACATTGAGCAAAACGGCAAAATTTCCAATCGCAACGAAATGAAACTTGCGCTTGGCAACTTCTACAACGACAACTACTACAAATTCTACGTGAGCGAGGGCGACTATGAGATTGATTAATTTTCGCCCATCGCTTTTTTGCGCTTTGGGGCTTGCAGTTGGCATTTTCTGTGCTGTGTTTTGTCTGTACGGATTGTACGTTTTGCCCATCGTTGTGGCTGTGGCGTGCGTGGCGTACTTGGTTTGCACAATTGTTTTCAAGTGGAACGTTTGGCAATTTGTTGCAGTTTGCCTTTCCGTTTTGTTGGGCTTTGGCTTGCTCAACCTTTGCTACCACAACCAACAACAGCGCCAAATTGTTGCCGAGCAAGTTGTGCTGACAGGGCGTGTTTCCGACATTGGCAGAAACGGCAACGCCAAAAACGTGCTGTACTTGGAAAATTGCTCAACGCAGGATGGCAAATTGAGTGGCAAAGTGCAAGTGGTGGTGTTTGATGCAAGCACCTTTCAAACGGGCGACGTTGTCACTGCAAGGGGCACGTTGCGCTCCGTCTACGTGTTCAAAAACGGTGTGGACACCTCTCCCGTTCGCAACGGCGTGCGCTACCAACTGACGGATCACGAAATTGTGGCGCAAACTGCAGGCAAACTGACACTTGCGGAAACTGTTCGTGCCTACGTCTACAACGTGGCAACAACCTATGCGCCACAGCACGGCGACATTGTGTACGCATTGCTCACGGGCGACCGAAACGCAATGGACGTTGAGCAAACGGAAGCGTTCAAAAGCGCAGGTATCATCCACTTGCTTGCAGTAAGTGGTTTGCACGTTGGCTTCATCGTTTCTATTTTTTGCTTTGTACTCAACAAATTCAAGTTGCACCCACTTGTGCAAATTGCAATTTTGATTGTTCCACTTGGTTTCTACGCCTATGTTTGCAACTTCACGCCGTCGGTTTTGCGTGCAATACTGATGGTTGTTTGCACCTACCTTGCCAAAACTTTCTTGGGCAGGTACGATTTGCTAACGTCGCTTTCGTGGGCTGTGGTTGTCATTTTGCTTGCGCAACCGTTGTACCTGTTCGACGTTGGTTTTCAACTTTCAGTTTTGTCCGTCTACGGCATTGCAACGCTGTTTTTCGCATTTCAACGTCGTGTCAAAAACGTCAAAAATGCCTTTCTCAAATGGCTTCTTGCCACGGTGGGAATGTCGGCGTGTTGTTCTGTTTCCACGTTCTTTGTCAGTTGCTACTACTTTGGGCAAGCATCGTTGGTTGGCGTGCTCACAAACATCGTTGCCATTCCTCTTGTGACGGTGGTGTTTGTTGCAAGTATTTTTGCAATGCTTCCGTGGGTTTTCCACTACGTATTGTTTGTGGTGGACTACGTTTTGGTGGCAGTTTCGTGGATTGCCAACGTTTTTGCAAGCATTCCGTTTTCCACAGTTGCGCTTTCTACTGCCGTTTTGGCAATTGTTGCAACAATGGTGTGGCAGTTTGCCATGGGTGGCTACGTCAACTTGAAAACTAGGGGCAAGGCAATTTTGTCGGCAGTTTGCGCCGTTTTGGTGGTGCTTTCCGTTGTGGTTGCCTGCGTGCCCGTTGCCACAAGGGACGTTGTCACGGTGGAATTCGGCTACCAAGACATTGTTGTTTCGGCAGTTTCCAAAAGTGGCGATGCCGTTGTGGTTGCCAACTTCAAGGACGATTTTGCTTTCGACAGCACCGACAAACTGCTTTCCACCTACAAAGTTGACAATTTGACGGTTGTGGTGACGGATTTTGCCAAATGCAACATTGACGTTTTGCAAAGGTACGTCACGGCAAATGCCAACGTCAAAGTGTACGTGTTGGATACTTCCGGCAACGACGGCGCCGAGCAAATGCTTGCCAAAAATGGGTTGACCTTCGTCCGTGTGACAAACAACAGCATCGTGGGCAATTCCGTCACGGTGCAAAGTGTGTACAACGGTGGTGTTGCCGGCGTTGTTGTCAAGGTGGATGGAATTTCCGTTGGCGTTTGCTACGGAAACAAGTACAAGTGCCAGTACTTTGTCAACCAACGGCAGGACGTTGACGTCTACGCCTTCAACGAAAACTTCGATTTCCCACCAAATTTGGTAACTTTGTCGCAATATCAGGCGGAAATCGACGGCAATTACGGAGCAAACAAGCACGGAAACTTTACAATAACAAAAAAAGATGGTAGAATATATATAGTATTTTGGGAGTGACAAAACCGTGATCAAATTTTTGGACATGAAAGAAAAACTTAACAGCCAAAAACCCTCTGCCTTTTGCATGTTTGGCAACGATGCTTGGGTAAAGAAGCGTGCGCTAGACAACCTTGTGTCCATCTACCAAGTGGACAAGCAATTTGGTTTTGACACGTTGGTCAACCCCACGATGGACGACTTGCAACTTGCTTGCCTCACTCCGTCCATGTTTTGCCCCATCAAAATGGTTGTGTGCGAGGATTTCAAGGCATTTCTTGCCAAGCCCACAATGGAGCAAAAACGCAAAAAAACCGACGTGCGCAGTCAATTGCAAAAACTTGTTGCCAGCGCCAACGGAGAGTTTTGCTTGGTGATTGTTGCCGACGACAAAGCCCCGTTCGAAGGCATCAACGGCATGGAAATGTTGGATTGTAGCAAACTGGACACGCAAAGCGTTGCAAGGTGGATTGTTTCCTTTGCAAAACGCCAAAACGTGCAAATTGACGGCGCTTGCGCAACCCGAATTGCCAACTATTGCCTCAACGACATGGCAAGGATAAGTACGGAAACGCAAAAGTTGATTGACTACGGCACTGTGACGTTGGAAACGGTAGATTTGCTTGTGCACAAAGACGTGGAGTACGCAGTTTTCCACCTTTCCGGAAGCATTGCAAGCAAAAACGCCCAACAAGCCATCGGTTTGTACAAGGGGCTTGTTGCCCAAGGGGAAGACCCAAGGGGGCTGTTTGCGCTACTGTACAACTTCTATCGCAGGGCGTACTACGCAAAAACTTCGGCATTTTCCGCCGAGGAACTTGCCAAGTATCTTTCCGTCAAAGCTTCGGCAATTGGTTTTGCCAAGGAAATTGCCGGCAAGTACAAGGCAATGCAACTCAAACGTGCGTTGGATTTGTTTGGCAATGCCGACCAAAAACTCAAAGCATTTTTGGACGAAGACCAAATAATGACAACGTTGATCATGCAACTTGTTGCACTGTGAGGTAGCAATTGATAACAAAACTGAGAAACAACTTCAAATTTTCCAACGTGCTTTCCAAGGTGCTGTTCGTGCTGACTTTTGCATTTGCAAACTGGCAACAGGCATCGGCTACCGTTGCGCTTTTTTCCGAGCAAAACAACACGCTGTTGGCAATTGCTTGCTGTTTGGTAGTGGCAGTTGCAATGGTGTTGATCCTTCCCTTTGCAGTGGATTTTTTGCTCAAAACGCTCAAACTCTACAACCTTCCAACTGCCGAGTACACGTTTTTGGTGACGTGCGCTTGCGCTTTTGGATTTTTGCTGTGTGGGCTTTTGAACCTTGTTCACTTGTTCACACCAATACTTTTGGCATGGGGTGGCGTTTTGTTCCCCTTTGTCAGCACTTTTTTGGCAACGTTGCTGTTCTACAAAGTAACGGCAAAACTGTACTTCAACGACGTGACCGTTGTTCACTACTTCCGTAGTGTGGGCATTATGTTTGTTGTGCTTGTGTTTGTGACGGTGGTGTTGTGATGAAAAGGTTTTTCCTAGCAATTTTGATTGTTCTTGCCGTTGCCGTGGCGTTGCTTCCCACAACGGCAGTTGCGCAAACTAACTATCAACAAACTCAAGAGTACTTGTTCATGCAAGAGTTTTGCCAAAAATTCCCCAACAGAGTTGCTGGCACTCAGCAGGAAAGGGAAGCAGGCCAATTTTTGGCGGAAACTTTTGAAAAAGTGGTGCAAGGCAAGCACAATTCTTCCGTCAACGTCGTTCCATTTGCGTGCAACGAAAGGGACGTCAGCGCAAACGTCGTTGTGACGCTAGATTGCCCAACTTCGTCCGAGCAAGTTATTGTTGGCGCACACTACGATGCCGTGGGCGTTGGCGCAGGCGACAATGCAAGTGGAGTGACTGCTCTTTGGGCAACGTTGAAAGCCATTGCCAACTTGCCAAGCCTTCCTTGCGACTTTGTGTTCGTGGCGTTTGGCGCCGAAGAACTTGGCTTGATTGGCTCCTACTACTTTGTGGAAAACATGACGGAGGAACAAATTGAAAACACATTGGCAATGATCAATTTCGACAGCATTGCCAACGGCGACAATTTGTACGTCCATTGCGAAAACGTTCCCACAAAAATGGCGCAAATGTTTTTGCAAAACAGCCAAAATTGTCCCGTTCAACTGTTGGAAAAACCACATGCAGTTGGCACCTACAACTACGACATGTTTGGCTACGGCTACTACGAAAAAATTCAAGGTAGCGACCACACGCCCTTCCGCACGGCAGACATTCCCGTTGCAAGTTTTTTTGCAGGCAATTTTGACCTTTTCAACTGGACGTACGTGGAAAGCACCAATGCAAACAAGCAGTTGATGAACACCCCAAACGACACTTTTGAACAAATCGAGCAACAAAACGGGCAAGATTTTGTGCTTCGCATCCAAACTGCAAGCCAAACTGTTGTCAACGCCGTTTGTTCGCAAGATTTCCTGCCCACTTTGCAAAATGCAAGGGGACAACTTGTCAACAACTACGTTGCATTTCTCATCCCACTCTACACGTCTAGCGTGGTTGCGCTTGCGCTTGTGGGTATTGCCATTTTATTGGGTGTTTTGTACGACAAAAAGTTGCAAAAGCGCAGTATTTTGGGCACGGCGGAAGTCAAGTCGAGCAAGTTTTTCTCTACTCCGTCTGCCGATGACATTTTCACTTTCAAACACTAACAAGGACTGTTTTCTATGACAAAAAAGACACTTTCTACAACTAAGTTTATTTTGCTCTACGCAATTGTTGTTGCCGTGACCGTGGTTCTAGACCAACTTTCCAAAATTCTCATTTTTGGTAATTTGTTGCAAGGTCAGGAAGGCAACAGCGTGGAAATTCTGGGCAAATTTTTGCGTTTTACTGCCGTTTTGAACGAAGGCGCAGCCTTTGGGCTTGGCACGGAGGACGGCGCAAACATCATTTTCTTCATCATCACGTTGGTGGGTGTTCCATTTTTTGCTTACTTTTTGTGGCGCAGTCGCACACGTAGCATTTGTGGCCAACTTGGTTTTGCTTTTATCATTGGCGGAACAATTGGCAATGCAATTGACCGTGCTTTCATCGAAACAACACAAGGAATGTTTTTTAGCGGAAAAGTAAGGGATTTCATTTCTTTCAACTTTTTCCCACCTGTTTTCAACGTTGCCGACAGTTTTTTGGTAGTGGGCGTTTTCATGGCTGTGTTTGCCATTTTGCTGTTTGACGGCGACTCCCTTGTCAAATCCATCAAGCAAGAAAGGTTGCAAAAACAACAAGCGCAAAGTTCGGAGAACAACCATGAGGAAAATTGATTTTCTTTGCGAAAGCGACTACAAAAGGTTGGACGTTTGCATTTCCGAAAACACCAGTTTGACTCGTAGCCACGCACAAAAGTTGATTGACAGCGGTGCAGTGTGCATCAACCAAAAAGTTTGCACAAAGTCGTCGCAAAGTACCAAAATTGGCGATTGCGTGGTGGCAATATTGCCCGACGAAATTCCGTTGGACTTGCCTGCGCAAAACATCCCTTTGGACATTGTGTACCAGGACGAAAGTTTGGTTGTAATCAACAAACCGCAAGGCATGACTGTGCACCCTGCAAACAACGTCTACCAAGACACTTTGGTCAACGCATTGTTGTTCCACATCAAGGATTTGTCCGGCATCAACGGCGTTTTGCGCCCCGGAATTGTGCACAGGTTGGACAAGGACACAAGCGGACTGCTTGTCGTTGCCAAAAACGACGCTTCCCACGTCAACTTGCAACAGCAAATTCAAACAAAACAATGCAGGCGCATCTACTACGCCCTTTTGGAAGGCGTGTTGAAGCAACACAGCGGTGTGGTGGATCAACCCATTGGCCGAAGCAAATCCGACCGAAAAAAAATGGACGTTGTGGCTGACGGAAGAAATGCCGTCACACACTTTGAAGTGGTGGAAGTTTTCCGCAACTACACACTTTGCAAATTCGAACTCAAAACAGGTCGCACACACCAAATTCGTGTGCATGCCAAGTTCTTGGGGCACCCAATTGTTGGCGACAAAGCCTATGGCTACAAGCACTGCAAATGGAATTTGGCAGGGCAATTGCTTCATGCCGAAACTTTGAGTTTTTGCCACCCACAAACGGGGCAAGAAATGAGTTTTTCCGCCCCTTTGCCAACCTACTTCCAACAAATTCTCAACTCTTTGCGAAATCAAAACAAGTGAGGCGTGTATGAAAAATCTCTTGTCCTTGATGACTTTGACCAAGACGGAACTCAACCAAATTTTCGACGTTGCTTCGCAAATGCGTCGCATTGCAACTGCCGGCTACAAAAAGGGCCCACAACTTATTGGAAGCGTTGTTGGCACGGTGTACGCAAAACCAAATCCATCCAGCACGGCGTTTGCGCTTGCCACCAACTACCTTTCCGGCACGGTTTGCCCCGTGTTTGGTAGCGACGACGTTTTGCAACAATGTAGAGCTATGGACAACATGGGTGTCAACGCAGTTGTTGTTGCCAGCGAAAACGACAATTTGGTGCAAACCTTTGCCAATGGCGCAAGGTGTGGTGTGGTCAATGCAGGCTCGGGGCAGTACGACCCAATTGGCGTGCTTGCCGACTTGCTTACGCTTCACGACAAACTAGACACGTTGCAAAACGTTTCCGTGTCGGTGGTGGGCAACAAACACACCAACAAAATCAACGAATTTGCACGTTGTTTGCAACTTTTTGGCTCCGACCTCATTTGGTATTTGCCTACGGAAGACTTTGTCACCCCAAGAAAGGGCATTGTCATCGACAACATCGAAGGCGCATTTTCCGGCGCAGATGCCATTGTTGACATTGGCTTGTCGGCCTTTTCCGACCCTGCCAAGTACTACGGCTCAACGGGTGGCATCCCCGAAAAGCTTGTTGACCTTGCACGAATTGACGTGCCGTTGCTTGGTTCAAGGCACGTTGTCGACAACATTGGCTCAAAAAACTACTTGCACAACTGCGTTACCGTGCGAGACACAAACTACGTTTCCGTGGCAATGGCTGTGTTGTACTTGATGCACAAAGTGTAGCAAAAATGCTCCCCAAATTGGGAGCATTTTTTTGTGTAAAATTTGTGTTTTGGTTGTTGTTTTTTGCTGTGCAAAAACTCAAAAGTGCCACCCCGTGGTGCGCTAATTTACAAGCCATTCAATGTGCCTGTCGGGGGAAACAAGCATTGTTTTGTAGGTGTTGTACACAACAAATCCAAGTGGCGCTTTGTTGGGCTTTTTCACAAATGCCCTTGGGGTGTAGTCCACGGGAATTTTTGTTCCGCCACTTGCTTGGGAAAAGTATGCGCAAATTTCCCCTGCGCCAAGCAAAACCTCGTCGGGCACTTCCCCTTGGCCGTCGTTGACGATAACCACGTGGGAGGAGTGTATTTTTTGTGTGTGTAGCCACACGTCGTTGGCGCTTGCCAGTTTGAAAGTGACAAAGTTGTTTTGCACGTTGTTTTTTCCAACGAACACCGTGTAGCCGTGCACGTTGTACTTCAACGGTTTGGCAGGCGTGTTTTGCTGTTTCTTTTGCGCCTTTTCTCGAATTAGTCCAAGTTCGGCAAGTTCACTGCGAATTTGCTGCAAATCTTCCGGTTCGGTGCAAAATTTCAAACTTTGCTTGATGGTTTGCAAGTAGTCCAGCAGTTTGGTGTTTTCTTCCACAAGCGCAGTGTTGTGTTGCAATGCGCTCTTCATTTTTCGGTATTTTTTGTAGTACGCCTGTGCGTTTTGCTGTGGCGAAAGCGTTGCATCCAACGGTATGGAAACTTGCCCTTCGCCAAAGTGATTGTCGCAAACAAGCACCGTGCTGTTGGGTTTTATTCTCCACAAATTGGAAAGTATCAAGTCACCAAATTGGCGCAATTGCTCACGCCCTTCTGCTTCCAACACGCTTTGTTTTTGAATTGCCAACTTCTTTTCCGTGCGGGAAATGGCGTTTTTCACAATTGTTGCAACGGACTTGGCTTTGTCGTTCCAACGTTGGGTTTTGTCTAGCAAAAAGTAGTAGTTGTCGTGCGCTTGGTTCAACGTGTCGAAGTACAGCCTTTCGCCTTTCTTGCTTTGGTACTCGAATGGGCAAACTTCAATGGGCGTGCCGTTTTGCAACACAACGTTTGGTTTTGGGTTTTGCAAATTGTGTTGGTAGTTGGCAATGCGTTGAACGACTTTTTCGTTGTTGACAATGGTGTGGTCGTTTTCGTCCAATCCCCACATTATTTCCGCAACCGTCGTTTGGGAAACGCCAAGCAAGGTTTGCGCAAGCGTTTGGCGAAGCGGTGTGTTGCACGTTTGCAAAAACGTGCGAATTCTTGGCAAATCAAATGGCAACAACTTGTCCTGTGGGGTAAAGAAATTGTACTTTGCGCCCGCCATCACAATACGTGTGCTTTCCAAATCTTGCGGAAGGTGCTTGATGCTGTCCAACACAACGTACTTTTCGTCCGTCAAAATGATGTTGGACGTTTTGCCCGTCAGTTCAAAAATCAAGTGCATGTGCTTTTTGTAGCCAAGGTCGTCGCTGACAAGTAGCAAAAAGTCCACAACACGTTCAAACGGCATTTGGGAAATTTCCACAATTGTTGCGTTTGTGATGTGTTTTCTCAACAGCATGCAAAATGCAGGGGCAACTTTTGGGTTGTCCGTTGGCATGTTTGTGACGTGAATTCTGTTGACGCCTGCGTTGGAGGAAATGAGCAGTTTGTAGGTCTTTTTGTTGAACACAAACAACACAATTTCGTCCCTTTCCGGCTGGTAAATTTTTGTGATTTTGCCGTCCGTCAGCAAATCAACAAATTCTTTTGTCAGTAGCGACAAACTCAATGCATCGTAAGCCATGATTTTCTCCTTTGCTATATCTTACAATATTTGTCGGTTTTTTTCAAGCAAACTGTAGATTTGTTTTGCAATTTGTCAAAAATTGTGTGCGCAAATTGGCAAAACCGTGCAAATTTTTTGCAAAACCACTTGCGCCTTGGCAATTTGTACAGTATAATAGTGGCAACGGAGGTGCAAACAATGCATGTGGCAGTAATTCTTGGGTACAGACTTAACGACGACGGAACAATGGCGCCAACGCTCGTTGAGCGTTTGCAAATGGCAATCAGGCTCAACAAGGCTTTCAATCCCGACAAAATCATCTTGTCCGGTGGTGTGGCAAATGCCAAAGCAGGTGTTAGCGAGGCGCAACGCATGCACGACTACCTTGTTGCACAAGGCGTGGAAAGTAGCAAACTTGTTGTGGAAGACAAATCCATGACTACCAAGCAAAACGCCGAATTTTCCGTTCCAATTGCTTGCCAACTTGGCGCAACGGAAATTTTGCTGTGTTCGTCTTTGTCGCACGTCACAAGGTGGTACCTAAACCCCATTTCTTTGTTCAAGAAGCAGTTGAAGCAACACCCACAAATCAAACTTTCGGTGTTCACGGAGTAGAACTACTTTTGTTTGCCAACCAAGGCGCATTTTGTGTTGGTAAAAATTTGTGTGTTGTTGCAAAACTTTTTCCCGAAACTTCACAAAAAAGCAAAACACCCCAAAAGCATTTGGCTTTTGGGGTGTTGGTTTGTTCAAAAATTTCTAGTTCAACTGGGCAAGTTTTTGTTGGTACTTTTGCATCAATTCTTGGTTTTCCATGCAATCGTAGATGTCTACAAGCATTTCGTACAAGTACTTCAAGCAACGCTTGCTTTCTTCGTGGTCAGCTTGTTGCAAAATTTCCAAGTAGCCTTTTTCGGCAAGGTCAAAAAACTCGATGGCTTCCTCGTACTTGCCCTTGTTGTAGTTCAATTCCCCCATTTCAAGGGAGTAGCTTGCCAGCGCACATGCCAACGTAATTTCTTTTTGTGTCATTTTGTCCTCCGTGTGGTGTTGTCTAGATTGCCGGTAACAGGCTTGTTGCAATTTGGCAGTAGATGATGAGTGAAAGAACGTCTACAATTGTTGTGATGAAGGGGCTTGCCACAACGGCAGGGTCCAACTTGCAAACTTTTGCAAGAATTGGCATCAAGCATCCAACAAGTTTTGCCAACACAATTGTCAGCAGTAGTGCAACGGAAACAATCAAGGCAATGTCCCAAGTGTAGGGGTAGCCCAACAGCAATCCGTCAATTAGCATCAGTTTGCCAAAGCAAGCAACTGCAAGCACAAGTCCAAGCAAAACGGAAGCACGCAGTTCTTTCCACAGCACGTGCAAAAAATCCCTTGGTTGCACTTCGCCAACAGCCAAACTACGTGTGATAGTGCTGGATGCTTGGCTACCTGCGTTACCGCCCGTGCCCATGATCATTGGCACGCAAGCAAACAGCAATGCCGACAAAGTTGCTTCGTAGGCGTTGATGACAATTCCTGTAAAGGTTGAAGAAATGAGCAAAACCAACAACCAAGGAATGCGGTTTTTCCAAATTTGCCAAGTCGATTGTTCAAGGTAGGGTGTGTCGGATGGAAGCACAGCAGCCATCTTTGCAATGTCCTCGGTGGTTTCTTCTTCCACAACGTCCAAAATGTCGTCGACGGTGATGATACCAACCATTCGGTTTTCCTTGTCTACAACCGGCAAGGAGAACAAGTCGTACTTGGAAATGAGTTGCGCAACGCTTTCCTTGTCGTCCGTTGTTTCGGCAACAAGAAAATCCGTTTCCATGAAGGTGGCAATTTCCGTTTCGTAGTCGTGCATCAACAAATCTCTGACGGAAACAACGCCAAGCAACTTGCGCTTTGTGTCGGTGACGTAGCAACTGTAGATTGTTTCTTTGTCACTGCCCACTTGGCGAATTCTGTCAAAGCACTCTCTAACCGTCCAGTGGCTACGCAAACTCACGTATTCCACCGTCATGATTGTGCCGGCGCTGTCCTTGGGGTAGTTCAAAATTTGGTTGATTTGTTGCCTTGTTTTGGAGTCGGCTTGGTTGATGATGCGCTTGACAACGTTTGCAGGCATTTCTTCAATAACGTCCACGGCGTCGTCTAGGAACATTTCGTCGAAAACGGCTTTGAGTTCGGCATCGGTAAAAACGCTTATCAGCAACTCTTGGCTGTCCGTTGACATTTCAACAAAAGTGTCGGCTGCATTTTCCTTGGAGAGCAGTCTAAAAACAGGTGGCATGTCCTTTTCCGGCAGTTCTTCCAACAGTTGTGCCGTGTCTTGCGTGTACATGTCGTTGATGATGGCTTTGATTTCCCTGAAGTTCTTTTCTTTGAGCAATTGCATAACTTGCTTGGTGTGCTCTTTCAGTTCTTCTTGCAAACCTTCCATCAATTCCAATTCTTCCATTGCATCCTCCTTTCGGTAGCAAAAAAAGCCCACGCTTGTAACAGCGCAGACTACGATACAAAGTCACGACGGTACCGTCGCCTACCATTACAAGCTTTAGCATCACAGGGCGATGAAATTGCGTTAGGTAATGCCTTGGTTTCGACATTGCCTGCTAACCTGACCTGACGTGTCTCCACGATTTGTCGGTAGCAACCCTTATCCCTGTGGTAGCCTCACCTACCGGATATTTATTCTATCTATATTGTAGCCCTAAAATTGTTTGTTGTCAATAGTTTTTTGTAACAAAAACAACCCTTTTTATTGTATGCATAGCAAATCCAACTTGCCACGGTAAAAACTTGTGTTGCAAGCAAAGGTTACGTGGCAAAGATTTGTTGAAGGGCGGTGCAACAAATTTCAACTTCTCTTCTCGCCGTACAATTTGTTGCTTGCAATTTTGGTAAAAGTGGTGCAAAATGTCTTGTGCTGGGCTTTTGCATTTTGAAAAAAGACGTTCAAATTCCCCCAAAATCCGTGAGCATACTTGTGCAAGAAATCATTGCCCATTTAACAAATCATTGCTTAGATTGACTTGCCTGTCAACTACTTCTCAATCAACCTTTACTAAGAGATAACACAGTTTTTAACAAATATATCACTTAAAATTGTTGGTTTCGTCAATTATGTGTTGTGGGTTGAATAAACGTTAGTTCAACTTTTGCCATCACATTGTTGACACATTTGTTTTTATCTAGTAGAATAGTGTCAAAGGAGAATTGAAATGAAACAGTACTACCAAGAAAAACTGCATTGGGTTTTCAACTACACAAGCAAAAACTTCTTCTACGTCGTGGCAAAGACTTTGTGCCTTGTGGTGGGTTTGCCACTTTTTGCCGTGTCGTTTGTGTTGGACATGGTGTTGACAGCCGTCTACATGCTGTTTTCCTTCATTCCCGGGCTGAACATCGTTGTGATGGCGCTTTGCAAGTTTGCAATGTTTTTGTTTTCTTGGCCATTCTACATTTGCATTTTGACGGATTTGAAGGCCTACAACCAAGCAAGCCAGCAAAAAACTCACTACGAAATTGACGATGCCGAGCCAACGGACAGTCAACAAGACTAGCCACCAAAACACCAAATTTTTGCCAGCCGAGTGTTCGGTTGGCTTTTTTGTTGTGCAGGGGCAAAGTTCGACAAAACAACACGCTTTTCGACAGAAACACACGGAAAAGGACACCTTTTGTTGTGTTACAATGTGTCTACAAAACACAGGAGGCACACAATGATCAAAATTGGACTGATAGGTCAGCAAGACCTATGCGAAAAACTGCAAGACAACGCCACGTTTCAGGTTGTTTTCGACGTGGAAGGCAAGGATGCACGCAAGTGCTTGGACGAAACACCCGTGGACGTGGTGGTGACGGAGTTGGTGATGTCCGGCGAGGACGGTTTTGCCCTTTTGGAGCAGTACCCAAACGTCAAGTTTATTGTTGCGTCGGAATTGAAAAGCGAAGTTTTTGTCATCAAGGCGCTTGACCTTGGCGCAAAGTACTACTTGGTAAAGCCGGTTGAGTACAGAGTTTTGGAACAACGCATTTCAAACGTTGCCACGGGCGACAACTTGGGAAGCAAAACTTTGCGCCGAAAGAGCGTTTCCGAAAAGACGTTGGACGAGCGCATCAGTAGCATTTTTGTAAGCGTTGGCATTCCTGCCCACATCAAGGGCTACCAATTTTTGCGGGAAGGCATCAAGTTGGCTGTGGAAAACCCACCAATCATCAACGCCATCACAAAGAGTTTGTACCCATCCATTGCCAAGCACTTTGGCACAACAGCAAGCAAGGTGGAGCGTGCCATTCGCCACGCCATCGAAGTGGCTTGGAACAGGGGCAAAATAGAAAACATCAACAGCATTTTTGGTGTGAAGGTGTACACCTCGGCGGAAAAACCCACCAACGGCGAGTTTATTGCCCTGCTTGCCGACAAGATGTTGTTGGAATGCGCCTACTAATAATGAAAAAAGTAAAAAATAGTTTGCGATATTAGTTGCATTTATATGGAATGTGTGGTACAATACTGTCAACAGGAGTTGAGGTATCATGCAATATCTAAAAAAGGAAATCAGAGACAAAATTTTGGTAGCAGCCGTAGATGAATTCAAGCAACACGGCTATGCAGACGCATCAATCAGAAACATTGCAAACAATGCGGAAATTTCTTTGGGCAATATCTACAGATATTTCACCAACAAGGAAGCATTGTACTTTGCTGTTATCAATCCATTCATCGAAAGCATCAAGCAATCCATCGAAAAGGATTTTGTTTTCACAAACAAATCTATGAAGGAAATCAGCGAAGTGCTTGTGCAATTTTTGATGACCTACAGCGACGAATTGTTGATCATTCGCAAGGGCAAAACTGTTCACAAGGACACTTTTGTCAACTACATCGAGGAAGTCATTTCCAAAAAGGTGGAAGAAATGTTGGTCAACGCTTTCCCGGAAATCAACGTCAAAATCACCAACAAAGATTTCTACTCGGCAATTGCTTCCGGCTTCTTGACAAGTTTGTTCAAGGTTCTTCGCAACGAAGATTCTCGTGAACAACAAGAACGCTACACAAGGGAACTGATCACCTTCTACTTCGGCCACATGAAGGACAGGTTCTACCACTTCGACGAAGAATAGCAGTAGTGCAATTTTGCAACAATCCCACGGTTTTCGTGGGATTTTTTTTGTTGCACACATTTTTGCCACCCTTGGCATACAATATAGCAAGTATCCCAAGGAGGTAAAAATGCCAGTAAACAATATGGATGGTTGTACAGAAAAAATTTGTATTCAAGGCAAAAAGGTGTTCGATGCCTGCATGAAGCAAACAACGCTTCAGCAAGTGGCAATCAGCATTTCCGACGTCACGCCAACAGGCCCCGTTGTTCCGTTGCGTTTTGTAAGCGCAAAAAGCACAACGACAGTTGGCATGGTGGAAAACTTGGTTGTGGAACGCTTGCCCGAACGCCCCAAGTACGGCAGGGTGCAAGCCGACATTGTCGTTCCTGTGGAAGTTACATATTTGGATGCGGAAAACAACGAAGGTAGTGGCACCGGCACCGTGACCGTTCCCGTGGACGTTGTCATGTTCCTGCCCGAACCTTCAATCATTCCCTATCGCATTGAAGCAAGCGTGTCGGCAGTCAGCCCGGAAGGCAACTACAGCCAAACAACAGTCATCGACGGTGTGACCTACTACATTTTCATTGTAAACTGCTGTGTGACTGCCATTCTCAAGGTAACAATGGACGTGGAACTGATTGTGCCAACCTATGGCTATGCAATGATTCCACCCTGCCAAGAGTACACCGAGGAAGTATGTTCCGGCTACTTCGAGTTGCCACTGTACCCGGGCAGTTGTCGCACAACAAACGGTGGTGGAACAAACTAGCAAACAAAGCAAAAACACCTGATTTTGTCAGGTGTTTTTTTTGTTGTAATAAGGTATTTACTCAAGGTATTTGGAAATCAAAACACAATGCATTTGCTTGTTTAGCAAACAAAGCCATGAAATCTCAATTTTACAATCAATACCACATTATATAGTTGTACACATTTTCCGTACAAACAATATTTTGCCCGTTGTTGTTGAAATGGCAAGGTCTAACAGCCAAATTTTTACAAAAAATTATTTTGAAATGTACATATCGTAAGGGTATTGACATACAAATGGGTTTCCTGTGTGGCTGAATGTTCCATAGTGGATGATGCTATATGGTGGATCGTAGTCGTGCAAGTACACGGTGCCGTTGTTGATAACTATATCCTTTTCCGAGATTATTTCCGCACCTTGAGATTGCGCACTGTTTGCCATTGTTTTTGCATCGCCTGTTTGTGTGTAGGGGTTTGCGCCACCAATCGTGCCACCGTTGATTGTGAGAGTTCCACCAAAGTGGTATATACCACCGCCATTTCCATTTGGACCTTGTGCAACGTTGCCGGAAATTGTTCCTCCGTCAATTGTGACGTTACCTTTCACTTTCATGCCACCGCCGTTATTTGCTCTGTTTCCGTAGATGTGGCCACCTTTCATCACAAATTCTTGCTCTGTTCCTGTGATGAAAATTCCGCCACCGTCGCCAAACGAAACGTTGTTGTAGATTTCTCCACCCCACATGTACACACTTGCGTCCTTTGCGTAGATTCCGCCACCCATTTCCGAGTAGCATCCATGAATACTTCCGCTATACATTGTGACGTCAACACCTTTGGACGTGATACCACTCTTATTGTTGCTGTTGGAAATTTCCACGTCCCAAACAAACAATTGACCGCTAGTTCCAACGTTGATGCTTCCAACCTTGCCTTTTGTTGCCGAACTGTCGAAAACGTACAGAGTGACGTTACTTGCCGAAAGAGTGATTGCTCCTGCTATTGTGCAACCGTTCAAGTCGATGTAGATGGTGTCGCCAGCAAGTTCATCAGCAATGAAAAATTGTGAGAAGTCCATCTTCTCAACATTGGAGTTGAGTCTGTAAACAACTGCGTCGGGATTCGTTGTCAGTGCGTACCACATGCTGTCGCTATTTGTAGAAGTATGTGAAGCGTAGTTGGTGGTGTAGGTTCCATTTTCTACGGTCACTGCATCTGCGCTGTACACACTAAACGTTTTGGTTACCACTTGCAAACCACAGTAGGAACACTTGCCATCAACAATATTGTGGTCGACAGTTTCAACAACTTGTTGCGCCACAAGGATTTCTTCACAAACCGAACACTTTGTGCCAACAGTAAGTCCCGTATTTGTACAAGTTGGCTCAACTGCGGGAATGGTTTCTTCTGTGTGTGCTTTCTTGTCTACTACTTGTTGAGCAACGAGAACTTCTTCACAAACGGAGCAGTGTTTTCCTTCCGTCAAACCTGTGGATGTGCAAGTTGCTTCAACAGCGCTGTCTATTACTTCGGTGTGGCCGAGAGCATCAACTATTATTGTATTTCTGCTCAATTCTATATTACATACAGTACAGTAAATCACATTGTCGTAGGAACCATCAACTGTACATTGAGGAGCAAGGCTGTTTTCCACAACAACTGAACTTTCAGTATGACCTAGAGCGCCTACAACTGTTTGTTCCACAAGGGTTTCGCCACAAACCGAACACTTTGTGCCAACAGTAAGTCCCGTATTTGTACAAGTTGGCTCAACTGCGGGAAGGCTTTGTTCAGTATGCGGTTTCAAATCTACAACTTGTTGAGCAACGAGAACTTCATTGCAAACGGAACAATGTTTGCCTTCCGTCAAGCCTGTGTTGGTGCAAGTTGCTTCAACAGCGTTGTCTATTACTTCAGTATGGCCGAGAGCATCAACTATTATTGTATTTCTGCTCAATTCTATATTACATACAGTACAGTAAATCACATTATCGTAGGAACCATCAACTGTACATTGAGGAGCAATGCTGTTCTCCACAACGACAGAACTTTCAGTATGACCTAGAGCGTCTACAACAGTTTGCGCTACAAGCGTTTCGCCACAAACCGAACACTTTGTGCCAACAGTAAGTCCTGTAGTAGTACAAGTGGGCTCAATTGCGGGAATGGTTTCTTCAGTATGCGGTTTCAAGCCTATCACTTGTTGAGCAACAAGTACTTCATTGCAAACGGAACAATGCTTGCCTTCAGTCAAACCAGTGGATGTGCAAGTTGCTTCAACAGCGTTGTCTACCACTTCGCTATGACCTGTGGGTGCAATTGTTTCCGTTTCCGTTGCGCCACATTGCGTGCAACAAAACGTTGTTGTTCCGTTGCTTTGGCAAGTCGGTGGTGTGGTAGTGGTGCCATTGTCCCAATTGTGGCCTGTGGCATCGACTTGTTTGTTTTGCGTTGTTTGGCAAATTTTGCAAGTTTCAGTTTTGAGCCCTTGTTCGGTGCAAGTTGGTTGTTGAACAATTTGCCCCTCGTCCCATTGGTGCTGACAAAGCGCAGGCTCGTTGTACACAAAAAATCTGTTGTCGTTGTTGACGTCAACTTCCACTCCGTTGCTAACTTTGCTGTCGGTGGAGTGCACAATTTTGCCTTGGTTTGCGTTTGCTCCGCTTTGGAACAAAACAAATCTGTTTGTTTGGCTATCCCAACAAACACCAAGGTTGCTACCTTGTGGCGTGTACATTGGCATCAGCCCTGCTTGGTAAATTTGGTTGTAGGCATCCTTGACGTTTTGGGCGCCGTTGCCACTTTGTTCGTTTGCCATAAGCACCAAATTGAGTTGTTCAAGCGTTTGAACGTCTACGGAAACTTTTGCCTTTTCTACAAAACTGGTGTAGCCCACAATGGAAACCGTTGCCAGTACAGCAAGCACTGCAATGACAACCAACAGTTCAACCAAAGTGAAACCACCGTTGCGCTTTTTCTTTTGCATAGTAAACCTCTTTTTGAAGTAGTGTTTTTTGTGCGAACGCACTATAACATTTTACTATGCAAAATTCTTCAAGTCAACACTATTTTTGTAATATTCAATTCAAATAGGTAATGTTTGCAGTTTTTTGCAACGTTTGGCGTGAAAAATGCGCTTTTTGTTTTGTTCTTGTGGAAAAGTAACACATGTTTGATAAACAACATAGGTTGAAGTATAGCCTGTGGAGATTTTGAATGAAGTACAAAAAGTGCCCAAGATGTCAACTAAACTACATTTGCCAAGACAAGGAAATGTGCAAGGTGTGCCAAGACGAAATCATGGGCATTCAAAGCATTTTCGACCAAATGGGCGACAATCTTGTGTGCCCCTACTGTGGCAAAAACGCCATGGATTTGGACGAAGTGATGTGCAAAGCCTGCTTTGCCAAGCGCAAGCGAAAGATGCAGTCAAACAACGTCGACACCTAGAACAAACCAAATTTTTCTGTCCGTGGGCAAGTGGTGCAACTTTTTGTGGACAAAAACCGTTTTTTGTGGTATGCTAGTGGTATGAAAGTATTTGCTATTAGCGACTTGCACTTGTCCACCGTGTGCCAAAAGCCAATGGACATTTTTGGCAAGAGCTGGGAAAACTATTTTGAAATGATTTGCAAGGACTGGAAGGAAAAAGTTTCCGACGATGACCTTGTGCTTTTGCCCGGAGATTTTTCTTGGGCAATGCGAATGGAAGAGGCCCTGCCCGACTTCCAACTAGTGGCGCAACTGCCCGGCAAAAAGGTCATTTTGCGTGGCAACCACGACTACTGGTGGAACACCCTTTCGCAAGTTCGTGCATCCATTCCACAAGGATTTTTTGCTTTGCAAAACGATTGTTTGCGCTTTGGCGACGTGCTGATCTGTGGCACTCGTGGTTGGGTTTGCCCCGACGGCAACAACCTTTCGGCAGAGGACAAAAAAATTTACCTGAGGGAATCGGAGCGCCTCAAACTGTCCCTTTCGGCAATGAAGGCTCAACGCAAGCCAACGGACAAAGTTATTGCAATCATGCATTTTCCGCCATTCAACGGGCGCTACGAGGAGTCGGAGTTCACCAAACAATTTGTTGCCAACGACGTGCTAACGGTGGTGTACGGCCACTTGCACGGCAAGGATTGCAGAGCAAATTTGTACTTCAAAAAATTTGGCGTGGATTTCTACTTGACTTCTTGCGACTTGGTGGGCAACAAACTGACGCAAATTTTGTAGAAATTGCCTTTTGCGTTTGCGAATTTTTGCCAAGTTTTCAACACGAATTTTTGCAAATTTTTTGCAAAAATTTCATGCAAGTTCTTTGCAGTTTTTGCTTGAAAACACGGCGCAAAACACGAAAAAATTTGCCTACAAAACAGCGCAATTTAGCAACGGTTTTGCAAGCAATTTTGCCTGTTTCAGTTGCCGTTTTGCAAGGCTCAGCAACAAAATATCAACAAAACCCCTGCGGGAGTTTGGCATTGTTCCAAACTCTCGCTTTTTTTGTTTTGCGGGGGACGTGGTGCGAAATTGTAGAACGGATGTTCTAAATTGCAAAAATAAAAAGAAAATGCAAAGCAAATCGTTCGCTTTTGTAGCAAACAAATTGGGTTTTTCAAAAAAAATAAAAAAAATTTCTACAAAATGGTTAAAAATGGTTGAAAATGGTTTTCGTTTATGTTAGAATACTTGTACTAGTACAAGAGGAGAATTGGCATGTTTTTAGTTGGCAATCAACAACATTCGTTGGACGACAAAAACAGAATACGACTTCCTGCGAAGTTCCGTGAACAATTGGGCGACAAGTACATTTTGATGCCCGGTATGAACGGATGCATTTTTGTGTACTCGCAAGACGAAACCAACAAGCTCTTGTCGGCAATTCAAGACTTGGATTCGTTGGACCCGGATCGTGCAGATTGGATCAGGCGCATTGCCGAATATTCCGCAACTGTGGAAGCCGATTCGCAAGGTCGTTTCATGTTGCCAACAGACCTTATTCAAATTTGCGAAATCGAAAAGAACGTTCAAATTGTTGGTGCAATTTCCAAGGCGGAAATTTGGAGCGAAAAACGTTGGCTTGCACACCGTGCTGCTCAATCCACAACTCCACAAGCATTTGACGAATTGTACAGAAAGCTTCACAAGGCACAGGAACAAAAATGATCTTTGCTCACAAGTCAGTTTTGTTGTGGGAATGTATCGACGCTCTCAACATCAAACCCAACGGAATATACGTAGATTGCACAGCCGGTGGTGGTGGCCATTCGTCGGAAATTCTCAACAAACTTGCAAGTGGCAAACTTGTTGACATCGACAAGGACATCGAAGCGCTGACAGTTTGCAAAAACCGCTTTCAAGGCAAACCCAACGTGATGTTTGCGCACAGCGACTTCAAGCAATTCGACGACGTTTTGGACGAGTTTGGCATTGACAAGGTGGATGGAATTCTTGCCGACCTTGGCGTTAGTTCCTACCAAATCGACAATCCCGAACGTGGATTTTCCTACATGGCAAGCCATGCTCCGTTGGACATGAAAATGGATGCTAGCCAAAGCCTTTCGGCAAAGGACGTTGTCAACACCTACACGGAAGCGCAACTGTTTGCCATCATCCGAGATTACGGCGAAGACAAATTTGCCAAAAAAATTGCCTACAACATTGTTCAAGCAAGGCAAAAACAACCAATAGAAACTTGCGGACAACTAGTTGAAATAATAGACAAATCAATACCTTTTGCTGCAAAGCGAAATGGTGGACACCCAGCAAAACGCACTTTTCAAGCGTTGCGCATCGAAGTAAACAAGGAACTTGACGGTCTAGACAACGCTCTTCGCAGAATGGTGGACAGGCTCAACCCCGGTGGTAGGTTGGCTGTGATAACTTTCCACTCGTTGGAGGACAGAATTGTCAAGCATTGTTTTGCAGATTTGGCAACAGACTGCATTTGCCCACCGTCCCTTCCCATTTGCGTTTGCGACCACAGAGCACAAGGTAGCGTAGTAACAAGAAAACCAATTTTACCAAGCGACGAAGAGTTGGCGCAAAACAGTCGATCACAAAGCGCAAAACTACGAGTTTTTGAAAAAAAGTAATTTGTTTGTCAGGTGGTACATAAAATGGAAAGAACCTACACAACCACATCCGATACAAAATATTTCGGCGAAGATGTCTACTCCGGCATCACCTCGCCTTATTCTGCTACAACAAAAACTTCCACCGACACAACGTCGGAGTTTTCCTTGGCTGATATCCAAGCAAAACTTGGCATTGTAACAGACGTTGCCAACAAGGAAAGAACGGCAGATCCCGACGTTTTGCCTTCCCACTCCACGTTGCAAATGAGCTACGCCCGTGAGTACCAAAAGCAAACTCAAGCAGGCGCAAAAGTAAGCACAAGAACCAAAGTTATGGTAGCAAGCTACGTAACGGTGGTGCTTGCGTTGGTTTTGGCAGTTACGTTGTGTTCCGTTTCCGTTGCAGGAAGTTTCCAAGCAACAACACAACTCAAGGCGGAACTTGGCGCTGTTTCCACACAGTTGGAACAACTGAGAGAACAACTTTCCGTAGAAGACTACGAAGCGTTGTCGCAAAAGGCAGAAAGTTTGGGCTACTACTACCCAACGGGAAGCAACACCCAAACCTACACAGAACTAGAGACAAGGCCTGCACAAAATTTCGACATTCAAACCAACTGGTTTGATAGCTTGTGCGATTGGATAAGCAGTGTTTTTGGTGGTTAATTGCAACAAGAATATTTCACAAGTAAAAAACGATTGCTGTCACTTTTGGTGGCGGCAATTTTTTTGTTCTCAATCATATTTTTCCGTTTAGCGCATATACAAATTGTTTGGGGCAAGGATTTGCAACAAAAGGCAACGAGCCAATGGCAACGCTCCGTTCCGCTAAAAGCCAACCGTGGCGATATTGTGGACACAAACGGCGTGCTTCTTGCCACAACCAACACAACCTACACGGTGTACGCACGCCCACAAAGCATCCCAAACAAGGAGCAATGCGCAACTAAGCTGTGCAACGTTTTGCAAATGGAATACGGCCAGTTGTTGGAAAAAATCAGCAAGCGTGGTGTGTCGGAAGTGACGTTGAAAAGGCAAGTGTCGGCACAAGTTGCAGGGGAAATTCGTTCCTGCAATTTGCAAGGCATTTTCTTGGCAAGCAACGGTGTGCGCACCTATATGTACGGTGACTTTTTGAGCCAAGTTTTGGGCTTTGTTTCCTCCGACGGAGTGGGGCAAATGGGGCTGGAAGCCTACTACGACAAATACCTTCGTGGTATCGACGGCAAACTGCTTGCCGAAAGTGACTTGGTGGGTAGTCAGTTGGAAAATGGCGAAACCTACTACGTGCCGGCTGTGGACGGAATGACTTTGCAACTGACCATAGACTTCACAATTCAAAGTATTGTGGAAAACGTGTTGGCGTTGGCAATGCACCAACAAAATCCCATTGGCGCAAGGTGCATTGTGATGGACGTGACAACGGGGGAAATTTTGGCAATGAGTAGCAAACCAAGCGTGGACTTGAACAACTTGCCAAGAGACGACGTGCAACAACTGATGCTTCACAGCAAAAACATGTTGTTGACAGACATCTACGAACCGGGGTCAACTTTCAAAATTTTGACAGCGGCAGCCTGTTTGGAAGAGTATAAAAAGGGCAATGCCAACGCATTTTCCCCAACGCACGTTTTCAATTCCGCAGGCACACGCATTGTGGACGGTTCCAAAATTAGTTGTTGGACAAAGCACGCCAACGGCAAACATTCCAACCAAACTTTGGCAGATGCATTGAACAACAGTTGCAACCCAATTTTCACCGACATTGCGCTGTCACTTGGCAAGGACGTGATGTACGACTACTTGCAAAAATTTGGCTACGGCACGCCAACGGGAATTGACTTTGCAGGGGAACAAAGTGGTTTGCTTGTCAGCCAAAGCACAGTCACCCGTGGAGATTTGGCTCGCATTGGATTTGGGCAAAGCATTGCAGTCACGCCCTTGCAACTGTGTGTGGCAACGGCAACTGCCGTCAACGGTGGTTATCAAATGCAACCCTACTTGGTCAAAGCCATTGTTGACCCAACAACGGGGCAAACGGCAAAGACCTTTTCGCCAACGGTGGTAGACAGGGCAATCAGCCAAGAAACAAGCAAGCAAATTTGCCAAATGCTACAAAACGTTGTGGCAAACGGTGGTGGCAAAAACGCCTTCATCCAAGGCTACCAAGTGGCAGGCAAAACCGGCACGGCGCAAAAATTTGTGGATGGCAAACTTGCCGTTGGCAAGTACGTTTCTTCCTTTGTGGGGGTGTTTCCCGCAAGCAGTCCCAAGTACCTTTGCTTGGTGATAGTGGACGAACCGCAAGGTCAAAGCTACGGCTCAATTGTTGCTGCGCCCTACGCAAGGTTGGTGTTCGAGCAAATCATCAACTACAAAAAAATTCAACCTTTGGACTAGATTTTGCAGTAAAACGGCAATTTGTAGCATACTATCACAGACATAATACATCAAAATTGGCATTTTTTGCCTTGAAAGCGGAGTGGTTACGTTGTTTTGGCGTGGCTATCATAAAAGCAAATTGTGCAAAGTATAATAATCCATACAAAGTTTTTGTGTGGATTTTTTCTTTTGGGAGAGGGCAAAATGTACTTGCAACAAATCTTGAACGGGCTGTGCTACACAACAATTGGCAAGGGCAATCCCAACGTGGAGCATTTGTCTTTTTCCACAACGGATGTCAAGCCAAACACGTTGTTCTTTTGCTTGAAGGGCAAGCGTTTTGACGGACACGATTTTTTTGCCAAGGCTGTTTGCGACGGCGCAGTTGCCATCGTCACGGAAAAACCGCTAGACAGCAAGGTGTTGCAAATCGTGGTGCAAGACAGCAGGCTGGCAATGTCCGTAGCAAGCAAAAACTTCTTCGACAGGTGCGTGGAAAAAATGCAAGTCGTTTCCGTTGTTGGTACCAACGGCAAAACTTCTACAACCTACGTTTTGGATGCCATTTTGCAAAAGGCAGGCTACAACACGGCAGTTGTTGGCACAAACGGAATTTTCTTCAACGGGCAAAAGCACGTCAATCAACTGACAACGCCCGATCCAATTTGCTTGCACGGATGGTTCAAGCAAATGTACCTTTGCAAAGTCAACGTTGTCATTATGGAAGTTTCCGCCCATGCAATTGCCTTGAACAAAATGCAAGGCATCACAAGCGACTTTGCCATTTTCACAAATTTTTCCCAAGACCATTTGGATTTTTTCGGCACGATGGAGCAGTACAAAAAGGCAAAAGCAAGTTTCTTTTGCAAGCAACAGGTCAACAATTGTGTTGTCAACGTCGACGACAGTTTGGGGCAGGAAATTGCGCAAAACTTTCCAAACACCGTTGGCTACAGTTGCAAACAAAGTGACGATTGCTTTGCCACTGACATCCAACTGCACCCAAACGGAAGCAACTTTTTGTTGCACTTGTTTGGCAAAACGTTGCCTGTTTCCACAAGGTTGCAAGGCACATTCAACGTGTACAACATTCTTGCTTCGGCATCTTGCGCAAGCGCAATGGGTGTTGACGTTCAAACAATTGTTGAAGGCGTGGAAAGCGTGCAGTGCATCGACGGTCGCAACCAAACTTTTGTGCGCAACGACGGCGCAAGAATTGTGGTGGATTTTGCTCACACTCCGGATGGCGTGGAAAACATTTTGAACTACCTGAAAAGCACAACCAAGGGCAACTTGATTGTGGTGTTTGGCTGTGGAGGCAACAGGGACAAATTCAAGCGTCCCCTGATGGGGCAAGTCGTTTCCAAGTACGCAAATTTTGCCGTTGTAACCAACGATAACCCTCGCTACGAAGACCCTGCGGAAATTGCCAAGGAAGTGTGTAGTGGCGTGACGTGCGACTGCAAAATTTTGCTCAATCGCAGTCAAGCAACTGCGTTTGCTTTGGGCATTGCGCAACCGTCGGACACAGTTGCCATTTTGGGAAAAGGCTCGGAATGCTACCAAGAAATCAAGGGGAAGAAGTTGCCCTACTCCGACGTGGACGTTGTGTGCAAACTGATTTTTCAAAGCGCTACATAGTACTTTTGTAAAGGAGCAACATGGCTACAATTTCTTTTTTGGTGGCGTTTGTGTTGTGCTTTGTGGCAAACTTGCTGTTGTTGCCGGTGCTGAAAAAGGCCAAAGCCAACCAAGAAATTTTGCAATATGTAACAGAACACAACAGCAAAAAAGGCACTCCAACAATGGGTGGAATATCTTTCATTTTGGCAATTGCAATTGTTGCGTCAGTTTTTTGCGATTTGTCCGTCAAGGGCGTGGCAGTTTCCATTGCCGTGTTTGTTGGCTATGGCATCGTTGGCTTTTTGGATGACTTTGTCAAAATCAAACAAAAGCGCAATTTGGGGCTAAAAGCCTACCAAAAAATTTTGGTGCAAGTTGCCATTGCCGTGTTGGTTGCATTGTTTGTGTTTGGCGACGTTGCTTCCGGCAGTAGCATTCGAATTCCCTTCACGGACAAGCAAGTGCAAATTGGTTTTTGGGTGGTGCCTTTTGTGATATTCGTGTACCTTGCATGCACAAACGGTGTCAACTTGACGGATGGCATCGACGGCCTTGCCACAACAACCACACTTGCCTACTTGGTGGGCATGATTTTGCTACTCAACGGCGAAGCAACTTTGTTGGATGCCAAGGGGGATACCTACGCATTGGAGCAAGTCAACAACATTGTCACTTTGTGCTACGTTTCCTGCGGGGCATTGTTGGCGTTTTTGTGCTTCAACTGCTTCAACGCCAAAGTTTTCATGGGGGACACGGGCTCGCTTGCGTTGGGTGCGCTTGTTGCTTGCGTGGCAATTTTTTCTCGCATGACGCTGTTCATTCCAATCGTGGGGGTGATGTTCGTCGTGTCTTGCGTGTCGGTAATTTTGCAAGTGGCGTACTTCAAGTTGACGGGTGGCAAGCGTGTGTTTTTGATGGCGCCCTTTCATCATCACTTGCAAAAGAAGGGGTGGAGCGAAACCAGAATTTGCGTTTGCTACGGCACAATCACGTTGCTTGCCGTGGCTGTTTTGATGATTTTTGGAGGTTAGAATGGGGCAATACGTTGTGTACGGAAGAGGAAAAACAGGCAAAGCGCTTTGCAAACTTTTGGCAAAAAACAACCTGCCTTTTTGCACTTTCGACGACAGCACAGGCTTCGACGGCAACAAAAGCGCATTTTGCAAAAGCGACACTGTGTTGCTAAGTCCGGGTGTGCGACCGTCGGCATTTGGCTACGTTCAGTGCAAAAAATGTGGCGCAAAAGTCGTTGGAGAGTTGCAGTACAGTTTTGAACAATGCCCAAGCAAGTGCGTTTCCGTCACGGGAACAAACGGCAAAACAACGACTTGCCAATTGATACATCACATTTTGACGAGTTGTGGCGTAAGTAGCAAATTGCTTGGCAACGGTGGAGTGCCATTTTGCAGTCAAGTGGAAAATTGCACCGAGCAAGACGTCGTTGTGTTGGAAAGTTCCAGTTTTCAACTTGCCAACGCAACAAGTTTTTCCCCGTACATAAGCCTTTTCACGTCGCTTGCCGTAGACCACTTGGACTACCACCCAACCTACGGCGACTACGTAAAAAGCAAACTCAACAACTTTGTGCATCAGCGCAAAAACTGGTACGCAATTTTCAATGCCGACGACAAAGAAGTGCTAAAACTTTCGGAAAAGAGCAAGTGCTTCACTTTGTTCTACTCGGTAGACAACGTTTTTGCCAACTGCTACTACAAGGATTTGCACGTGGTTGTCAATTTGTTTGGCAAGTTGAACCAAGTTTTTTGCCCACAACTTGGCGAAATGCCAAGGCACAACCTTTCCAACGTGTTGGGTGCAATTCTTGCTTCAACCCTGCTTGGCGTAGACGTTGCAACAGCCGTGCAAAGCGCAACAACCTATAAATTTTTGCCACACAGGCTTCAACTTGTTTTGCAAAAGAACGGCGTTTGTTTTGTGGACGACAGCAAGGCAACCAACGTTCATGCAACGCTTTCGGCAATTGATGCCTACCGACACCAAAACGTTGCGTTGATTTTGGGTGGTTCGGACAAAGGTATGCAATTCGACAGCCTGTTTTCTCCGCAAAAACGCAACGTGGTGTACTACTGCGCAATTGGGCAAACGGCGAGCGCAATCAAGCAATGCGCACAAAAGTACAACGTTTGCGTGGAGTTGTGTTGCGACATGCAACAGGCAGTTGCCAAGTGCTACCACGCCATCAAAAACATTGGTGGAGTCGTGCTACTGTCCAACGCATGCGCAAGTTTCGACATGTACGACGACTACCAACACCGTGGATGTCATTTTCAACAAGTAGTAAAGGAAACGATGCTTGACTAGGGGCAAAATTGATGTTGTGTTGCTTGTTGCCGTTGTGGTTTTGGTGGCAATTGGCCTTGTGTTTGTGTACAGCGCAAGCATGTACTCGGCGCAAAAAACCTACGGCAACGCCTACTTTTTTGTGACAAAGCAACTTTTTGGCGCAATAGTTGGATTCGTTGCGTTGTTTGTGGCAACAAAAATTCCATTGGAAAAACTTGCCAAACTGCACGTTGTTGGAGTAGTTGTTGCAGTGGTGCTGTTGGTGTTGGTTTTTGTGCCCGGCATTGGCATAGAAAACTACGGCGCAAAGCGTTGGATTGGTTTTGGTGGGTTTTCCATTCAGCCTTCGGAAATTGCCAAGTTTGCCTACGTGCTGTTTTGCGCTGTGTACATGTCCAAAGTAGACATGGCAAAGTTTGGCAAAATTTTGCCCGTTGTTGGTGTGGGCGCATTGTTTTGTGGGCTCATCATTGCCGAGCCAAACATGTCCATCACAATGTGCGTTGCAATTCTGATGATGGTCATGCTGTTTTTGGGTGGGGCAAAACTCAAGCACTTGTTGGCAATGCTTGTGCCACTTGCTCTTGCAGTGCCGTTGCTTATTGTCGTTGAGCCGTACAGGCTTCAACGGCTGTTGGCGTTTCTTGACCCTTGGGCTTCCCCCAAGGACGAAGGGTATCAACTCATCCAGTCGCTGTACGCATTGGGGCGAGGCGGTTGGTTTGGCGTTGGATTGTTCAACAGCCAACAAAAGTACCTGTTTTTGCCCTTTGCCGAAAGCGACTTTGTGTTTTCCATCATTGGAGAGGAGATTGGTCTTGTTGGGTGCTTGATGATTTTGGCGTTGTACGCCGTAGTGGTTGTTCGTGGCGTAAAAATTGCCATCAACTGCAAGGACAAATTTCGCTGTTTTTTGGCAGGTGGAATAACTGCAGTTGTTGCCGTGCAGTCGGCGTTGAACTTTGCCGTAGTCACAGGCAGTATTCCGCCAACGGGTTTGCCGTTGCCTTTTGTCAGCTACGGTGGAACGTCGCTCGTGGTGTTTTTGACGGCAATGGGTGTGTTGCTCAACGTTTCCAAGGAGCAACCAAGCAAATTGTTCTAGGAGTGTTGCATGAAATTTTGTATTGACGGACAGCACAGGTTGCGTGGTGAATTGCCTGTGTACGGCGCAAAAAATTGCGTGTTGGCGTTGCTTGGAGCAACTGTGTTGACGGATGAAGACGTCGTTTTGCGCAACTGCCCAAACATTTCCGACGTGCAAAACATGCTACTTGTGTTGCAAGGTTTGGGCAAAAAGTTTTGTTGGGAAAGTGGCGACACCTTGCGTGTGTTTGGCAGTGTTTGCAACACAACCGTCAACCAAAGCCTTGCCAACAAATTGCGTGGCTCGGCATTGGTGCTTGGCAGTTTGGTTGGTAAGTGCCACAATGCCGTGTTGCCCTGCCCCGGTGGTTGTTCAATTGGGCAGAGGCCACTCAACATCCACGTTGACGGTTTGCAAACTTTTGGCGTGGAAGTAACGTCGCAAGAACATTTGCATTGTAACGGCACTCCACAGGGGGCAAAGTTTCAGTTGCCAATTGCAAGCGTTGGCGCAACGGAAAACCTTGTGTGCGCATCCGTTTTGGGCAAGGGGCAGTTTGTGCTTTCAAATTGCGCAACCGAGCCGGAAGTGGAGAATTTGCAACAAATGCTTGTGGCAATGGGCGCAAAAATTGATGGAGTTGGCACAAGCACCGTCGTTGTGGAAGGTGTGCAAAAACTGCACGGGGTAACTTGGCAAGTCATTCCCGACAGAATTGTGTGCGCAACCTACATTGCAAGCGCAATTGCATCCAAGGGACAACTGACTGTGACAAACTGCAACCCAACGCATTTGCGCAGTTTTTTGCAAGTTTTGCCCAGCCCAATTGCCGTCAAAGTGTACCAAAACGCCATCCAAGTAGCGTGCAACGACTATCCAAGCAGTTTTGGCAAAGTGACAACTGCGCCCTACCCGGGGTTTCCCACCGACATGCAATCGCTACTGCTTGCGCTTGCGTGCCTGTCTAACGGGGGCACAACGCAAATCACGGAAAAAATGTTCGAAAACAGGTTGATGCACAATGCAAGCCAACTTTGCAAAATGGGCGCACAAATTTCCGTTGTTGGTCAAACGGCAACGGTAGTGGGTGGGCAGTTGTACGGCGCAACTGTCGGGTGTGGCGATTTGCGTGGTGGAGCATCGTTGGTGGTGGCAGGTTTGGGAGCGCAAGGGCAAACCACCGTGACAAACACACATCACGTTTTGCGTGGCTACAGCCAACTTGCCGAGGCTTTGCAAAGCGTTGGCGCAAGAATAGAAGTTCAAAACTAGAGGGAAGAGTTGCTTCCCTCTTTTTTTTGTTTGCAACACGCTTTTTGCAAAAAAGTCAAGTGTTTTTTGCAATATAATTTGGCTACTTTTTTGTCTTTTTTATTGACTAGTGCAAATAGTTGTAGTATAATATATAAAATCAATAGTAGAGTGGGCAAGTGTCGAAACATTTGCACCTACAAAATCATCAACACACGATGAATCATTGATACACCCCTATTCAGAGAGGCAAATTGTGGAAAATAACAAGTTATTAGTTTTGATAGTTGTGGTTGCCATTGTCGCAGTGTCGGCAGTGTGTTTGTCCAGCATTTTTTCTATCAACGACGCACGCATTGTTTACTACAATTTTGACTCCACCGAAACAAGCTACGTGGAAGGCTCCAACATGCCAACGGAAAACGACGTTTTGCAATTTTGCAAGGGCAAAAACATTGTGACGTTGTCTAAGGGAGAACTGATGCAAAGCGTCAACACCAATCCGCAAAACAGCGGTTGGCGAGCAATCGGTGTAGTCAAGTACTTCCCCAACCTTGTGGAAGTTCACGTTGTCAAAACAGTTGTTGTTGCCAAGGTGGAAATTGCCGGCGTAGACGTGTACCTGGACAGTTTTGGGTACGTTTGCCAACCACAAGATGTAGAGTTCACACCTGTGGACATCACATCAGTTTTTGGAACAAGAGACGTGCTACAAAATCAAGTGGGCAAACCGTTGGTGTTTGCTTCCGACGCCAACAACAAGGCATTGAACTACACGTTGCAAAGTTTTTCCGCTTTGTGGCAATGCAAGTTGGAAATGGAAGAAATCCCTTCAGTAATTGGACAAGGCAACGTGTTCAGCATGGATTCGTACGGCAACTTTGTTGTGTCAACAAGAGTTGGCGCCAAAATTGTCGTTCAACAACCGGAGCAAGAATTCCAGTCCAGGTTGATCGATGCATTGAGCGTGTACTTCAACGAAACACTTGACATGCAAAAGGATGGTGTGGTAATCACCGTTCTGGGCGATGGAACAATCATCACCCCAAAAAATTAACCAAAGAGGCAGTTCTATGAAAGATAATTTTGTAACAGTACTGGATTTTGGATCTGGAAAAATCACCTGCATGGCAGCATCCAAGGTGTCGGAAAAAGGCGATTTCATCATCAAAGCAGTGGGACAAGTTTCCTACAACGGTTTTGACGACAGCGTTTGGTACGAACCGGAAACAATTGCCGGCGCAGTAAAGGATGCAATTTCGCAAGTGTCCGCCAAAATGAGCACACCCATCAAGCAAATTGTTGTGGGCGTTCCCGGTGTGTTCTCCGTTACGGAAACAAGCGAAGCATCGCTGACTTTCCACTCCAAAAAGAAAATTGATTTCGACGACACGCAAGACATCATCCACAAAGCCGACATCATTGCCGGTGGTTCGGAACTTATTCCGTTGGGTGGCAAGCCTGTGTACTACATTTTGGATGGAGCAATCAAAACCACAAACCCTGTTGGCGCAATTGCCAACAAATTGACGGGTTTGGTTTCTTTCTCCTTTATGCGCAACTATTTCTACAAAACAGTTTCCCCCGTTTTGTCGCAAATGGGCATCAAGGACGTCAAGTACGTTGCCACTTGCGATGCGCAATCGCACTGGATTGCTTCCACAATGGGCGTTGCCAACACTGCGTTGGTAATTGACGTTGGCCACATCACGTCCAACGTGATGCTGACAAGTGGCAACAGTTTGTTGTTTGCACGCACGTTTGCGCTTGGCAGTGGCTATCTTGCAAGCGACATTTGCAGTGTGTTGGGTTGCGACTTCAACTTTGCAATGGCATTGCTTGGCAAAATCAACCTCAACTTGGAATTCCAAGAAGGCGATTCCTACACAGTCAACGGTCGCATGATGGATGCAACCAAAACAAACGACGTTGTTTCGGCAAGAATTGAACAAATTGCCGAGTACATCATCAAGAGTTTCCGCTACTGCGACAAGGAAATTCCTGCAACAACACCTGTGATTTTGACAGGTGGCGGATTGACCTACCTTCGTGGTGGTGCCGACAAGTTGTCTACTTTCCTTGGCAAACCCATCGTTACCTACGACAGCGCAAACCCACAAACCCGTCGCAACGAGTACACTTCTTGCTACGGATTGCTCCACGAAGCAGTGATGCTTCCCAAACGCAAAAAGAGCATTTTTTCTATCTTTCGCAAAAACTAGACTATAAAGGAGACAAGTCTTATGGATTATACAGGAAATATCGCAAGAATCATGATTGTAGGCGTTGGCGGTGGCGGTGGAAATGCTGTCAACAGCATGATGCAAGCAGGCATTCGCAACGTTGAATTTATTGCAATGAACACCGACCAACAAGCGCTCAGCAAACTTTCCGCAAAGAAAATGGCAATTGGCGAAAAGTTGACAAAGGGCCTTGGCGCAGGCGCAAACCCCGAAATTGGCCGTGAAGCAGCCGAAGAAAGCCGTGAAGACATTCAAAATGCGCTTCAAGGCGTGGACTTGCTGTTTATTGCTGCCGGTATGGGTGGTGGCACAGGCACAGGCGCTGCTCCCGTTGTTGCAAGCATTGCAAAGGAATTGGGCATTCTCACAATTGCCGTTGTGACAAAGCCATTCAATTTTGAAGGCGCTCGCCGTATGAAAAATGCCGAATTGGGCATTGAAAACCTCAAGGGCAACGTAGACTCTTTGGTTATCGTTCAAAACGAAAAACTCAACAGGGACAAGAACTTCTCCATCAAGGATGCATTTGTAAAGGCAGACGAAATTTTGTTGCAAGGCATTCGTGGCATCACCGAAATTGTTGTGCAAGACGGTCGCATCAATTTGGACCTTGCCGACGTCAAATGCGTTATGGTCAACAGCGGTATGGCTCACATGGGCATTGGCGAAGGAAAGGGCAAAAACAAAACTATCGACGCAATTCGCAAGGCTGTGTACTCCCCATTGTTGGAAACGACAATTCAAGGCGCATCTAGTTTGATTGTCAACTTCCGTGGTGGCGACGACCTCACTTTGGACGAAGTCACAGTTGGTGTTGACTTGGTTCGCCAAGTTATTGCGCCGGACGCAAACGTTTTGTTTGGCGTTGCATTCGACGAAAACATGGAAGACGAAGTGCAAGTAACTCTCATTGCAACGGGCTTCTCCGGCACGGGCGACGGCACGGCATCTTTCTTCAGCAGTGAAGCAGCAACACAAGTTGCAGCAACAAACGTTGCTCGCACAGGCGTTGCAACTCCTGCTTCCACACCTTTTGGCACAACAAAAGGCACAGCATCGGAATACTTTGGCGCAAAGGCAGAAGCAAAGTCCGACTTGTCGGGCGTTGTGGACGTTTCCGAAGACAAAAACATTCCTCCATTCCTCAGAAAAATGAAAGGTTAACATGAAACGACTACTTATAAAAGATTTATTTACCAACAGCGCCGACTACGCATGCAAACAAGTTACCGTGTGTGGTTGGGCAAAAACAATCAGAGATTCCAAGGTGTTTGGTTTTATTGAACTCAACGACGGAAGTTGCTTCAAAAGTTTGCAAATTGTGTTTGAACAAGGTCAAATCGACAACTTTCAAGAAATTGCCAAGTTGAACGTTGGCAGTGCGCTTGTCGTTCACGGAGTGGTGGTGCTTACCCCACAAAACAAGCAACCTTTGGAAGTAAAGGCAACACAAATTGAAATTGAAGGCCGTTCCACAGCCGACTACCCATTGCAAAAGAAGCGCCACTCGGTGGAATTTTTGCGTGAAATTGCGCACTTGCGCCCAAGAACAAACCTCATTTCCGCAACCATGCGTGTTCGCTCGGAAGCAGCGTTTGCTTTGCACAGTTTCTTCCATCAAAACGGCTTTGTGTACGTTCACACCCCACTCATCACAGCAAGCGACTGCGAAGGCGCAGGGGAAATGTTCAAAGTTACCACTTTGGACTTGAACGACGTTGCAAAAACGGAAGATGGCAAGGTGGATTTCTCCAAGGACTTCTTTGGAAAATCGGCAAACTTGACTGTTTCCGGTCAACTCAACGCCGAAACCTACGCAATGGCATTTGGCAAGGTGTACACCTTTGGCCCAACTTTCCGTGCGGAAAAATCCAACACACTTCGCCACGCAGCGGAATTTTGGATGATCGAACCGGAAATTGCATTTGCCGACCTTGCTGACGACATGCAACTTGCCGAAGACATGTTGAAGTACGTTATCAGGCACGTTTTGAAGGTTTGCGCCGACGAAATCCAATTCTTCAACAACTTTGTTGACAAGGGCTTGAAGGAAAGATTGACAAAACTTGTGGATTCCACGTTTGTTCGCATGTCCTACACGGAAGCAATCGAAAAACTTGCTCCACACAACGGCGAATTTGAATTCCCCGTTGCTTGGGGTAGCGACATTGCAACGGAGCACGAAAGATACCTCACGGAAAAAATCGTTGGTGGCCCCGTGTTTGTCACCGACTATCCAAAGGAAATCAAATCTTTCTACATGCGCCTGAACGACGACGGAAAAACCGTTGCCGCAACGGACATGCTTGTTCCCGGTGTTGGCGAACTTATTGGCGGTAGCCAACGTGAAGAACGCATGGATGTGCTTTTGCAAAGAATGCAGGAACTTGGCTTGAAAGAGGAAGACTACTGGTGGTACTTGGAACTTCGCAAGTACGGTGGAACAAAGCACGCAGGCTTTGGTCTTGGCTTTGAACGCCTTGTGATGTACCTCACAGGTGTTGCAAACATCCGTGACGTTCTTCCATTCCCACGTACAGTTGGCAACGCACAATTCTAGAAAAAGGCTCAAAAGGGTTGGTAGACATCTACCAACCTTTTTTTTGTTTGTCGAGAAAGACTTTCATCTGCAAAAGGTTTGATTGCTTTGCACAAAAAGTGGCACACGTGTGTGTAAAAACGCAACATAACGGTTGGCAAAGAACTGCAACAATTTTGCAAAAATTTGTACGTTGCTGTGTATAATTTGATGGATTGTGACAATACTAGTGCTAGGAGGTGCAGATATGAAAAACACAAAAAATTGTTCTGGCACAAAAACAACAAAAAACACAAAAAGCAAGACTACGGGTGCTTCCAAAAGCACGTCTAAGTCCAAATCCCAAGAAAGCGAAAGCGACCCGTTTGGGAGTTACACAGGCAATCCGGTAGGCTTCGGTAAGTACGAGCAACCGGTACAAGACGCCGACGATTTGTAACGGCAAAATCAAGTTGGGTTTTCCAACGCAAAGCATTCCACATCTTTGTGGAGTGCTTTTTGTTTAACTTGCTAACATGCATTATTTTAGACCACGTGTCGGTGGTTTGCAAGGCTGTTTCTAGCATTTCCTGCTTTTAGCAATGGTTTTTCCAGTCGATGCTGATGCCTTGCGAGTAGTCGTTGCAGTAGAAACTGATTGTGCCTTTTGGCGTTGTCAAACTGCAATTCAACCCGTTTGGTGGTGGAACATGCTTTGGCTGTTTGGGGCAACGTCGCTTGCAAACGGTGTCTAAGTAGGTTTGTTCGTTCAAAAATCTCTTTCTGTTGCAGTGTTTCATGGTATAGAATATTGTTTTTTTACAAAATATGTGAAAAACACTTGAAAATTTAACAATTGTGTACTATAATATAGATACCAAATACTAGGAGGATATAACCATGGTTTTTGAAAAAGTACGCAAGCTTCTTGCAGAACAACTCAACGTTTCTGCCGACAGCATCACAATGGAATCTAACGTTGTTACTGATCTTCATGCAGACAGCCTTGACGTTGTTGAAATGCTCATGTCCTTGGAAGATAGCTTTGGCATCACCGTTCCCGATGAAGTTGCAAACGAACTTGTAACTGTTGATGCAATTGTTAAGTACATCGAAGCACAAGGTAAATAACTTTTGCAAATCAAGTCTAGGGCGCAAAGTCCTAGACTTTTTTAATGTTGTTTTTCACACATATATATAGATAAAGGAAGTATCACGTGAACTATTTGCAATTGGTGGAGTACTTGCAACAAAATGCCAACCCTGCCTACAACCAATTCAATGCAAAAATTGTCAACAGCGGTGTGCCAACAATCGGTTGCACCGTGCCTTTCTTGCGCAAACTTTCCAAAACGTTCACAGTTAGCCAAGTTTTGCAGTTTCCCACACATCAGTTTTTTGAAGTAGACATGATTGTTGCAATGGTTGTTAGCAGTGCAAAGTTGCCTTTTTGCCAAAAACAGCCTTTGCTTTGGCAGTTGGCAAGCACTTTGGAAAACTGGGCTGTTTGCGACGGTTGCATTGTCAAAAATGTCAAACAAGACGTAGAAAACTATTTCCAACTGTTTTGCCAAATGGCACGTGACGGCAGACCATTCGTTGCTCGCTACGGCATTGTCAACTTGCTGGGTAACTTCTTGGACGACAGCCATTTGGACAAAGTTTTTGAAATTTGCTTGCAAGTTGTTGCAAAGGGCTACTACGTAGACATGGCTGTTGCTTGGCTCGTGGCAACTGCAATGGCAAAAAATCCCACCAAAACCAAGCACTTCATGCAAAATCAAGGAAAAAATCTCAACGATTTTTGCTACAACAAGGCTTTGCAAAAAATGAGGGATTCTTTGCGTGTCAGTAGCCAAGACAAGCAGTGGACAAGGACAATGAAAAAGTAGCCCTTCTTGGCATAATTTGTCGTTGCCAAATATTTGCCGTAGACGTTGCATAAACTACAACTATGTTCGAAGCAACCATTGCAATGCCAACTTCACGGCAGTATCTACTTGAACACATCCACAACAAACTTGCCGAATTTTTGCAACAGTCGGGTGGTATCAGCACCTACTATTCCTGCAAGGACACGGTGTTTTTGAGTGTGGCAACAAATCAACTTTTTGCCTACGTTGCAAAAAAGCAAATTGTAGAAGCCGTTGCCGAAACGCTTTCGTTGGGCTACAAAAACATTTATATAAGACAAAAACTGGGCTTGACAAGAGGTGGTTTTTGGCAAAATTTGCTTGTCAACACGCTTTCCACACTCGACAACCACGCCGACAAAACTTTTGTTTCCACCGTGTTGGATGCCGACAAACCCATTTTTGTGGAGGGCTACTACAATTTTGCATTGAAATGGCTAAAAGGCAAGTGGCAAGAATTGGTGGAAATGGTGCAGGAGGGCAATTTGCTCGACTACGACGACCAAGCGCTTTGCGACTTTTTCCGCTACCTGTTGCAATCGCAACCGCACAAATCCGACTTGCTGACTGTGACAATGCACAACGACGGCTACCAATTGTTCACAACTTCCGGCAAGGTTGTTGCGCCGTTGTACTCGTTGGCGCAAAATGCCACAATGGAAGAGGAAATTGCCTTGACTCTGCTTTGTTTGAATGCAACAAACGTCAAGTTGTGCTACAAAACCAAGCCCGGGCAGGAATTTTGCCACTTCATGCAAAATTTGTTCAAAACACAACATTTTCCTTTGGAATAGTTGTTCAAAACAGTTGACTAATTTTTGGTTGAGTACTAAAATAGGAGTATGTTTATATGCCGTAAACAAAGACACGTCAAACAAAGGTAGTTTTTCAGAGAGTGGCAGATGGTGTGATTGTCGCAAACGAAATTGTTTGGTACCACTTTGTTGGCACGCATTTGCTTTGCGAAAAAAGCAAAAAAGAGTGGACGGCGCTTGCCGTCAATTAAGGTGGAACCACGGAAAATTTTTCGTCCTTATGATATTTTGTCATAAGGATTTTTTTATTTCAAGGAGGGAACTATGGCTATCAACGTTAGATTGCCGGATGGCAGTATCAAACAATTCCAACAACCGGTTTCGGCATTGCAAGTTGCAGAAAGCATTTCTATGGGGCTTGCAAGAAACGCCGTTTGTTGCGAAATCGACGGCGAAATGTGCCAATTGGACAAAATTATCAACAAAGACGTGGACTTCAAATTGTTCACACTAAGGGATGAACAAGGCTTGGAAGTTTTGCGCCACTCAACAGCGCACTTGATGGCACAAGCCATCAGCCGTTTGTGGAAAAATGCAAAATTTGCCATTGGCCCATCAATCAAAAACGGTTTCTACTACGACATCGACTTCGAAGGCGCAGTTGTAACACCGGAAGATTTGGAAAAAATCGAAAACGAAATGGCAAAAATCGTAAAGGAAAATTTGCCTATCGTGCGTGAAGAAATTGGCAGATTGGAAGCAATTGAGTTTTTCAAGAGCCATGGCGACAACTACAAGGTGGAAATCTTGTCGGAATTGGATGCGGAAACTGTTTCCTTGTACCGTCAAGGCGACTACGTTGACCTTTGCCGTGGTCCACACATGTCTTCCACGGGCAAATTGAAAGTGTTCAAGCTCACAAGCATTGCAGGCGCCTACTGGCGTGGCGACACAAAGAACAAAATGCTCACTCGTATCTACGGAACAGCATTCGAAAAGCGTGCTGAACTGGACGAATACCTTGTTCGCATTGAAGAAGCAAAGCGCCGTGACCACAGAAAGTTGGGCAAGGAATTGGATTTGTTCGACATCTTCGAGGAAGGCCCCGGCTTCCCATTCTTCTTCCCCAAGGGAATGGTTCTTCGCAACACTTTGGAAGATTTTTGGCGCAAAGAGCACGTTTTGGCAGGCTACCAAGAAATCAAAACACCTGTTATGCTCAATCAACAACTTTGGCTTCGTAGCGGTCACTGGGATCACTACAAAGACAACATGTACATTGTCAACATCGACGAAGAAGAGTTTGCAATCAAGCCAATGAACTGCCCCGGTGGCATGCTTGCCTACAAGCGCAAGCCACACAGCTACCGTGACTTGCCCGAAAGAGTTGCCGAACTTGGACTTGTTCACCGTCACGAACTTTCCGGCGCATTGCACGGATTGATGAGAGTGCGTTGCTTCACACAAGACGATGCCCACATCTACATGACACCGGAACAAATCGAAAGCGAAATCGAAAACGTTGTTCAACTCATCGACAAGGTGTACAGCGTGTTTGGCTTCAAGTACAAATTGGAACTTTCCACTCGCCCCGAAAACAGCATGGGTACCGACGAACAATGGAATTCCGCCATTTCCGCCCTCAAAAACGCCTTGAACAAACTTGGCAAGTACTACGAAATTAACGAAGGCGACGGCGCATTCTACGGCCCCAAAATCGACTTCCACTTGGAAGACAGCATTGGCAGAACTTGGCAATGTGGAACAATTCAATTGGACTTCCAAATGCCTGAACGTTTCGACTTGACCTACATCGGACAAGACGGCGAAAAGCACCGTCCTGTCATGATTCACCGTGTTGTTTTGGGTAGCATCGAACGCTTCATTGCAATTTTGACGGAACACTACGCAGGCGCATTCCCATTGTGGCTTGCTCCCGTTCAAGTAATGCTTGTTCCCATTTCCGAAAACCAAGCAGAGTACGCACACCAAGTTTGCCAAAAACTTTTGCAAGTTGGCATCCGTGCGGAAGTTGACGCAAGAAACGAAAAAATGGGCTACCGTATTCGTGAAGCGCAATTGCAAAAAATCCCCTACATGCTTGTTGTTGGCGAAAAGGAAAAGGAAAGCGGTGCAGTTTCCGTTCGCAATCGCAAAAAGGGCGACATGGGCGTGATGAGCGTGGAAGATCTTGTTGCAAAACTTCTTGGCGAAGTGCAAGCAAAAAGCAACGATATGTAGTTTTTGAAAGGGGCAAGGGCCATCTTTGCCCCTTTTCTACAATTTTTTTGCTTTTTTTGGTGGCGAAAAGTTTTGTTTGCCATCAGCAAAAAGTAACGCAAAATTTGTTGCAAAAACAGGTGCAAATCAATTGACAACAAGCAAATGTTTTGCTATAATACACGTGTTATTCAAGAAGAAATACCATTTCTCACCGAACAAGCAACGGCATGTCGGTTATCCAATAGTTTTCTACCCAGTTCTTTGGGTGCATTCTGTTTGTGTGGTATTTGCTTGAATTCCACACATTTTTTATTTTGTTCTGGGAGGACACGATTATCAAAGAACTTCAAATCAACAATCAAATCAGAGACAGGGAAATTCGTTTGATTGGTAGCGACGGACAACAACTAGGTATCGTTTCGGCGTACGAAGGACAACGCATTGCAGATGAAGAAGGCTTGGATTTGGTAAAAATTTCGCCAAATGCAACTCCACCCGTTTGCAAAATCATGGACTACAGCAAGTACAAGTACGAACAAAACAAAAAAGAAAAGGAAATGAAGCGCAATCAAAAGTGCATTGAAGTCAAGGAAGTTTGGCTTTCGATGACAATTGACATTGGCGACCTCAACACCAAAGCCAACATTGCAAGAAAGTTCTTGAAAGACGGCAACAAGGTCAAGGCAACCATTCGCATGCGTGGAAGACAACAAGCTTACGCACAACAAGGTGTGGAAGTGATGAAAAAGTTTGCCGACATTCTTTCGGATGTTGCAAAAATTGACAAACAGCCCATAACGGAAGGAAGAAACATTTCCATGTTCCTTGCTCCGCAAAATTAGTAAATAATCATTGGAGGACAAATAAATGCCTAAACAAAAAACACATAGCGCTTCCAAGAAAAGATTTGTCGTTTTGAAAAGCGGCAAAGTAAAGCGCGCACAATGCAACAAAAACCACAAACTTGGCAAAAAAACAACCAAGAGAACACGCAACCTTCGTAGCACAGCTTATGTTGACAAGACAAAGGCTGCAACTATCAAGAGCATGTTGCCATACTAATAGGAGAGTGGAATCATGAGAATTAAAAGAGCAGTAAACGCAGTTAAAAAACGTAGAAAGATATTGAGAGCAGCCAAAGGTTACTTTGGTCTTAAGTCCACAAACTACCGCATTGCCCGTCAAGCAGTGATGAAGAGCGGTAACTATGCATACGTTGGCCGTCGTCTCAGAAAAAGAGATATGCGCAGTCTTTGGATTGCACGTATCAATGCAGCAGCACGTGCTAACGGTTTGTCCTACAGCAAACTCATGCACGGTTTGAAAGTTGCAGGTATCGACCTCAACAGAAAGTCTTTGGCAGAAATCGCAGTTAGCGATGCTACAACATTTGCTACTCTTGCTGAACAAGCAAAAGCAAACTTGAAGTAATAAGGCACAAACGGAGTCTTTTTGTAAAGAAAGGCTCCTTTTCGTTGTTAGAGGTATACTGTGATAACTTCTTTGGACAACAGCAAAATTGCGCAACTGAAAAAACTTGCCGACAAAAAGTATCGCAAGCAATTTGGGTTGTACGTTGTTGAAGGGGAAAGGTTGGTAAATGATGCAATCAAGCATGGCGCCAAAATTCTTTCCGTTTTTGTCAAGCAAAGCCAACAGGCAAAGTATAACTTCCAAAACCAGTTGGTTGTTGCCGACAACGTTTTCAACAAGGTTTGCGACACGGTTTCGTCCCAAGGCGTCATTGCCGTGGTGGAGCAACAGCAACACCAACTTTGTTGCCCAACGGGAAACGCCCTTGTTTTGGATTGTTTGCAAGACCCGGGCAACGTTGGCACACTCATCAGAACGGCTGCTGCGTGTGGTTTTTCCGACGTGTACGCCATCAATTCCGTGGACGTGTACTCGCCAAAAGTTGTTCGTTCGGCAATGAGCGCACATTTTTGCGTGCGTTTGCACGTGGTGGACAGTTTTGAACAAGTGCTTGAACACCTTGGTGGCGTTCCGCTTGTCGTTGCCGACATGGACGGACAAAACGTTTTTCAAACGCAATTTGCGCCAAAATCGGCGTTGCTTGTGGGCAACGAAGGCAATGGAGTTTCCCCTGTGGCAAAAAGTCACGCAACGCAAGTAGTTTCACTTCCCATGCAAAACAATTTCGAGTCACTCAACGTTTCCGTTGCAGGAAGCGTCATCATGTACCAAATGTTTGCAACCTCACAACACAACTAGACAAAAATGGAGGCTTATCATGTCCGGACATAGCAAATGGAACAACATCAAAAACAAAAAGGCAAAGGGCGACGCAGCACGTTCCAAAATTTTCACAAAAATTGGTCGTGAAATTGCAGTAGCAGTAAAGCAAGGTGGCCCAGACCCAAGTTCCAACAGTAAATTGTACGACGTTATTCAAAAGGCAAAAGCAAACAACATGCCCAACGACAACATCGTGCGAAGCATCAAAAAGGCAAGTGGCGAACTTTCCACAGTGGACTACTTCGAAATTGTGTACGAAGGCTACGGAATTGGTGGCAGTGCAGTAATTGTTGAATGCTTGACAGACAACAAAAACCGCACGGCAGGCGACGTTCGTTGCGCATTCGACAAAAACGGCGGTAGCCTTGGTCAAACAAACTGCGTGAGCTACATGTTCGACAAGCGTGGTGTGGTTGTTGCCGAAAACACAATCGGTTTGGACGACGACAGCGCATTTGAACTTGCAATCGAAGCAGGTGCCGACGACGTTTCCGTGGAAGACGGCATGGTGGAAATGACTTGCGACTGTTCAATTCTTGCAGCAGTGAGAGATGCAGTTGTGGAAAAGGGCTTGAACCTTGTTTCTGCCGAAATGATTTGGATTCCCCAAACAATGATCACATTGGATGGCGAAAACCTTGCAAAATTCCGCAAGATGTTGGACACTTTGGAAGACAACGACGACGTTCAAAACGTGTACCACAACGTTCAACTTCCCGAAGAAGACGAAGAATAATCAACACATTCAACCCAAACTTTTGGTTTGGGTTTTTTGTTGCAATTTTTTGCAAAAGTATTGACACGGGTGTGTGTTTCTTGGTAAAATATACTAAACGAACAAGGAGGAAAATTTGATGGCAACAGATTGTTGTTTTGTCAGCGAAAACAGTAGGTTCAGATTCAGGGTTGCAGCGCTGATAATTGAAGACGGGTGCGTGCTTTTGGCATGCAACAGCAAGGCAACCTACTTCTACACAATTGGTGGTGGCGTGCATCTTGGCGAAACTACCCAGCAAGCAGTGGAAAGGGAAGTGATGGAAGAAATTGGCGTACCCTACAAGGTGGACAGGCTTGTTGCCGTGCACGAAAACTTCTTTCACGACACAAGCGCAAGCGTGTTGAACAAGTACGACAGCCACGAAGTTGCATTTGTGTACTTGATGAAGAGCCGTGGCACAAAGCAACTTCCCGAACACCAAAGTTTTTGCATCGACGGCAGGGAGTACGCACGCTGGATTGCCATTTCCGACTTGCCAAACCACACGCATTTTCCCGTGTTTTTGCAAGATTTGGCAACAAATTTGCCAAATGCAGTGCAACATTTCGTCACAAAACAGTAGTGTGGCGTGCATATCAAACTTATATCTAGTATAAACTTGACTTTTTCGTTTGCTTGATATATTATTAGTACTATAAACTACGCAAGGTACGCTATGAAAAGAGTTATTGGATTTGACCCTGGATTTGCCATTGTTGGCTACGGAATTATTGACTACGACGGCCCAAGCAACAAAACTGTTGTGGACTACGGCGTCATCAACACCCCCAAAGAAGAAAGTTTCCCCACCCGTTTGGCTCTCATCTACCAAGGCATTTGCAAATTGATAGAAAAGTACAAGCCGGACGATGTTGCCGTGGAAGAGTTGTTTTTCAACACAAACATCACAACGGGTATCAACGTTGCGCACGCAAGAGGCGTGATTTTGCTTGCAGCAATTCATCAATGTGGCAGGCTGTACGAGTACACGCCGTTGCAAATCAAGCAAGCAATGACGGGCTACGGCAGGGCGGACAAAAGGCAAATTCAAGAAATGGTGCGTGTGTACCTTGGCTTGGCATCTCGCCCAAAGCCGGACGACGCAGCCGATGCGTTGGCAGTTGCGCTGACGCACATTCAAACGGGCGGATTTTCCGACAAATTCTTTATCAATTGATGGGAGAACAAAATGTTTAACTACTTATCAGGAGAAATTGTTCAATTGGACAACGGCAAAGTCGTTGTTGACATTGGTGGCATTGGCTACGAAGTGTTTGCTTCGTCCTACACGCTTGCCGAATGCAAAATTGGTTGCAACCAAAGGTTGTTTACCTACTTGCAAGTGAGGGAGGACGATATTTCCCTGTACGGTTTTGCAACCATGCAGGAAAAAAACATGTTTTTGCACCTCATTTCCGTTTCCGGAGTGGGCGCAAAGGTTGCAATTGCCATTTTGTCCGGTTTGGACAGCAATTCCCTTGCAAACGCCATTTTCACGGGGGACACAAAAGCCTTGACACGCATCAAGGGCCTTGGCAAAAAAACTGCCGAGCGCTTGATTTTGGAACTCAAGGAAAAAGTTGTGGTGGACGGTCAAACAGCCGTGACTCCATTGACAACCAACCCCGACATTCCGTTGACAAAGGCAATGAGCGATGCAATTGCCGTGCTTTGCTCCCTTGGCAAGAGCCAAATGGAAGCAGAAAAACTTGTGGAAGCAGCAAGCAAACTTGGCGCAAACACAACGGAAGAACTCATCAACCTTGCATTTAGAATCAACTGACAGGTGACAGTATGGAACAACAATTTTTCACAAGCACACTCACGGAAAAGGAACGTGACACGGAAAATATTTTGCGCCCAAAAACTTTCGACGACTACGTTGGGCAAGACAAAGTAAAGCAAAATTTGTCGGTGTACATCAAGGCTGCGCTTGCTCGTGGCGAAAGTTTGGACCATGTTTTGCTGTACGGTCCACCGGGGCTTGGCAAAACAACGCTTGCGCACATCATTGCCAACGAAATGGGCGTGCCAATCACAATCACAAGTGGCTCGGCAATTCCCGGCAAGTTCGATTTGTCGGCAATTTTGTCCAAATTGAAGCCTAACGAAGTGCTGTTCATCGACGAAATTCACCGTTTGCACAGCAGTTTGGAAGAAATTTTGTACCCTGCAATGGAAGACTACAGGTTGGACTTTGTAGTCGGCAAGGGCCCAAGCGCAACAAGCGTCAACATCAAGTTGGAAAAATTCACTTTGATTGGCGCAACAACCAAAGCAGGCAATCTTGCTGCCCCCTTGCGAGATAGGTTCGGCATGCAAATGCGCCTGAATTTGTACACACCCGAACATTTGCAATGCATCGTCATCAAATCTGCCAAAAAACTTGGTGCGGAAATTGATCCACAAGCAGCATTTGAAATTGCTCGCCGTAGCCGTGGAACGCCACGTATTGCCAACAGGCTGTTGAAACGTGTGCGTGACTTTGCCGACGTTTTGGGGGATGGTCGCATCACGCTGGAAGTTACCAAGCACGCAATGAACGTGATGGAAGTGGACGAACTTGGTTTGGACGCTGTCGACAAAAACGTGCTTTCTACCATCATCGACAAGTTTAGCGGTGGCCCCGTTGGTTTGGAAACACTTGCTTCGGCAACGGGAGAGGACACGGCAACAATCGAAGACGTGTACGAACCGTACTTGTTGCAACTCGGCTTTATTGCACGCACCCCAAGGGGCCGTGTTGCAATGCCCAACGCCTACAAACATCTAGGCAAAAAACTCACAAAGGAAAGAATGGAAATGCTGATGATCTACGACGATTCCATCAGCGAAGAATAACATGAAAACAAGCGATTTTTACTACGACCTACCGGAAGAACTGATTGCTCAACACCCCGTTGAACCAAGGGACCGTTCCCGCTTGTTGGTGTACAACCGTCAACAAGACAAGGTGGAACACAAGGTATTTCACGACATTTGCGACTATCTCCACAGTGGCGACGTGCTTGTTGTCAACAACACAAAGGTTTTGCCTGCACGTATCTACGGAACAAAAGAGCATACCGGTGGCAAAATTGAATTTTTGCTGTTGAAGCGCCTTGATTTGACGCATTGGGAAGTCATTTTGAAGCCCGGCAGAATTGCCAAAGTAGGCGCAGTTTTTTGCTTTGGCGACAAACTGAAAGCCAAGGTGGAAAGTATTGGGCAAGACGGCAGTCGAGTGGTGGAATTTATCTACGAAGGCGTGTTCGAACAAATTTTGCAAGAAATTGGCGAAATGCCTTTGCCACCCTACATTCATCAAAAACTTGCCGACAAGGCTCGCTACAACACAATCTACTCCAAGGTGGAAGGTTCTGCAGCGGCGCCAACGGCAGGGCTACACTTCACTCCGCAACTGATGGAAAAACTCAAAGCAAAAGGCGTGCAAGTGGTGGAAGTGCTGTTGCACGTTGGGCTTGGAACGTTCCGTCCCGTCAAGGTGGAAGACGTCACAAACCATCACATGCATTCCGAGTACTTTGCCGTTTCGGCACAGTCGGCGCAAGCCATCAACCAAGCAAAGGCCGAAGGTAGGCGAGTTGTTTGCGTTGGCACAACAAGCGTGCGTGTGCTGGAAAGCGCTTGCGACAGCAACGGATTGTTGAAGGAGTGCAGTGGCAACACGGAAATTTTCATCTACCCGCCCTACAAATTCAAGGTGGTGGATTGTTTGATAACAAACTTTCACTTGCCGGAAAGCACGCTTATCATGCTTGTTTCGGCATTTTGCAGCAAGGAAAAGGTGCTGGAAATCTACAAAACGGCAGTTGAACAAAAATATCGCTTCTTCAGTTTTGGCGATGCAATGTTTTTGTGTTGATTGCTTTGTATAAGGAGAAACTACCATGGCAGACTTTGGCGTTTGCATTTTGTGTGGCAAGAGATTGCCAATGAAAAATTGCATTGTGACGGACATCGACGGCGATGGCAAAACGGCTGTTTATTGCCAAAAATGCTACACGTCCCACGGTGTTGAAGCAACAAGAGCGCAAAATGTACTAAAAATTCAACAAGAAGAAGCACGCAAATTGGAGCAAAAACGTTTGGCGGAATTGGCAATGAAGTTGCCTGTTGCCACCGACTACGACGATTTGTTGGACTTCTACCTTGACTACGCAATAGAAATTGGCGCAAGCGACTTGCACTTGAAGAGCAAATCACTACCGGTCGTACGCATTCAAGGTCAAATCAGGTTTTTCCACGACGTTTTGGTGCAAAGCGAGGACGTTGAGCGTTTCATCATGGAAAACGCCAGCGTTTTCAAACAAGATTTGGACGAAACTGCCCAAGCAATTGACTTTTCGGTGGAACACAACGGCGTGAGAATGCGTTGCAACGCCTACAAGGACATGAACGGATGGTGCGTTTCCCTTCGTTTGCTCACGCTCGTGGGCACGGACTTTGATGAACTTGGCATTCCACACATCATCAAGGACCTTGCCAAGCGCAAAAGTGGGCTCATTTTGATCACAGGTCCAACGGGAAGTGGCAAAACCACAACGTTGACTTGCTTGCTCAACCACATGAACAAAACACAAAGTAGCCACATCATCATGTTGGAAGACCCCATTGAATTTGTTCATCCCAACAACAAGTGCCTCATTTCCCAACGGGAAGTTGGCAGGGACACAACAAACTTCTCCGAAGCCATCACTGAAGCCGTGCGTGAAGACCCCGACATCATTTTGGTTGGCGAAATGCGTGATCGAGACAGCGTTGAAGCGGCAATTCGTGCTGCCGAAACGGGACACCTTGTTTTGTCGACCTTGCACACCAAGGGCGCAGGCAACTCGGTGGACAGAATCATCGACATTTTCCCACCGGAATTGCAAAATCAAATGCGCACTCAAATCAGCACGTGCTTGTTGGGCGTTATTTCCCAACAACTCATCCCAAGCGTGGATGGTGGCCGTCGCTACTTGGCAACGGAAGTCATGGTCAACACGCCTTCCATTTCCAACTTGATCCGTCTTGCCAAAACGCACATGATCACAAGCACAATTCAACTTTCCAAAAGTGACGGCATGTACACCATGCAAGAATCGTTGGAAAAGTTGTACAAGGAAGGCAAAATCACTTTGGAAAACAGAGATTTGTATCAAATCTAATTTGGAGCACAATGAAACAATTCAGCTACGAACTACTGCATGTGGACAAGCACACAGGTGCAAGAACAGGCATTTTTCACACGCCACATGGAGACATAGAAACGCCAATTTTTATGCCTGTGGGTACTGCAGCAACGGTAAAATCCTTGCTTCCCAGCACCTTGAAGGAAATGGGCACACAAATTCTTCTTTCAAACACCTACCACTTGTACTTGCGCCCCGGTAGCGACATTGTTCGTGAAGCAGGCGGACTGCACAAGTTCATGAATTGGGACAAGCCAATTTTGACAGACAGTGGTGGTTTTCAAGTTTTTTCGCTTAGCGACATGCGGAAAATTTCCGACGACGGCGTGACGTTTTCCTCCCACGTGGACGGGAGCAAGCACGTTTTCACTCCGGAAAAAGTCATGGAAATTCAACACGACTTGGGTTCCGACATCATGATGGCTTTTGACGAATGTTCCACCTACGGATGCGACAAACGCTATGCACGTGGTGCAATGGAACGCACCCACAGATGGTTGGATCGTTGCGCCAAAGCGCACACAAACGGCAAGCAAATGCTGTTCCCCATCGTTCAAGGCAACATGTTCGAGGACTTGCGTGTGCAGTCGGCAAAGTTTGTTTCGCAGTACGCCGAGTGTGGCATTGCCGTTGGTGGTTTGTCCGTTGGCGAGCCTGCTGTGGTAATGTACAACATGTTGGACGTTGTTCGCCCATACTTGCCGGAAAACATGCCTCACTACTTGATGGGCGTTGGAACACCCGACTACATCTTGGAAGGCATTGAGCGTGGCATCGACATGTTCGACTGTGTTTTGCCCACACGTATTGCCCGAAACGGCACAGCCATGACAAGCAAAGGCAAGGTTGTTGTGCGCAACGCCAAGTACAAAAGGGACTTTTCCCCGTTGGACGAGGAGTGCGATTGCTACTGTTGCAAGAACTTTTCCAAGGCGTACTTGCGCCACTTGGTAAACTGCAACGAAATTTTGGCAGCGGAACTGTTGAGCATACACAACATCACGTTTTTGTTGAAATTGGTGGAAGGCGCAAGGCAAGCCATCAAGGAAGACAGGTTTGCCGACTACAAACAGCAATTCTACCAAAAGTACTACCACAAATGATTTTTGAGCAATGTGTTGCAGTTTGTTGCAATTTTTGCTGGAATGGGGTATAATACAAGAAAAAACAAGGAGTTTACCATGAATAATCTATTGATGTTTTTTGAAGAAACAAGCACGGAAACACCACAAAACCAAAATTGGGTTTCTCTTGTTGTTATGCTTGTTCTTGTTGTAGGTTTCTTTTTGTTGACAGTTCTTCCACAAAAAAGAAAGCAAAAGAAACGTGACCAAGAACTTGCCGAAAAAATGCAAGTTGGTGCCGAAATCATCACACTTGGTGGTTTGGTTGGCACAATCGTGGAAATGGACGATCAATTCTTCTGGATTGAAACAGGCCTTGGCGAAAACAAGCAAGTCATCAAAATGGTGCGCCAAGCATACCATTCTTTGGCTAGCGAACTTCCTGCCAAGGATGCGCAAAAGAAAGAAGATTCCGACCAAGACGAAATCAAATAGTTTGCATAAAACGCTTTGCCTCCGAATAGTATCTAGTACTGTTCGGAGGTTTTTTCTATGAAAAACAAATTGGGTTTTTTGTTGCAAAGTGCAAAATGTGGAAGTATTGCTTTGGTGTTCTCTTGCGTGGGCGTGTTGCTGTTGGCTTTGGTTGCGCAAATATTTTCCCTGTCGGAAAACTTGTTGCCCTACATCAATCAGGGCCTAAAAGTAGTTGCCTTGGTTGTTGCGCTTGCGTTGTGCGTCAAGGAAGAAAAGTTTTTGCTCAAATGCATTGATGCAAGCGTGGTGTTTTGGCTGTTGTCTTTCGTGTTGTTCAGTTTGCTTGGTGGACAGTTCAACGTTGTTCAGTTGCTTGTAGACCTTCTACTTTGTTTGGTTGCAGGCGTTGTTGTGGGCATTGTCAAGAGCAAAATCAACTAGAATTCTGTGTTGCAAAAAGGGCAGTTGGCGCTGTGAATTTTGGCGTCCGTTGCCCTTTGATTTATTATTATAAATAATAAAATTAGTTCATTAGGGGTGGCGAAAGGCAAATTTCCAAGAAAAAACTCATTTTTATAAATAATTTATCAAAAGTAGCCAGTAAAAATCGCAAAAACAATTGACTTAATTTCGACAAACCATTATAATAGAGTGGTTAAGTTAGGTAGTTTCAAGGAGGCTTATAATGACTAAAAATACGTCCATTGTTTTACTGAGCATTTTTACTGCGCTTATTCTTTTTGTAGGCGTGTTCTCTTTCTTGCCAGGTGGACTTCAATACGGACAATACAACGAATACAATTCCCCAAGCAGTCTCATTCAACTTGGCGCTGATTTGGGACAATCCGTCAAGGGTGTGTACAACGTAGAACTTGTTGAAGACGACGAAACAAGCACGTTGGAAAACGTACAAAAGGTTCTCAACAATAGATTGGGTTCCGTGTATAGCTACTACAACACACCAATTTCCGCAGAAGGTAGCGTTTTGGAAATCAGCATTCCAAAAACATCCAACAAGGAAAATTCTTCTGCCGAAGCAATTTTGAATGCAATTGGTTCCAACGGCGTTGTTGAAATTTTGACAACACAATCCAGTTCCTACTCTGCAGAAAACGTTCTTATGAGCTATGCAGAAGGTCACTTCAAAAACGCTTCTACCAGCCGTTACGTAAACGGTGACCAAGTGTTCTACATTGTAAAGATCACTTTGACAAAAGATGGTCAAAAGGTTGCATCCGAAAGTCTTTCCAGCTATGCATCTAACTGGAGCGCATACTGCTCGGTAGACCAAGTTGTTAGCTACGGCGTAGTGTACAGTTCCACAGACAAAACTTTGCAAGTGTACACAAACAGCCAACTTCAAGCCGACACATTGAAGAGCTTTGTAAAGTTCGGTTCTTTGAACGCAACTCTCACTTTGAACGAAACTTTGGACGTTGAGTCCAACAACCTCAGCGCAATTATTTTCCTTGTTGTGCTTGCAGTTGTTGTGCTTGCTTCTTGGGCTTTGTTCTACGTTCGCTACCGTGCTTTGGGCATTGCAGGCATTTTCTCCAGCGCAATTGCAGTTCTTGCATTTGTTTTGTTTGGCGGACTTGTTTACTACAGCGTGTTCAACTTGTTTGGCGCAATTGCTGTAATTTTGGGCTACTGCGGTTTTGTTTATCTCACAATGCGTGCTTTCGACGGCATCCAAGCATTGCTTGCAGATGGCAAATCCTACCAAAGCGCAAAACAAATGGGCTTTGCACAAGAAAACATCTTGAACCTCATCGTACACGGCGCATTGCTTGTTTTGGGTATCATTTTGTGGCTCATCCCCACAGCAGTTACTGTTGGCCTTGGTAATGCATTGGTATATGTTGCTGTTTTGTCCTTTGTTGCAACAATGGGTCTCAACAGAATGTTTGCTGCAATCGTTCGCCCACTTGGTGAAGAAAACGTTGCAAACTTCGGTATTAACAAGTAATATCGCAAATAATCAGTTACTAACAGCCTTCTATCGCAGAAGGCTGTTCTATTTTGTAGTGTCATGAAAGAAAGATTTGTTCAACGCCCCATTCGGGACGAAAAAAACGTGGAATATTTGGTTGACAAGGGATTCCCTCGTGCAATTGCCATCAGTTTGGACGCACGGGGTATTTGTCAAGCAAATTTTGCGCAATATTTCCAAGAACAAAGTGTTTTTCACGATGCTTTTTTGATGCCCAACATGCAGGAAGTTGTGGAAACTGTTCAAATGGTGATGGACAGTGGTGGTAGCATCCTTATTTGTGGTGACTACGATGCCGACGGACTTACTGCAAGTAGCATTTTGTCGTTGTTCTTTTCCGACAACGGCGTGGACAACGACGTGTTGATTCCTTCCCGAGAGGAAGGCTACGGTTTGCACGCCGACAAAGTTATTCGTGCATTTTCTCGCAAGTACTACGACCTTGTGATAACCGTAGACTGTGGCATTTCCAACTTGGAGGAAGTGGACAAAATCATCCAAGAGTTGGGCGTGGAAGTCATTGTTACCGACCACCACGAATTGCCGGAAGTTTTGCCAAATTGCTTGTGCATCAATCCAAAAATGGGCTACCCGTTTGCCAACCTTGCCGGCGCAGGCGTGGCGTGGAAACTTGTTGAGGCACTTGCCGGAAGGGAAGTTGCGCAAAAGTACAGCTTGCTTGCAGCAATTGGCACAATTGGCGACATCATGCCCATGGAGGACGAAAACAGAAGTATCGTCAAGATGGGCTTGCAAAATCTCAACCACAAAAACTTGCTCAAACTTGTGGAAAGTTTGGGTTGCAAGGGCAATTTGACGGCAACGGACATTGCCATGAAAATTTCCCCAAGAATCAACGCTGCGGGCAGAGTTGGTCATCCGGACGTTGCATTGGACTTTTTGCTTTGCCGTGACAAGGTAGACACAAAATGCCTTGAAAAACTCAACCAACTCAACGAAGAACGCAAAACCATGCTCAACGACATTGTTGCCGATGCCGACACAATGATAGACGCAAAGGTTGTTGAACGGGAAAAAATGGTGTTCCTGTACAGCAACTATTGGCAACACGGTGTGCTTGGCATTGTTGCTGTACGCTACAAGGAAGCATTTGGCGTTCCTGCAATTGTAATGACAAAGGATGGCGACAACTACGTTGGTTCCGCCCGTGGTGTGGAAGGTATCGACCTGTTCGAGAGTTTTTGTCAATGCAAGCACTTGCTTGCAAAGTTTGGCGGACACAAAGCATCCGTTGGTTTTTCCGTTTCGGTAGAAAACTTGCAAGAGCTGAGAAGTGCGCTTGCCAAGGTGTACAACACCTACCCACAAAGCAGTTTCGAAAAGGTTAGCTACTACGATTTGATGTTGGACGAAAGCACGACGGTAAACGACGTTTTCCAACTCAGCCAAGCATTGCAACCAATGTTGCCACAGGACAAATTTGTGGTACGTGTCAAGGACTTTGTCAAATTTGCAAACGCTTTTGGCAAAAACAAGGAGCATCTTTCGGCAACACTTAACGGTGGGTTGGAAGTAAAGGGATTTTTCAACTACGGCAAGTATGCGCCATTTTTGAAGGGTGGCGCCAACGTTGATTGCCTTTGCACGTTGGATTTGGATTCCTACACCAAAAACATTTGTGGCATTTTGGAAGACATTGCCGTGTGCAATTCCGTTTGTTTCGACGATTTGTACAAGCAAAATTTGCTCAAAAACTTCCAGCCTTTCCAAGGGCAGTGGAGTAGTTTTGCCGACGGCGTGGGACTTCTTCAACAGTCTTCCGTACTTGCCGTTTTCGACGACTACGAAACCTACTTGGAAGTTGCAAAAACTGTGGATTTGGGCAACTTTGCCGTGGATATTTTCTTGCCGAACAGCACAAGTAGGCAAGTAGTGGTTGTTTCCCCTGTGGAAGCATATCCGTTTGAAAAATTCAACCACGTGGTGGCGTTTTGCGGTAACGACAAGGTGGTGCGCAACTTTGGGCAAAACTGTTGCTACGTCAAGGTGCAACCCAAGAACCAAACGCTGTACCACTTGTTGCTTACAAGGGAAATTTGTGCGCAAGTTTTTTCTGCGCTCAAGCACAAATCTAAGTTTGACAGTTTCAAAAACCTGTTCGACAAGGGTCTTCAAAACAAAATGTCCTACCATCAGTTTGCTGTTGCAATCAGGGTTTTCCAACAACTTGGGCTTGTCAAAGTTGTTGACCAGTACACGGTGGAATTCCCCGAAACAGCCAAAACCAATTTGGAAAATTCTTCAATCTACAATTGTTTTGCACAGGCAAAGTTGTAGAAAAGGTGAAATATGAGTAACGAAAAGGAAAAAGCCGAGGTAACCATTGCCAACTTTTTGTCAAAAGTAAGGCACTACTACCACGCATCCGAAGTAAACAAAATAGAAAGCGCTTTCAACCTTGCAAACGAGGCGCATCAAGGGCAATTCAGGGCAAGTGGTCGTGCCTACATCACGCACCCAACAACCGTTGCCGACATTCTTATTGACATGGGCTTTGACGTGTCTACCATTTGCGCTGCGCTTTTGCACGACACGGTGGAAGACACCTACATCACAAACGACGACATCAGCAAAAAGTTTGGCGAAGAAATTGCCATTCTTGTGTCCGGCGTTACAAAACTGGACAAAATCAAGTTCCACAGCAAGGAAGAAGAGCAAGCGGAAAACATGCGCAAAATGTTTTTTGCCATGGCAAAAGACATCCGTGTCATGATGATCAAACTTGCCGACAGGCTTCACAACATGCGCTCTTTGCAGTACTTGTCGGAAGAAAAGCAAAAAGTCATTGCCAAGGAAACTTTAGACATTTTTGCGCCCATTGCAGGCAGGCTTGGTATTTCCCCTGTAAAGAGTGAGTTGGAAGACTTGTGCTTGAAGTACTTGGACAGACCTGCCTACGACCACATTTCCAGCGGTATTGCTTTGAAACGTCCGGAAAGACAAGCCATTGTAGACGACTTCATTGCCGACGTAAAAGCCGAACTTGGCAGGGCAAAAATTACCGATTTCGACATCTACGGCAGAACAAAGCACTTCTATTCCATCTACAAAAAGATGACAAGGCAAAACAAAACCTTGGATCAAGTCTACGACTTGACAGCCGTGCGTGTTATCGTTGACACAATCAAGGATTGCTACGCAGCGCTTGGCGCAATTCACGCCGTGTGGAAGCCAATGCCGGGCCGTTTCAAGGACTACATTGCCGTTCCCAAACCAAACATGTACCAATCGTTGCACACAACGGTTTTCATCAACCACGAAGGGCACAACTACCCAATTGAAGTGCAAATTCGCACTCACGAAATGCACAAAATTGCCGAGTACGGTGTTGCAGCGCACTGGAAGTATAAGGAAGGCATTACCCAGCAATCCGACATGGATGCAAAACTTGGTTGGGTAAAGGAAGTGCTGTCCTACGACGACGACTTCAAGGACAGTAGCGAGTTTTTGGATTTGATTCGCAAGGACATTTCCAACACCAACGAAGTGTACGTTTTCACACCAAACGGCGACGTAAAGAGTTTGCCTGCAGGCGCAACGGTTTTGGACTTTGCCTACGCAGTTCACAGCCAAGTTGGCAACAGGTGCGTTGGCACAAAAGTCAACAACAAAATCGTGCCTTTGGACACGGAACTCAAAACGGGCGACACTGTGGAAGTAATGACCAGTGTCAACGCCAAGGGCCCATCCCGAGATTGGCTAAAAATTGTAAAAACTGCATCTGCAAAGAGCAAAATTCGCCAATTCTTCAAGAAGGAACTCAAGGAAGAGTACATTCGCACAGGCCGTTCCATGGTGGAAAGGGAAGCAAAGCACCGTGGATTTTCTCCATCGGATTTGCTCACTCCCGAAGCAATCAAGGCAACTTGCGAACGCTACTTGTTCAACGACGTGGACGAAATGTTTGCATCCATTGGCTATGGAAGCATTTCTTTGAACCAAGTTGTGTACAAGTTGATGTCGGCAAGCAAGGTTGCCAACCAAAAAACGCAACAAGTTGTTCATCGCCCCAAGGCAGGCAACAACAAGGAAAAAACCGTCATCATCAAGGGCGTGGAAGATTTGCTCGTGCGTTTCTCTCGCTGTTGCAGTCCCGTTCCCGGGGACGAAATTGTTGGCTACATTTCTCGTGGTCGTGGCGTTTGCGTGCATCGTGCCGACTGCCCCGCTGTCAAAACGTTGGAAAAGGAACGTTTGGTGGTGGCAGAGTGGACGGCAATCGACGGCAACACCAATTTCCCCGTTTCCATCGAAATTGTTTCCGAAGACCGTGGCGACATTTTTGCTGAAATAACCAAAACAATTGCCAACGAAGGTTTGCCTTTGATGGCTATCAACGCCCGCAAGGACAAGCGTGGCAACGCCATTGCGCAAGTCACAATAGAAATCTCCAACCACGATCAAGTCAACCAATTGATGAACAAAATCAAGTCTATTCCTGCAGTCATCAACGTTTACCGCACACATCAATGATAGTTCACACCTTTCAACAAGGGCTTCTTTCAACAAATTGCTACGTTTTGCAACACCAAAACACTTGTGTTGTTGTGGACGTGGCTTTTGTTTCACAAGAGCTAGAAAATTTCATTTTGCAAAACAACTTGCAATTGCAAGCAGTGTTGCTAACTCACGGCCATTTCGACCATTGCGGTGGCGTTGAGCATTTGCTACAAACAGTTGGCAAAGCCGACGTTTTTGTGCATGTCGAGGACGTTGAACTGTGCAAAACGGCACAGCAAAACCCTTGGGGCGTGCCTTGCCAAAACTGTTTTCCCACCAAGACGTATGGGCAAGGCAGACTTTGTGTTGGCAGTTTTGAGTTTGAAGTTTTGCACACGCCGGGGCACACGCACGGTTCCGTTGTGCTTTTGTGCCAAGACAAAATGTTTGCAGGCGACACGTTGTTTTGTGGCTCCATTGGCAGAACGGATTTTGCCGAAAGCAACAAAACTGCAATGAAGAATTCTTTGCAAAAAATCAAGCAAATTCAAGGTGACTACACCGTGTTTTGCGGACACGGGCCTGCCACTTTGCTATCTATAGAAAAGGAAACCAACGTATTTCTATGTCACTGAATCTATTCACAAACTTCATCTATCCAACGGAAGTGCACGACGTTGCAAAGTTGTTTTTCAACGACGTTGTGCTGACGGAAGAGCAACAGCAAGCAGACGTTTGTTTGTTGGAAAGTCAACTTGGCAACGAGTTTTGTTTTGTTGCAAACTACCTTCAACAGCAACACAGCGAAAGTGTCAACGTTGAACAATTTGATTACTTGCACAAAATTCGCTTGCGCAAACGTCATGCAAAAATTTGCTTGTTCAATTTGCTCCAAAAGGTCACGGGCAAGGTTGTGCCCTGGGGCAGTTTGACGGGCATTCGCCCCACAAAACTTGCCGTGCAAATTCAAAGCGAAGGGTTGGATTGGAAGCAAACTTTTTCCCAAGTTTTGGGTGTTTCCCAACCCAAAGTGCAACTTGTAGAGGACATCTTGGCAACGCAAGGCAACTTGCGTCAGCACATGCCCAACTCGGCAAATTTGTACGTGGGCATTCCATTTTGCGTTTCCCGTTGCAGTTACTGTTCCTTCACAAGTGGCGAACTGGAACGTTTGAAGAAGTACGTAGAACCCTACGTTGATGCGCTTTGTTTGGACGTTTCCCAAACTTTGCAATTTGCCAAACAGCAACGCATAGAAATTCGCAACGTCTACTTTGGTGGTGGCACGCCCACTTCGCTAACTGCCGAGCAGTTGGACAGGGTGATGTCGCTAATTGACGTAAATCCCATCGAGTACACCGTGGAAGCAGGTCGTCCGGACACAATTGACGAAGCAAAACTGCAAGTGTTGAAAAAACACGGCGTGCATCGCATTTCCATCAACCCACAAACTTTCAACCAAAGCGTTTTGGACGAAATTGGTCGCAAACACACCGTGCAAGACATCTACGACAAGTACAGTATTGCCAAAAAGTACGGTTTTGTTGTCAACATGGACTTGATTGCGGGGCTTCCCACGGAAACCTACCAAATGTTTTGCCACAGCGTGGATTGCGCAATTGCGCTTGGTGCTGAAAACATCACAGTGCACACGCTTGCTTTGAAACACGGCACTTTGCTCAAACATCAAAACTACTACGCCGACGAACAAAGCGTTGCGCAAATGGTGGACTACTCCCACAAGGCATTGTACAAAGCAGGCTACGTTCCGTACTACATGTATCGACAAAAGTACGTGATGGACAACTTGGAAAACGTTGGCTTCTGCAAGCCCCAGTATCCGTGTTTGTACAACATCGACATCATGGAAGAAGTTGCCAACATTTTGGCTTGTGGCACAAATGCCATCTCCAAAAAGGTTATTGTTGGGGAAAACCGCATCGAACGCCAAGCCAACGCCAAGGACGTTATAACCTACATCCAACGCACACAAGATTTTGTAGAAAAGAAAATTCAACTATTCAGGTAGAAAATGAAAAAACACCAAATTGTTTTGGCATCAACAGCAGGTTTTTTGTTGCTTGTTTGTGTGGCTCTTGGCATTGTTTGCAACAACCCACAGGCAAGTGAAGCCTTTGCCACGTCCTTTTCCCGTTGGTGGGTAAAGTTTTGGGGCAACGTTTTTGGTGTTTTTCCTTTCAGCGCCTACGAACTGTTTTTGATTTGCGCAATTGTTGGGCTGATTGTTGCAGTTGTGTTTTTGGTGCGACTTGTCAAGGGGCGCAGGTGGAGCAAACTGACGACTTTGTTGCTTGCTTTGACGGTTGGCGTGCTTGGCTTTGTCAACGTCTACACGGCAACGGCATCGGTGTGCTACAACCGTGCAAACTTGCCCAGCCAAGTGTACACAACCTACACTCAACAAGACGTCACCTACCAGGAAGTTTTGCAACTTGCCAACGACTTTGTGGATGAACTGAACAACGCCTACTTGCAAACGGAGCACGACGAAACCGGCAACGTTGTGTTTCCATTTTCCTTCCAAGAACTTTGCCAAATGTTGAACTTGGAATACCAACGTTTGGACGGCAACTATTTTTCCAACTATCAACCAAATGCCAAGCGCATTGCCAACAAAACCATCATGTCGCACTTGCACATTGTGGGCGTTTTTTTTGCGCCGTTTGGCGAGGTCAACGTCAGTGGTAACGAAAACAGCATGTATTTGCCATTCACTTTGGCGCACGAAATGGCGCACTCCAAGGGAGTGATGAGGGAGTCGGATGCAAACAAAGTTGCAACCTACGTTCTTCTGACAAGTCAAAACGTGTACCTCAGGTATTCGGCGTTGGTGCATTGCATGAACGAAGTGCTTCACCTTGTAAAACTTTTCCCAAATTCCCAAGCCGACTACTCGGCGCTTTGCAACAAGGTGGAAAAGGGCGTGTTTGTGGAACTGGAAAACTATCGCAAGTTCTACGAAAAGTATTCCTTGTTGGATGACGTTGGCGAGTTTTTCAACGATTTGTACTTGAAGTTGCAAAAGCAAGAGGGAACGGGTAGCTACAACGACGATTTGAAAACGGAAGACACCGGCAACGTGGACAACGACGGCAACAACATTGTTGTGGTCATCAATTTTTCCGACACGCAAAATTCCATCATCATGCTTCACAAGCGTGCACTGCTAAAAACCAGTTGGTAGTGCAATGGCGAAAATTTGTAAAATTTTTTTGCAAAAATTATCATTAAATTGTTGACAGTTTTTGCTCTGTGATATATAATAAATAGGCTGTTGAAGTGCGGGTGTAGTTCAATGGTAGAATCCCAGCCTTCCAAGCTGGTCGCGTGGGTCCGATTCCCATCACCCGCTCCATTCTACAACGTTTGCCTGTGCCTGTAGCTCAGCAGGATAGAGCAACGGCCTTCTAAGCCGTTTGTCAGGGGTTCGAATCCCTTCAGGCACGCCAATACATGGTGGGCTTAGCTCAGCTGGTTAGAGTGCCAGATTGTGACTCTGGAGGTCGTGGGTTCGATTCCCATAGCTCACCCCACAACTAAATAGGGATATAGCCAAGCGGTAAGGCATCAGACTTTGACTCTGACATCTCGT
>JAFVYC010000025.1 GCA_017500855.1 Clostridia bacterium | reverse complement strand
TGCGTCTTCACCGCACCCCCACCATTCCAATAGATACGGGGTCGGTGGTTCGTCAAAACAAAAAAAGCACCGCTGTTGCGATGCTTGGTAGAAGCAAGTGGACTCGTGCTAGGAGCGTAGCGACGACCCCCAGCAATTGTGGGCTTGCTTCAATTTGCAACTGACACAATTCAATTGCGTCTTCACCGCACCCCCACCATTCCAATAGACACGGGGTCGGTGGTTCGTCAAAACAAAAAAAAGCACCGCTGTTGCGATGCTTGGTAGAAGCAAGTGGACTCGAACCACCGACCCCCACCTTATCAGGGTGGTGCTCTAACCTACTGAGCTATGCTTCTATATATTTCCAAGCCCAATGGATTTTTGTTCACCACCCTGGGAATCACGGTGGTGCTCTAACCTACTGAGCTATGCTTCTATAAAAATGCACTTGACGTGTTTTGGTGGAGATGAGCGGGATCGAACCGCTGACCCCCTGCTTGCAAGGCAGGTGCTCTCCCAGCTGAGCTACACCCCCATATCCGTCAAGTGCTTACATATTCTATCATTTTTAGCATTATATGTCAATTATTTTTCATTGTTTTTTGAAAAAAAATTCAACTTTTTTTTGAGCGTCTTTTTTGGTGGCAAACCGGGCAAAATTTTGCAAAAACAACTAGAAATCTTCCACAAAACGGCTGTGGTTGACATTATGTTGACATTTGTGGTGTACAATACAAACACTTGAACAAACAACTTGCAATTTTTGTTGCAATGTGCTACAATTTTGTAGAACATGGAGGGAATGATGACCTACAAACAAAGCATACAGCGTTTTGCCGAACAACTTGTTGGGCAACAAGTGCAAAACATTTCCAACAAAAACCCTGTTGTGTCGATAGAAACAACCAACGGTTTTGTACATGCGTACACAATGGTTCGCTTTGTGCACAAGGAAAAGTTGCTGTTCACCAGCCAACAAATGTTTCAAGAAATTGATGAGCAAAACGGCACAAGCAATTTCGATTTGTTGTTGCAACAGCACAAGCAACTGTTTGTGGGCAACCGTGTTACAAACGTACTTGCAAACGACATTGGCGACGTTGCCATTTTGTTGGAAAACAAAAGTCGCATTGAAATGTACATCAACAGCGGGGCAAGACAGGACATTGGACTGGACCAACAGTACAGCATGTTCCACAAGCAAGATTCCGCTGAATTGATTGTGTTTGCAAACAAAAAATTCCACGTAAACAACTAGAAACACGTACCCCGTGTGCAAAAATCAACAATATATGAAGAACAAACAAAACAAACATAGTTTCACCTACCGACTTTGCTCAAGCCTTGTGCACAGCGCCTACAAACACCCAAATTTGGTAGATTTCGACAAACTAGACACAACCGAGCCGTGCATGTTTGTGGGGAATCATGCGCAATTGTACGGCCCCATTTTTGCCGAACTGATTTTTCCATTGGAAAAACGCATTTGGTGCATTGGGGAAGTTATGGACAAATCCACGGCAACAGCCTACTGCTACAAGGATTTTTGGCCACACAAAAACAAGTTTTTTGCACCCCTGTACAAAATTCCGGCGTTCTTTGCAGGTTGGCTTGTTGGCAAACTGTCCAGAGAAGTAAATGCCATACCCGTCTACCACGACGGAAGGCTTCTTGGCACCATCAAAGGCACGCTGTCGGCTTTGGAAGAGGGCAAAAACGTTGTGCTTTTTCCCGAATACTTGCAACCCTACAACGACATTTTGTACCAATTCTACGACAAGTACGTGGACGTTGCAAAACTGTACTACAAGCGGACGGGCAAATGCCTCAAATTTGTGCCGATGTACATTGCGCCAACCATTTCTACCATTGCAGTTGGCACGCCAATTGCCTACGACCCAACAAACGACCCAAATGCCGAAAGGGACAAAATCAACAACTACATCAAAGAAGAAATAACACGGATGGCAAAAAGCCTGCCCAAGCATAAAGTGGTGCCCTACGAAAACATCAAAAAGAAAAACTACCCCTACAACAAGTAAAAACGGCACCCCGTGTGCCTAAATTTGTAACCAACGCACCTTGAATTTGCGTTGCAATGCACGTTCAACAAACACAGACGGCAAAATGGCAAATTAAGCAACAAAGTCACCCCACTATTCTACAAATTGCCACCACGTGGTGGCAAAAAGGAACAAATCATGAGCCAACACAGAAGATTTTTTGTAGACAAAATCACACAGCCATTGGAAATTGACGGTGAAGAATTTCGCCATGCAATAGGTGTGCTACGCATCAAACAAAACGACACCATCATTGTGTGCGACGGTAGCGGAACGGAGTACCTTTGCAACGTGGACAGCATTGGCAAAAAGAGTTTTTCCGCATCGGTTTTCGACACACGCCCCAGCCAAACTGAAGCGCAAACGGACGTGACTTTGCTTGTTGGCTACCTGAAAGGCGACAAAACTGAACTTGTTGTGCAAAAAGCAGTTGAACTTGGTTTGAAGCGCATTGTTGTGTTCAACAGCAAATTTTGCTCCGCCTACATGAACGAAAACAAACTTGCAAGGCTCAACAAAGTTTCGCAGGAAGCATCCAAGCAATGTGGACGTGCAATTGCGCCCAAAGTTGACTACTTCGACACCTTCCAACAGGCACTACAAAGTGTTGAGCATTGCAAAAACAAACTGTTTGCTTGCGAATTTGCCAAGGAAAACGCCACCGACTTTGGTGTGCTCCAAGGCTCCACCGCCATTGTTGTGGGAAGCGAAGGTGGATTTTCCCAACAGGAAAACGACCTTGCAATGCAAATGGGCTTTTCCACAGTGTTTTTGGGCAAACGCATTTTGCGTGCAGAAACAGCCTGCATCAGCCTGTGCGCCATTGTGATGCACCGTCTTGGCGAACTGCAATAGCCCACCACGCAACACAAAACCGCTTGCAAATAGAAAGCATACCCAACAAAAAACCACAAAAGCACCGACGGTTGTCGGTGCTTTTTTATTGCAAATTTTCCTTGTAATAGTGTCTTTGTTCTCAAAACTCCCAACCACGGGGGTAAAAATTGCAAAAAAAATACATCCTTGCGGATGTAGTTGTGATGCTTGCTTCAGAATAGTAAGGAATTGAAACCCAGTTTTGGGTTTGTTGCTTGTTTTGAGTGTTTGCAACTCCACTTTGTTTCTCCGTAGGTATTGCTACCTACTCGACTTGGATTGTAGACTTCCGTCTACTC